>NZ_JACKUR010000023.1:0-359521 GCF_025822865.1 Mycobacterium paraffinicum | reverse complement strand
TGGCCGTGACAGTCTGATTTGGCCCCAGGAGGACGGCTTGATTTGGCCCCGCCTGGATGGCGGCGGGGCGTTGTTGTGACGGTCTGATTTGGCCCCACTTCGGTGACACGCCGTGTTGGTTATGACGGCTTGATTTGGCCCCACCTCAGCGTGGTCGGTGTCCGGATGGTCCGGATTGCCGGTCACGGAGGTCAGGCGTGCGAAGGGTGTCGCGGGTGCAGCAGTTCGAGGCGATTCGGCGTGATCACCGGGTCGAGGGGCTATCGATTCGGGGGTTGGCCGATAAGCATGGGGTGCATCGGCGCACGGTGCGTCAGGCCTTGGCCTCGGCGGTGCCGCCGAGCCGCAAGAGCGCTACGCGGATAGCGCCGCGGTTGGAGCCGTTCAAGGCGGCGATCGATGCCATGTTGCGCAGTGATCTGGATGCGCCGAAAAAGCAGCGTCATACTGCGCGGCGGGTTTTGGCCCGCTTGGTCGATGAACATGGCGCACAGGGGTTGTCGTATTCGACGGTGCGTGATCATGTCCGCAAGCGCCGCCCGCAGATCCTCGCTGAGGCGGGCCGGCCGCTGGAGTTGGGGTATGTGCCCCAGACCCATGAACCCGGCGCTGAGGCTGAAGTCGACTTCCACGATCTGTGGGTGATCCTGGCCGGGGTGAAGACCAAGACCACGCTGTTCACGATGCGGTTGTCCTATTCGGCGCGGGCGGCGCACCGGGCTTCGATCACCGCTGGCCAGGAGGCGTTTCTGGAGGGCCACGAGTACGCCTTCGCCCGTTTCGGCGGTGTGCCGATCGGCAAGGTCCGCTATGACAACCTCAACAGCGCGGTCACCCAGGTCCTGTTCGGGCGATCCCGGCAGGAGAACGACCGCTGGATCGCGTTTCGCTCCCACTACGGGTTCGAGGCCTGGTACTGCCAGCCCGGCCATGAGGGCAGCCACGAGAAGGGCGGGGTTGAAGGCGAGGGCGGGCGGTTTCGCCGCAACCACTGCGTGCCGATGCCGGTGGTGGACTCCATCGACGAACTCAACGCCCTGCTGGAGGCCGCCGACGACGCCGATGAGGCCCGCCGGGTCGGCAACCGCTCGACCAGCGTGGCCCAGGACTGGGCGCTGGAGCGCACCCTGCTTCACCCATTGCCGGCCGAGTCGTTCGACACCGCATTGACGTTGACTCCGCGGGTCGACCGCTACGCGCAGGTGACGGTGCGCTGCAACCAGTACTCGGTGCCCGCCCGCTTCATCGGACACCGGCTGCGGGTGAAGCTGTCGGCCTCGACGGTGAGCGCCTATGACCGTAACCAGGTGGTGGCCCGCCACCAACGGGCCATCGGCAAGGGCGTCAAAGTCCTTGATCTGGATCATTATCTGGAGATTCTGCTGCGTAAGCCTGGCGCTCTGCCCGGGGCGACCGCACTGGCCCAGGCCCGAGCGGCCAAGGTCTTCACCGCCGACCACGACCGGTTCTGGGCNGCGGCCCGCAAAGCCCACGGCGACGCAGCGGGAACCCGCGCCCTGGTCGAAGTGCTGCTGTTGCACCGCCGCCTTGAGCACGCCGATGTGCTGGCGGGCATCGTCGCCGCGCTGGCGGTGGGCTCGGTCAACCCCGATGTGGTCGCCCTGGAAGCCCGCAAGGCCGGCGAACACCGCGGGGCGGCAGCCGGACCCGACGGCCAGGATCAGGACGCTTTAGTGGTCGATCTCGTGTCACGCCGGGCCGAGCTGCCCGCCGACACCCGACCGTTGCCCTGCATGGACAAATACGACGCCCTGCTCGGAAAGGAAAGCTCATGACCGCCCGCCACACCTTGACCGAGCCGGCCGCCACCGCCGCCATCGACCAGGGCTGCCGCATGCTGCGCCTGCCCACCATCCGCGACCGCTACGCCGAGATCGCCACCACCGCCGAACGCGAACACCAGACCTACCTGGGATACCTGGCCGAACTGGTCATCGCCGAGTGCGACGACCGTGACCACCGCCGCGCCCAACGCCGCATCCGCGACGCCGCCTTTCCCCGCCTGAAACGGTTGGAGGACTTCTCCTTTGACGCCAACCCCGCGATCAACCCCGCCCTCATCGGCCAACTCGCCAGCTGCGACTGGGTCAAAGCCGGCCACCCCTTGTGTTTGATCGGTGACTCCGGCACCGGCAAAAGCCACCTCCTCATCGGCCTGGGCACCCGCGCCGCCGAAGCCGGCTACCGAGTCCGCTACACCCTGGCCAGCAAGCTGGTCAACGAACTCGTCGAAGCCGCCGACGATAAACACCTCACCAAACTCATCACCCGCTACGGCCGCGTCGACCTTCTCCTGATCGACGAACTCGGATACCTGCAACTGGACCGCCGCGGTGCCGAGCTGCTCTTCCAAGTCCTCACCGAACGAGAAGAACGCTCCGCGATCGCCATCGCCTCCAACGAACCCTTCTCCGCCTGGACCAAGACCTTCACTGACCCGCGCCTATGCGCCGCCATCGTCGACCGACTCACCTTCGCTGGCCAGATCATCGAAACCGGCAGCCACTCATACCGACTCACCCACGCCCGCAACAACCAGACCGCGAAGATGACCGGGGCCAAATCAAGCCGTCACAGTGGGGCCAAATCAAGTTGACATTGCCANGCCAGATCATCGAAACCGGCAGCCACTCATACCGACTCACCCACGCCCGCAACAACCAGACCGCGAAGATGACCGGGGCCAAATCAAGCCGTCACAGTGGGGCCAAATCAAGTTGACATTGCCAACCTGTAATGCCCAGTGCCCATCGCTGTGCCCATTGGACCGCTCCCATCGGTGTCGGCGCGCCGGTAAGCCGCTCTCATAGAGATAAACGGCCGAGTGCGCGAAGATCGGTCACCTTTAGGCAGCTGTTTTTGGTGATTTGTGACACACACGGCGGTTGTTTTCGATCGGGCGGACGCCCGTGTTCGGCGAGGGCTCCCGTGTCGTCGCGCTCATCTAACTCGTCTTGCCGGTGAACCAACCGATGCACAGCGTGCTCGCAGTCGGCGTGCAGCGGGCCTGCTCGTCGGTCAGGCCATAAGCGACAGCGAAGAACGCTGTCTGCTGAAATTTCAGGTACCCCAGTAAGCTTTGGCGCTCGCTGGCTACAGGCAATGGCATTGCGCGCATGCTGCATAGTTTGCGACATGCACGACGACTTTAATTCGAAAACGGCCTACCTCGGCGATGGCAGCGATTGTGCGAAGAACATTCAGTGTCCGAAGTGACTCGCAGTGGTGGCGCCGGTTCCGAGAAGTCCGCCGTAACGCTTCGGAAACCTCAAGGGGTTTTCGGCGCTAGACGGAACACCGGCATTTTCCGAAAACCGGCGGTCTTGTCGGCGTAGATGGCGTAATTAGGGCTATAGCGCTGAGCCAAGGCGAACAACCGGTCCCGGTCTGCGCCCTCGGTCAGACCCTGATTTTTCAGCCTGGTATGGGGTAATTGCTGTGTCGTGACACGGAAATGCCCTTCGCGCAAGGGAAAATCGTGATGTTTGAAGTCATGTCTTCCCGGGCGGAAGGGCACCCGTGTGGTGAATGCTACTGGTTTGTTGTTCGATGTCGATGATGTGGTGCTGGCGAGTCCGCGGCGACCGGTGCCCCACCCGGTGATCACTGCGTCGGAGGACGATTTGACGCCGGTGGCGGGGGTGGCGTTGTGGGGTCCGCTGCTGGATCGGCTTAACGTGGTCGCTGAGGCCGATCGGCGGGGGTTGCGTGCGATCGGGCCGGGCGGCTATAGCGGTGGGCAGTGTTACCGGGCGCTGACCGAGCTACTGCTGGCCGGCGGAGACTTCTTGTCCGACCGGGTGTTGCTGGCCGACCCGGCGACCACGGTGCTGCGCGGGACCAACCCGTTGCCGTCGGTGCCCACGTTATGGCGGTTTGTGGCGGGCGCGGATCTGGGCCGGGTGGCCAAAGCCGCCGCGGTCAACCGGGTGATGCTGCGCCGGGCCTGGGCTGTCGGGGCGGCACCCGCCGGTGATCGGCTGACCATCGACCCCGACGCCACCCGGGTGGCGACCTATGGGTGCGGCAAGCAGGGCAGCGCGTTCTCGCGCACCGGGCAGACCGCGCTGTCCCCGCTGGTCGGGGTCCTCGGGGAGACCGGCGATGTGCTCGCGTTGCGCGCCCGGGGCGGCGCGGCCAACGACGGCCGGGCGATGGGCAGCTTCATCGACGAGTGCGTAAGCGCCATCCCGGCCGGCTGCCAAGACAACTACAGGCTGTGGCTGCGGGTCGACTCGGCCGGCTACCAGCAGGACGTGATCGCCGCCGCCGAACGCCACGGCGCGGACTACTCGGTCACGGTCAAGCAGTACAAGCCGGTCGCGGCGGTGATCCACGCCCTGGCCACCGATCCGGACACCGTATGGACCCCGGCATTGGGTCATGAGACCGGCAAGGGCAGCCAGATCGCCGAGACCACCACCACGGTGCTGGGGCGCAGTGTGCGGCTGATCGTGCGCCGCCAACCCAAACGATGCGGTGACCAGCTGGCCTTTGATGACCTTGATGGTTGGCAGCTGCACGCGATCATCACCAACGTCACCGCCGACAAGCTCAGCGCGGCCGAGGTCGAAGCCCACCACCGGCTGCGCGGCGGCATCCCCGAAGACACCATCCGGGCGCTGAAAAACGACTTCGGGATGATCCACGCCCCGGTGCAACCGTCTTCGGTAACTGGCTGTACTGGCAGGCCGCCGCCCTGGCCCACAACATCGGGCTGTGGCTGCGCACCCTGGCGCTGCCCCGCGCAGTCCGCCGAGCGCGCGGCAAACGACTGCGCCTGGCATTTCTCAACGTCGCCGCCCGACTGGTGCGTCACGGTCGACGCCTGCACCTACGTTTCACCGCCGCCTACCCTCACCTCGAGGCGTTCTGCACCGCGCTGCGACACATCCGGGCGCTACCGGCCTTCGGTTGACCGCCGCGAACCGGCCCGTCAATGTAACCCCGCACCGCATCGCGAACCCCCCACCGCCACATCGCGATCGGTCGTGCCTAAAACCGGTCACCGCACCGCCGCAGCCGCCGCGCACCGCCACTTGCGCTATCGCCCACAAGCTTTCGACCACCATCAGCGAGTCCCAACAGCGCAGCCACCACCAACCCGACCACCAAACAAGGTCATTACAAGCCAGGCTGAAAAATCAGGGTCAGATGGGCGATGAAGCGACCGCCGCGGCCCTCGACGCCATCCGCGAGCAGCTCGCACTCCGGGTCCGTCACCAGGTTGTAATACCAGCCCGGCTGGTCTGCGCGGCCGTAGTTGGTGGCGATCAGAATGACGTCGTCACCGTCCGTGAAGTAGCCCACCGGCGCCGCGCGGGTAGCCCCCGAGCGCGCCCCCGTCGTCCGCAGGACCACCAGCGGGACGATGCCGAACACCGAACTGCACCGGCCGCCGGTCAGGCGCATCAGCGTCGCGTCGATCGGCGCGAAGAGCACACGGTGGATGCCCCCGCCGAGCCAGGTGGTGGGGATGCGGGCAATCAAGCGGCGTAGCCCGGTCGGCCCATTGTTCGGATCCACTCGCCGTATGCCGTTCAACAGATCCGCCATCATGGCTACGCTACGTCGGTGGCCGAAACTGCCAACGACGGCCAAGGGTTCTACACGGGCGCTGGTTCCGCCACAGACTTTTGAGACTCTCGAATGTCGTCTATTTGGATACAGAAGACATTGCGAGTGGGACATTCAGGAGGCGGCGAAGTCCACTGTCCGCGCTACACGTACCGCTGACATCGATCAACGAGGATCTCTGCCAGCCGTTCCGGCTCAGCCGTCCCATACCAGATGGCCGTCGGGACGGCGGCGAGCACCGTCCGCGGGGCGGTGCGGAGTGAGGCGGCCGTCCGGCATGAGGTGTCGCACCGGCACCGCGCGGCCGAGCTCTGCCACGTCGGCGATCAGCCGCCGGTGGCAGCGCCACCAGACGCTCTCGCTGCACATCACCGCGGTGGTGCGCCGGGCGGCGTCGGCCAGGACCTCGTCCAGCGCCGTGCCGAACTCCGGCGTCCGGGTGTATGCGGCGTACGCCCGGAACGCGGCAACCGTCCACCAGCTGTCCGGCTCCAGTTCTCCCGCCGCGACATGGCGCCGCCCGCCCAGGCGAGGCTCCCACCGGTAGTCGATGCCGCGTTCGGGCAGCCAGCATTCCAGGGCCTCCCGCCGCACGTCCGGATTGGTCCGACTGGCCGGATATCGCCGCACATCCACCACCAGCTCAATTCCGGCGCCGGCAAGCAACTCCGCTAGCCGCTCACGGCCGGCCGTCCCGTGCCCCACGGTCAGCAACGCCCGCTCCACCAGACCAGTCTGCCCGGCAGTCGACACACGGCCCGCTCCGATAAAGGATGGGTGCGGTGATCCTCGCCGTCGACTTGGGTAAGACGTCGTGCCGGGCGTCGGCATGCGGCCGCAGGGCTGCGGGGCCGGGCGCGCCGGGGCTCGCGGCGCCCGGCGGCGTGCGGGCCGCGGAGGCGGCGATCGTGAACTTGGCCAACCAATTAGCACGCCGGCTCGGCGCGGTCGACGAGGTGATCGTGGGCGCCGCCGGCGCGCTGGCGGCCCCGGATTCGGCGCGTGCGCTGGGCGATGCGCTGCTGGCCTCGCTGCGGGCCGAGCGCATCGCGGTGACCAGTGACGCCGTGATCGCGCATGCCGGCGCGCTGGACGGGGAGCCGGGCGTGGTGCTGATCGCGGGCACCGGCGTCGTGGCGCTCGCGATCGACGCGGACGGCGCGCTGCGGACTGCCGACGGCTGGGGGCCGTGGCTGGGCGACGAGGGCGGCGGCGCGTGGATCGGCGCCGCCGGTCTGCGCGCGGCGCTGCGCGCGCACGACGGCCGCGGCCCGTCCACCACGCTGCTCGACGCCGCCCGCGCCCGCTTCGGCGCGCCGGAGACCTGGCCCGCCCAACTCACCGATGCCGCCGGGCTCGCGTCCTTCGCACCCGACGTCCTCGCTGCGCAGGGCGACGCCGCCGCCCTGGCGATCGTCGGCGCGGCGGCAGAGGCGCTCGCCGCGACCGCTCGCGCGGCAGGGGATGGCCCGGTCGCGATGGTCGGCGGCCTGGCCGGGTTCAAAGCGCTGCGCGGGAAGCTCGACCTCGTCCCCGCCGCCGCCGATCCGCTCGACGGGGCGCTGCGGCTGGGGGCGATCCACGAGCCGCACGTGATCCGCGTGCAGGCGGCACCGAAAACCTCTGCCGCGCAAGGACTCGACGCGCTCGCCACCGAAGCCGAGCGTCCGGGCCTGCACGACCTCGACGCGCGGCCCATCGGGGAGGTCGTCGCGCTGCTCGTCGCCGCCGAAGGCGAGGCGCATGCCGCGGTGGCGGCGGCGGTCCCGCGGATCGTGGCGGCGGCCGAGGCGATCGCCGCGCGGCTCGCGCACGGCGGCCGGCTGATCTACGCCGGTGCCGGAACCCCCGGGCGGCTCGGTGTGCTCGACGCGGCCGAGTGCGCGCCCACGTTCGACACCGACCTTGTGCGCGGTGTGATCGCCGGCGGGCCGGCGGCGCTGACCGAGGCGATCGAGGGCGCCGAAGACGCCTTTGAGCCAACCGATCTCGCCGACCTGACCGCCGCCGACGCACTCGTCGGGATCACGGCGTCGGGCCGCACGCCGTATGTGCTCGGGGCGCTCGAGCATGCGCGGGCGGCGGGCGCGCTGACGGTCGCGATCGTCAACAACTCGGGCAGCGCGGCAGCTGCCGATGTGGTGATCGAATTGCTCACCGGCCCTGAGGTTCTCGCCGGATCCACCCGGCTGACCGCGGGAACGGCGCAGAAGGTCGTACTCAACGCGCTCTCGACGAGCGTGATGATCGCGCTCGGCAAGGCCTACGGACCGCGGATGGTCGACGTGCGCGCGACCAACGCGAAGCTGCGCCGCCGCGCGGTGCGCATCGTGCGCGACGCGGCCGGCGTGGACGAGGAAACCGCGGCCGCCGCGCTCGCCGCCGCGGGCGGTCATGCCAAGACCGCGATCGTCGCGTTGCTCGCCGGCGTCGACGCGGCCGAGGCCGCCGCCCGGCTCGGCCGGGCGCGGGGACGCGTCCGGGACGCGCTCGACAAGGTCAACACGTTCTGAAGGCGCGCTCAGGAGGCTGGCAGGCGGTGTCAGTACCATCGGTGCCGTGGCACGCAACGGCCCACCCGAAGACTTCCACGAACAGGCGACCCGGCATGCCGACTACGGCGTCGCTGAGCAGCCGACCACCGGCGAACCCCCGGCGAACCCGCCCGCGGGGTTCGAGCAGCCCGAAGCGTTCGACGACCTGGAGGCCGGGCCCACTCCGTGGTATCGCAAGCCCCCGCTGCTCATCGCCTGGCTGGCGTTCGTCGCGATCCTGATCGCGCTGATCGTGTACGGCATCACCGAGCTGCTGCAGGGTGGACAAGGCACCAGCCCGTCCCCGAGCACCAGCCGCACGAGCACGACGACCACCACCCCCACGACCGCGCCGACCACCACCACGACGCCGACCACCAGCAGCGCCGTCGAGGCGCCGGCACAGCAGCCGACCCAGCAGCCCACGCGCCAGCCGAGTCAGCAAGAACCAACGCATAAGCATCACCTGCCGCAGGTGCCCTCGGTGATCACGATTCCGGGGGTGCCCACGGCGATCACGGTCCCGCCGGGCCTGCGCTGACCCCGTCGGCCGCTAGGGTGAGGACCACCGGGCGATCGGAAGTGGGGTGCGGGGCATGAGCGAGTCGCTCGGGCTGTCGATTGGGGCGGCCAACCTGGTGGCTGCCCGCGCGGGCAGGCCGCCGGTGGTCCGCAGCGCCGTATTGACGCTCTTCGAAAGCCGGCCGACCGAAGTTGGCCTGCCGGAGGAAAACCCGAACCTGACCCAAAACGGGATGGTGCTGCGCGGATTCGTCGAGCGCGTCGGCGACCGGTCCCCCCTGGTGGCTGCCGACGGGACGAAGTACCTCGGGGAGGTGCTGACGGTCGAGGCGATCGAGGCCATGGCGCGCACCGTCGGTTACGGCACCCCGATCACCATTGCCGTCCCCGCGTACTGGTCCGACGCCCAGTTCACCGCGCTGCGTGAGGAATTCTTCGCCCAGCCCGATCTCGCCCGCGGTGGTGTGGCGCCGGTGCTGGTGTCCGACGCCACCGCCGCGCTCGCTGCGCTGCGCGGCAGGCCGGGATTCCCGACCGCCGGTGTCGTCGCGCTGTGCGATTTCGGAGCCAGCGGCACCAGCGTCACCCTGATGGACGCCGGGTCCAACTTCACCCGCGTCGGCCCGACGGTGCGATCCGCCGATTTCTCCGGCGACGCGATCGATCAGCTCGTGCTCGGCCGCCTGCGGGCCTCCGACGACACCATGGCCGACCTGGGCAGCACCGTGCGGATGGGCTCGCAGAGCCGCCTGCTCGGTGAATGCCGGCGCGCCAAGGAGCAACTGTCGACCGCTGCGACCGCCTCCGTCGCGCTGGCTCCGGGTGCGAACGCGCAGCTGTCCCGCGCCGAGCTGGAGCAGCTGATCGCCGAACCGCTGGATCGATTCTTGGGCACTCTGGAAGAAGCGTTGCGCCGCAACGGGATTGCGAGGGGCAGGCTGGCCGCCGTGGCGGCGGTCGGCGGCGGCGCCGGCATCCCGCTGCTCGCCGCGCGGTTGTCGGAGCGTTTTCAGGTGCCGGTGCTCGCCCCACCGCAGCCCGCCGTCAGCGCCGCCATCGGAGCGGCGGCACTCGGTGAGCAGCAGACGTCGGCCGGCGTTCCGACCGCCGCGGGCGCCGTCGTGGAAACGCCCACCGAGATGGTCGGCACCGCCGGCATCGACATGACCCAGGCCGCGTCGGCCGCCCAGGCCACCGATGTGGACGGCGCCCTGGCCTGGTCCCAGGACGTCGACGGCGGCGACGAGCCGGTGCCCTACACCGGCCGCGACGCCACGGGCGAGTATTCCCGGGAGGCAACGGATTCGGGCTACGCGGACGGCGATCGCTACGCCGCGGAAGAAGGCCCGCTGCCCTGGTACAAACGCACCGCGCTGGTCCTGCTGGTGGCGGGGGCGGCCGCGGCGGTGCTGGTAGCCATCGTGCTGGCCCTGACCCTCGGCCGCCCCAAGTCCCACCCGGTGAACACCACCCCGCCGACCACGCCGGCGCCCCCGCAAACGTCGCAAACCGTGACCATCACCCAGCCGAACGGCAGCACCACCGAGACGGTCCTCCCGCCGCCACCCCCGCCGCCGTCGTCGTCGTCCGAGCAGCCGCCGACCACCACGACCACCGAGCCGCCGACCACCACCACCACGACGCCGCCGCCGACCACCACGACGACGACGCCCCCGCCGACGACGACCACCGCGCCGCCCACGACGTCGCAGGCGACCACCACGGCCGCGCCCCCCACGACGACCCGGTTCCGGCCGCTCCTGCCCCCCTTCGTACCGCGGGGCTGACGCGGCCGGTCACGGCGATGAGGGTCACACCGGCCTCGCTAACAACGCAGGCCACGGACACCGGCGGACTTCTAAGTTAGGGCAGCCTTTCTCGCGGCGAAAGCTGCGGAGATGTAACTATGAGCAGGGCTAAGCAGGCAAACAATTCGCAGGCTGATTCAAAGATGCATTGGGGAGACCTTCTGTGACCACGCAGATGCTGATCAGACTCATCGTGGGCATGGGCATGACGCTGGTCGTGGCCGCGCTCGCCGGACGACGGATCCTGTGGCTGTTCAAGCTGATCACGTCCGGAAAGCCCGCTCCCGGTCACACCGACGAGCCCGGCAAACGAATCTGGGCCGAGCTCTCCGAGGTCTTCGGGCAGCGCCGACTGCTCAAATGGTCGATCCCCGGCCTGGCGCACTTCTTCACCATGTGGGGCTTCTTCATCCTGCTCACGGTTTACATCGAGGCCTACGGCCTGCTGTTCCAGGACAACTTCCACATCCCGATCATCGGACGCTGGGACGCGCTGGGCTTCCTGCAGGACTTCTTCGCGACCGCCGTCTTCCTCGGCATCACCACGTTCGCCATCATTCGGCTGATGCGCAGCCCGCGCGAGATCGGCCGCTCGTCACGGTTCTATGGCTCACACACCGGCGGCGCGTGGCTGGTGCTGTTCATGATCTTCAACGTCATCTGGACCTACGTCCTGGTCCGCGGGTCGGCGGTCAACAACGGCACGCTGCCCTACGGCAACGGCGCCTTCCTGTCTCAGCTCTTCGGGGCGATCCTGCGCCCGCTAGGCCAGCCGGCCAACGAGATCATCGAGACCACGGCCCTGCTGCTGCACATCGCCGTCATGCTGGGCTTCCTCATCATCGTGCTGCACTCCAAGCACCTGCACATCTTCACGGCGCCGATCAACGTCATCTTCAAGCGGCTGCCCGACGGGCTGGGCCCGCTGCTGCCGATCGAGGCCGACGGCAAGCCGATCGACTTCGAAAACCCGCCCGACGACGCCGAATTCGGCCGCGGCAAGATCGAGGACTTCAGCTGGAAGGCCATGCTGGACTTCGCCACCTGCACCGAATGCGGTCGCTGCCAGTCGCAGTGCCCGGCGTGGAACACCGGCAAGCCGCTGTCTCCCAAGCTCGTCATCATGGACCTGCGCGACCACTGGATGGCCAAGGCGCCCTACATCCTCGGGGACAAGGAATCGCCCGCCGAGAACACCCCGGAGGGCGGGATCGGCGAGGAACTGGCCGGCGAGAAGCACGCCGAGGCGCACCACGTCCCGGAGTCGGGCTTCGGCCGCATCATGGGCTCCGGCCCGGAGCAGGCCACCCGCCCGCTGGTCGGCACCGCCGAACAGGGCGGCGTCATCGACCCCGACGTGCTGTGGTCCTGTGTGTCCTGCGGCGCGTGCGTCGAGCAATGCCCGGTGGACATCGAGCACGTCGACCACATCATCGACATGCGCCGCTACCAGGTGATGATGGAATCGGAGTTCCCCTCGGAACTGTCGGTGCTGTTCAAGAACCTGGAAACCAAGTCCAACCCCTGGGGCCAGAACGCGTCCGACCGGACCAACTGGATCGACGAGGTGGACTTCGACGTTCCCGTCTACGGCGAGGACGTGGACAGCTTCGACGGCTTCGAGTACCTGTTCTGGGTCGGCTGCGCCGGCGCCTACGACGACAAGGCCAAGAAGACCACCAAGGCCGTCGCGGAACTGCTGGCCGTCGCCGGGGTGAAGTACCTGGTGCTGGGCACCGGCGAGACCTGCAACGGCGACTCCGCGCGCCGCTCGGGCAACGAGTTCCTCTTCCAGCAGCTGGCCGCCCAGGCCGTCGAGACCCTGGACGGGGTGTTCGAGGGCGTGGAGACCGTCGACCGCAAGATCGTCGTCACCTGCCCGCACTGCTTCAACACCCTCGGCCGCGAATACCGGCAGCTGGGCTCGAACTACTCGGTGCTGCACCACACGCAGCTGTTGAACCGGCTGATCCGCGACAACAAGCTGGTGCCGGTGACTCCTGTCTCCCAAGACATCACCTACCACGACCCCTGCTACCTGGGGCGGCACAACAAGGTCTACGAGGCGCCGCGCGAGCTGATCGGGGCCGCGGGTGCGACGCTCACCGAGATGCCGCGCCACGCGGAGCGCAGCTTCTGCTGCGGCGCGGGCGGGGCGCGGATGTGGATGGAAGAGCACATCGGCAAGCGGATCAACCACGAACGCGTCGACGAGGCACTGGCCACCGGGGCCGCCACCATCGCGACCGGATGCCCGTTCTGCCGGGTGATGGTCACCGACGGCGTCAACGACCGGCAGGAAGAGGCCGGCCGCAGCGGGGTCGAGGTGCTCGACGTCGCCCAGGTGCTGCTCGGGTCCCTCGAATACGACAAGGCGACGCTGCCGGAAAAGGGCACGGCCGCCAAGGAGGCGGAGAAGCGGGCGGCCCAGGCACCCAAGGCCACCGCCACCGTCGAGGCACCGGCCGAGGAGACCGAGGAGGCACCCGCCGAGGCCGCGCCCAAGTCCGAGGCCGCGCCCGCGGCGCCCGTCAAGGGGCTGGGCATCGCCGGCGGCGCCAAGAAGCCCGGAAAGAAGGCGGCCGAGCCCGCCGCCGACGGTAAGGCCGAGGCCTCCGCGCCCGCAGCGCCCGCCGCGCCCGCCAAGGGGCTGGGCATCGCCGGCGGCGCCAAGAAGCCCGGCGCCAAGAAGGCGGCGCCGGCCCAGGCCGAAGCCAAGACGGAGGCGCCCGCGGAGTCTCCCGCGGCGCCCCCGGCCAAGGGATTGGGCCTCGCCGCCGGGGCCAAGCGACCCGGCGCCAAGAAGGCCGCGCCGGCCGCCGAGGCACCCAAGGCCGAGGCCGCGCCGAAGGCCGAACCGGCCGCCGACGAGGCCCAGGACGAGCCGGGCGACAAGGCGCCCGCGGCGCCGGTCAAGGGCCTGGGCATCGCCGCCGGGGCGAAACGACCCGGCGCCAAGAAGGCCGCGCCGGCCGCCCAGGCACCCAAGGCGGAGGCCCAGCCCGATGAAGCCGAGCCCGAGCCGGCGCCGAAAGCGGAGCCGGCAAAGGAGACCGACGGCGCCGACGCACCGTCGGGCCCGCCGGTGAAGGGGCTGGGTATCGCGCGTGGGGCCCGTCCGCCGGGCAAGCGCTGACCTGGGATTTTGCGGCTTGACAGCAAATTTCGGTGGACACAAGTGGCACCATTGATGACGTGACCACTCACCAGCTGCCCCTGAACGCTTCCGCTCACCACCGGCAGCGTGTCTTCGCGCAGTCGTCCAAGCTCCAGGGCGTTCTGTACGAGATCCGCGGCCCGGTGCACCAGCATGCCGCGCGGCTGGAGGCCGAAGGACACCGCATCCTCAAGCTCAACATCGGCAACCCGGCGCCGTTCGGCTTCGAGGCGCCCGACGTGATCATGCGCGACATGATCCAGGCGCTGCCGTACGCGCAGGGCTACTCCGATTCGCAGGGCATCCTGCCCGCGCGCCGCGCGGTGGTCACCCGCTACGAGTTGGTCGAGGGCTTCCCCCGCTTCGACGTCGACGACGTCTACCTGGGCAACGGGTGCTCCGAGCTGATCACGATGACGCTGCAGGCCCTGCTCGACAACGGCGACGAGGTGTTGATCCCGTCGCCGGACTACCCGCTGTGGACGGCGTCGACGTCGCTGGCCGGTGGCACGCCCGTGCACTACCTGTGCGACGAGACGCAGGCGTGGCAGCCCGACATCGCCGACCTGGAGTCCAAGATCACCGAGCGCACCAAGGCGCTGGTCATCATCAACCCCAACAACCCGACCGGCGCGGTCTACAGCCGCGAGGTCCTCACCCAGATGGTGGAACTGGCGCGCAAGCACGAACTGCTGCTGCTCGCCGACGAGATCTACGACAAGATCCTCTACGACGACGCCAAGCACATCAACGTGGCCTCGCTGGCCCACGACATGTTGTGCCTCACGTTCAACGGGCTGTCCAAGGCCTACCGGGTTGCCGGCTACCGCGCGGGATGGCTGGCGATCACCGGCCCCAAGGACCACGCCGAGAGTTTCATCGAGGGCATCAACCTGCTGGCCAACATGCGGCTATGCCCCAACGTCCCGGCCCAGCACGGGATCCAGGTAGCCCTCGGTGGCCACCAGAGCATCGAAGACCTGGTGCTGCCCGGCGGGCGGCTGCTCGAGCAGCGCGACGTCGCCTGGGAGAAACTCAACGAGATTCCCGGGGTGTCCTGCGTCAAACCCGAGGGCGCGCTGTACGCCTTCCCCCGGCTGGACCCCGAGGTCTACGACATCACCGACGACGAACAGCTCGTCCTCGACCTGCTGCTGCAGGAGAAGATCCTGGTCACCCAGGGCACCGGATTCAATTGGCCGGCACCGGATCACCTGCGCATCGTGACGCTGCCGTGGGCCCGCGACCTGGCCGCGGCGATCGAGCGGCTGGGCAACTTCCTGGTCGGCTATCGCCAGTAAGCATCTTCGCAGCCGCCGCCTCTACGGTGGACCGGGTGACGCACTCGCACTCGCATTCGCACAGCCTGTCCGGACCCGCCCCGGTTGAGTCGCTGCCCGCCAGGATCGTCGTCGGGCTGCTGGTGGCGATCGGGGTGGCGGTCCTGGGTGGCGCCATCGCGCTGTGGCCCAGCCGGCAGCACGTCGCCATCCCCATGCCCTTCCAAAACGCGGCCGGCGGCGCGGTGAGCACGCAGGCCGGGCACGTGCTGTCCAGCGGCGTGGGTGACTGCGGCAGCCCGTCGGTCAGCCAGGTGCTCACCACCGCGCCGCAGCCGGCACCGCCGGGCGCGGGGCGGTGCGTGCTGACCCAGGTGGCCATCGATTCCGGGCCCAACGCGGGCGCCAACACGTTGCTGGAGTCCTCCCCCGGCCCGGGCCAGCCGAAATTCGCGGTGGGAGACCATATTCGGCTCGTCCGGCAGGTCGATGATCAAGGCGCCACCAGCTACGCCTTCTACGACTTCGAACGTGGCTGGTCGTTGGTCGCGCTTGCCATCGCGTTCGCGGTGGTGATCGTCGCCGTGGCGCGCTGGCGGGGACTACTGGCGCTGGTGGGCATCGGGGTCGCATTCGTGGTGCTGGTGGCGTTCTTGCTGCCCGCGTTGCGTGACGGCGCACCCGCGGTTCCGGTGGCCCTGGTGGCCGCGGCGGCCATCCTCTACGCGGTCATCTACCTGGCGCACGGCGTGAGCCTGCGGACCAGCGCGGCACTGCTGGGCACCCTGACGGCGCTGCTGCTGGCCGCGGGATTGTCCTGGGCGGCAATACAACTGGCCCATCTAACCGGGTTGTCGGATGACCAGAACGCCACCGTCAGCGCGTACCTGGGCAACGTGTCGATCAGCGGCCTGCTGCTCGCCGGATTCATCATCGGCTCGCTCGGCGTGCTCAACGATGTGACGGTGACGCAGGCGTCGACGGTGTTCGAGCTCGCCCACCTCGGTGGCTCGCGACGCGCGATCTTTTTGGGCGCCATTCGCGTTGGACGCGATCACATCGCCAGCACGGTATACACGCTGGTGCTGGCCTACGCCGGCAGTTCGCTGCCGCTACTGCTGCTGTTCAGCGTGGCCAATCGCTCGTTGACCGACGTGCTGACCAGCGAGAGTGTGGCCATCGAGATCGCGCAGTCAGCGGTCGGCGGTATCGCGCTGGCGCTGTCGGTGCCGCTGACGACGGCGATCGCCGCGGCCCTGGCAAAACCTAGTGAAATCGGCTCCGCTCCAACAGATCCAGCAGATAGCCGCCGTAGCCGGACTTGAGCAGGGTGCGGGCGCGCTCGGCCAACTGCTCGTCGGTGATCCAGCCCTGCTGCCATGCCACTTCCTCGGGAACGCTGACCTTCAGGCCCTGCCGTCGTTCCAGCGTGCGCACGAAGTCGCTGGCGTCCAGCAGGGAATCGAACGTGCCGGTGTCCAGCCACGCCGTTCCGCGGGCCATCACCTCGACCGAGAGCCGGCCTCGGTTGAGATAGATCTGGTTGACCTCGGTGATCTCGTATTCACCGCGCGCCGATTTCTTCAGGCCCTTGGCGATCTCGATCACGTCGTTGTCGTAGAAGTACAAGCCCGGCACCGCGTAGTTGGACTTCGGCGTCTTGGGTTTCTCCTCCAGCGACAGTGCCGTGCCGTCGTCACTGAACTCGACGACGCCGTACTCCGACGGGTTGGCCACCCAGTAGGCGAAAACCGCTCCGCCGCTGATGTTTTGGAAGCGGCTCAGGCTGGTGCCCAGCCCCGGGCCGTAGAAGATGTTGTCGCCCAGCACCAACGACACCGAGTCGTTGCCGATGTGATCGGCGCCCAGGACAAAGGCCTGGGCCAGACCGTCGGGACTCTGCTGTGTTACGTAGCTGATGCTGATCCCGAATTGCGAGCCGTCACCCAGGAGCCGCTGAAAGCCCGCCGCGTCGTGCGGGGTGGTGATCACCAGAATGTCCTGGATTCCCGCCATCATCAGGGTGGACAGCGGGTAGTAGACCATCGGTTTGTCGTACACCGGAAGCAGCTGCTTACTGATGCCCACGGTGATCGGATGCAGGCGAGTGCCCGAGCCGCCGGCCAAGATGATCCCGCGCATGAGTGGCTCCCCTATTCCACGCTTAGTTGACCAGGTCGTTTTCGGTGAGTTCGGTGGCCGCCAGCGCCGACGCCAGGTCGTCGTGCCGGAACACGGACGTGACGTGGTCGTGGACCACGCGGAATGCCGACGCGGCGGTTGTCACGGCCCCGGGATTGTCCGGGGCGCTGACCTTCTGCTCGACGACGACAACCCCGTCGTGCACGTACATCCGGCCGAGTTCGGCCGTCGCGTGGCGGGACGCGGCCCACCCGCGCAGCGCCTCGTGCCCCTGCGCGGCCCCATGCGCGTCGCCGATCTCGATGTCGTCGCTGGACAACGCGACCAGCGTTTCCAGGTCGGCGGAGTTGAGCGCGTCGTGCCATGCCAGGACGGTGGCGATCTCCGAAGTGGTCATGTGTTGCAAGTTACCGTGTGTGCCCCGCCGCCGTGGCTAGAGCGGGGTGCGGTCCAGCCAGTTCTGCCACACCGCCTCGTCGCCGAACAACTGAATGCCCGTGTCGGCGAGCGGCACCCGGCGCAGGATGGCCAGCAGCAGCTCGGTCGCGCCGCCCCGCAACGCCGCGGTGCCCTTGCCGTGCTCGTGTGACCAGGTGATCCGGCCCTCGTCGACGCTGATGGTCCACTCGCCGGCTTCGCCGAGCCCGGGGTCGGTGGCATGCAGGTGCAGGGTGTTTCCGGCCTCGAGCGGGAGCGCCGCGCCGTCGCCGCCGGCCTGGATCGCGACGCGCTCGAGCCATTCGGTGATCGCGTCGGCGGCCAGGTCGGCATCCAGCGTGAATCCGGCGCCCAGCGCGATGGCCGCGTCGGCCCGATGCACCGCCACCTCGTGCAGGCGGCGGCGGACCCACCAGTTCGCCGGCCGGGAGCCGAGAAAGGTCCACACCGGGGTTTCCACCCCCGTCAGCTCGACGGCGTCGACCAGCCGCTGCGCGCCGCCGTGTAGCCAGGAAATCGCGTCGGCGGGATCGGGTGGCGGCTTGCCGCCCTCGACGGATCGGGGGTCGAGGAACTCCTCGAGCCGGTCGCGCACGATCTGCGCCGCCCAGCGGTCGCCCCGGCCCACGTGGCGCAGGAGCTGGCCCAGGTTCCATCCCGGGCAGGTCGGCACGGGCCCGGACTGGTCGGCATCGCGGAAAAGCTCCGAAAATGCGCGGTTCTCTTCCAGGAATGCACCGGCATAGTCCACGCGGGTCAGGCTACTCGCCGGCGTTTCGCGCCGAGCGTCACGCTGGCGTGGCGTTCGCCGGTCACTGTCACGCTGGCGTGACAGTCGGGGCAATTGGCCTCAGGGCCGTGGCGCGCCCAGCCTGAACAACCGCCAGCCCGCCTGCTTCCAGCGGGCGGCATCGAGGCAATTGCGGCCGTCGACGATGACCCGGGAGCGCACGCGGTCGGCCAGGTCGTCGGGGTCGAGGTCGATGAATTGGCGCCACTCGGTGAGGACGAGCACCGCGTCGGCGCGATCACACGCCTCCTCAACCGAGACCGCGTAATTCAGCGTCGGGAACAGCCGCTGCGCGTTGTCCAGCGCCTTGGGGTCGTACACGTTGACCGCGGCGCCGTTGAGCTGCAGCTGGCCCGCGACGTTGAGCGCGGGCGAGTCGCGCACGTCGTCGGATTCGGGCTTGAACGCCGCGCCGAGCACGGCGATGTTCGCGCCCAGCAGCGAACCACCGCAGGCCGCGCTGGCGAGTTCCACCATCCGGGTGCGCCGCCGCATGTTGATGCTGTCGACCTCGCGCAGGAAGGTCAGCGCCTGGTCGGCTCCCAGTTCGCCGGCGCGGGCCATGAAGGCGCGGATGTCTTTGGGCAGGCAGCCGCCGCCGAAACCCAAACCGGCGTTGAGGAATTGGCGGCCGATGCGGGGATCGTAACCGAGCGCGTCGGCCAGCACGCTGACGTCGGCGCCGGCGGCCTCGCATACCTCGGAGATGGCGTTGATGAACGAAATCTTCGTCGCCAGAAAGGCGTTGGCGGAAACCTTGACCAGCTCCGCGGTCTGCAGGTCCGTCAGCAGGAAAGGCACGCCCTCGGCGAGCAGGGGGCCGTAGAGTTCGCGGACCGCCGTCTCGGCCCGTGTCGAATCCTGTTGTACCCCAAGGACGATGCGGTCCGGATGCAGGGTGTCGTGCACCGCGTAGCCCTCGCGCAGAAACTCGGGGTTCCAGGCGATCTCGACGTCGACCCCGCGTGGCGCCAACGCGGCGGCCCGGTTGTCCAGCTCGGCCGCGGTTCCCACCGGAACGGTCGATTTCCCAACGAGCACCGACGATTTCGTCAGCCGCGGCACCAGCGCGTCGATGACGGCGTAGACGTGGCGCAGGTCGGCCCCGTACTCGCCCTTCTTCTGTGGCGTGCCCACCCCGAGGAAATGCACGTCGGCGAACTCGGCCGCCATGTCGTAGTCGGTGGTGAACCGCAGTCGCCCCGTTGCCAGGTTCTTCGTCAGCAGCTTGCGCAGGCCGGGCTCGTAGAAGGGAATGTCACCGCCGGCGAGCTTGGCGACCTTGCCCGGGTCGATGTCGACCCCGACGACCTCGTGTCCCAGTTCCGCCATTCCGACCGCGTGGGTGGCACCCAGGTAACCGGTGCCGAAGACGGTGCATCGCATATAACCGGTGTAGGTCGTCGCCATGAGCTAATTGCATCGCCCCGCTGAGCGGGAGGCAAACGACAGATGACAGGTGGCCCCGAACAGACTAGTGACGGCCGAACCCGCCGTGACCGCCGCCGAAACCGCCGTGGCCGCCGCCGAAGCCCGGAATGCCGGGGATCCCGCCGCCACCGCCACCGCGCGGCCCTTCCTCACCGCCGCCATGACCGCCGCCGAAGCCGCCGCCGGGCGGCCCGCCGATGATTGGTCCACCGATGCCCGGGATCGGCAGCGGGATCGGCACCGGAACCACCGCGGGTGGCGGTGCGGGGGCCGGAGCCGCCGGAATCGGGGCAGGCGCCGGGGCCTCGGGAACCGGAACGGGCGCGGGCGCCGCCGGGGCAGGGGCCGGGGCGGGCACCTGGGCCTCGGGAGCGGGCACCTGGGCCTCGGGAGCGGGCGCCGGGGCCGCCGGAGCTGGGGCCGGAGCCGCCGGCGCCGGGGCCTCGGCAGGCGCGGGGGCCGCGGGGGCCGGCGCCGGCCGGGTGGGCGCAACGACGACGTTCTGGTTCGGACTGGGCCGCACGTTGGCCGTGGGCCGGATGGCGATCGCCAGCGAGACGACCAGCGCCACCACACCGATGACGAAGACGCCCGCCACGATGCTTCCCACCAGCCGGAACGAGCGGCGCTCGGGATAGCCCGCGTCGACGAGCGCGGTGGCGCCGGTATGCGCGCCGGTGTAGAGGTCGTCGACGTCATCAGGAACGGCGCTGTAGGCGAGCGCATCCCTGCCCAAGGTTCCCGGGGTGTCGAAGTAGCCCGGCGCGATCGCGAAGGGGTTGATGGCGCCGGTGCCCGGGTCTTGGGCGTAGGCCAGCGCCGCGGTGGAAGACGAGAACAGCGGGGCGTGCGCCGAGGCCAGTGCCGCGCCTCGGGCCAGCGCCGTCTCGGGCTCCTCGGGAGCCGACAGCGGCAGCGAGGTCGCCGCCTCGAGCGCGGGCTTGATCAGGGGGATGTCGATGCCGGAGCCGACGACGAACACGCCGTCCGGGCGGGTCTCCATCGTCTCGGCATGCGAAACCATCGTGGCCAGCTGGGCCACCGCGGCCTCGTCGTCGGCCGGCAGCGGCTCCCGGCGGACGTCGGCGATCGACCCGTCGGCGCTGTTGACGACCGCGAGGGTCGCGGTTTCGGGCTCGATGTAGAGCAGCGCCGTTTGCGCATAGTTGGTCTGGCTGCCGACCGCTTGCGCCAGGGCGGCCGCGGCCAGGAAGGACGAGACCAACATCACGTTCTCGACCTTGTGGGCGGCCAGCGCATCGCGGAGCGCGGCGGCCTCGATCGGGTCGGTGAAGGTGACCCCTGTCGAGGCAAGTTGGTAGCCGCCCTCGGCCGCGCCCTGACGCGTACCCAGGATCGCGGAGACTACCTGGTTGGCCGCGCTGAGCGTTGCGGCGTCATCTTCGGGCGGAACGTCAAAGTTGTCTTCGTCGACGGTGGCGCCTTCGCCATTCTGGCCTTCGACCAGCACCATTCGGACGGCCGTCGGCGCCATTGACACCCCAAGTACGGTGTCCAAAGCTCCTCCAAGGTTCGATTGCTAGTCCTGATGTGAGGACGTGGCCGCCGCACCCCGCGAAAACGCCAGAGGTCACTGAGTCCCCACCCTATGTTCCCCTAGTCCCACGATTTTACGCGCTCGCGGCACATTCCGGTTGGGGCCGGGACGCGGCTACGGGATCGGTAGACCGTGTCCCAGGTGTCGATGGAGCCAGTCGTCCCACTGTTCGCCATGGGAGGGGCCGGGCCCCGGTTGCGGAGAGACCGGCGCGGCGGGCGGCGCAGGCGGGGCGGACGCCGGAGGCGGCGAAATTGCGGCCGGCGGCGGGGGCGCCTGGTTGGCCGGGCCGACGACGTTTTGGGTGATGTCGGGGCGCTGCGGCGCGTGCGGCCGGATGTCGACGGCCAGCGCCACCGCGAGGGCCACGACGCCGCCCACGAATATCAGCGTCACCGCGGCGACGGCCAGCACCGGTTTGCGGCTGCGGCGCTCGCCTGAGTGGGCGGCCGACTCGCGGTCGGCGGCGGTCGCCCGCGACTTCCCGGTAGTCGACTCGGCGCTGTAGGCCAGCTCGCGCCCGTCGGCCGTGGGGTCCCCCGCGTAGGGCATCGCGATCGTCGACGGCGCGCCCAACTGCGCGTTGGCCGCCGCCAGTGATGCGCCGCGCGCCAGCGCCATCTCGGGCTCCTCGGGCGTGGTCACCGACAGCGACGTCACCGCTTCCAGCGCGGGCTTGATGTACGGGATGTCGACGTCCGAGCCCACCAGGAACAACCCGTCCGGGCGAGCCCTCATCGATTCGGCGCCCGAGACCATCGCGGCCAGCTTCGCCAGCGCGGCCTCGTCGCTGCTCGGCAGCGGATGCCGGCGCACATCGGCCACCGATCCGTCAGCGGTGTCGACGACGGCCAGCGTCGCGGTGCTGGGCTCGACCAGCAACAGCGCGGTACGCGCGCAATTGGTCGCGCTGCCCGCCGCCTGAGCCAGTGCTGCCGCGGCCATGACCGTCGACACCAGCATGACGTTCTCGATTTCGCGTGCCGCCAACGCATTTCGCAGCGCGGCCGCCTCGGCCGCGTCGGTCCAGGTCACTCCGCTCGATTTCAGCTGATAACCGCCCTGGGCGGCGCTCTCTCGCGTGCCGAGAATCGCGGCGACCACGCGGTCCGCCGCCGCGGCCGCTGTCGTCTGATCGGTGAGGCGGAAGTCGTCCTGGTCGACGGTCACCCCACCGGCAGCCTCGCCTTCGACGAGCACCATGCGGACCGTCTCAGGCGCCATGGACACGCCAAGTACGACGTCCACCGCTCCTCCAAATCAATTGCCGTGCCCGTGCGACGACACCTGCGTTGCCGGGGCTTCGTCACTTCGAGAATCGGCCGGATGACTTTCGCAGCTCGGCCGCGCCACCCCCAAGTCGCCACCCTAGCGCGCGAAGATGGGTGCGCTCGGGCCTCGCGAGGGGGCTACTTGTGTCCCCCGCCGCCACCGCCGCTGTGGCCACCGCCCCCGCCACCGCCGCCGAATCCGCCACTGCTGTGGCCGCCGCCGCCACCCAGGCCGCCGCCTCCACCGAGGCCGCCGCCACCACCCAGGCCGCCGCCACCACCCAGGCCGCCGCCGCTGTGGCCACCGCCGAAGCCGCCAGCGCCGGGAGCACCGATACCACCGCCCGGTCCGCCGACCACGGGCCCACCGCCATGGCCGCCGCCGCCGAACAGGCCACCAGGTCCGGAGGGTGCACCGCCGCCAGAACCCGGGGTCGGAACGTGTCCGCCACCCAATCCGCCCGGCCCACCGGCCGGGGGCGAAACGTGTCCGCCACCCAATCCACCCGGCCCACCGGCCGGGGGTGGGACGTGTCCGCCACCCAGGCCACTGTCACCTGGGGGTGGGACGTGTCCGCCACCGAGGCCACCGGGGCCCGAACCGGGGGGTGGCACGTGCCCGCCGGTGGAACCGCCCGGGCCCGAACCGGGCGGCGGTACATGCCCACCAGTCGAACCGCCCGGGCCCGAGCCGGGCGGCGGAACATGCCCACCAGTCGAACCGCCCGGGCCCGAGCCGGGCGGCGGAACATGCCCACCGGTGGTACCACCGGAGCCCTCGGGGACCGGAGACGTGCCTTGCCCCGGAGGCGTCTGGTGAGGCGGCGACTGCGGTGGCGGAACATGCACCGGCGGCTGGGGCAATACCGGTTGTGGGGGCGACACGCGCGGCGGAACCTGGATGACCGGCGGGCTTATTACGACCGGGTTGGGCACGCGCAGCGGCGGCACGATAACCGGCACCAGCGGCGGAATCACGACGGGGACCGGCGCCGGAGCGGGGGCCGCGGGCATGGGAGGCGCCGCGGGCGGCGGTGGCGCGGCGGGCGGCGGCGCCGCCGGCAGCGGCGCGGCAAACTGCGGAGTCATCGGCTTGGGCGCCGCCACGGGCTCCGGCAGGCTGAGCTTCTGCGCCGGGGCCGACGCCTCAACGGGGGCGGGCGGCTCCTGCGTCGGGACGATGAGGTGTTGGCCGGGCGTGGGCTGCAAAGCGACGGTCCCCGTCGCGCGGATGCCGATCGCCAACGCGATCTCGAGCGCCAGCACCGCGCTGATGCCGGCAACCGCCAACCCGCTACCGACCAGCAGGGCCGGCCTGCGCCGCGGTTGGCTCTCTGCCGGCATGAACAGCTTTTCGATGACGACGGTCGGCGAGTCAGCGTCCTCGTCCGGCACCGCGCTGTAGGCGAGCTCGTCGTCGCCGGAGTCCGGCCCAAATGGCGCGTAGAGGTATTCCGGCAGCGAGTGCTGGTCGACGGCACCTGTGCCGGGGTCCTGCGCGTAGGCCAGCGCGGCGGTCGACGAGGCGAACAGCGGCGCGTTGGCCGACGCCAGGGCGGCGCCGCGGGCCAGCGCCGTCTCCGGCTCCTCCGGCACGCTGACCGCCAGGGAGGTCGCCGTCTGTAGCGCCGGCTTCAGCGGGCCGATGTCCACGCCGGAGCCCACCACCAGCACGCCGTCCGGCGCCGCTTCCAGCTTCTCCAGCCCGGCGATCATGCCGCCGAGTTGCGCGGCCGCCTGGTCATACGACTCGGCGTAGAGCGGTTGCTTGTAGACGTCGGGGATGGACCCGTCGGAGGTCTCGACGACCGCCAGCGTAGCGGTGTCGGGCTCCACGAACATCACCGCGGTTCGCTCGTAACCCATTGCCCCGCCGACATTTTGGGCGAGCGCAGTCGCGGCCAGGAAGGCCGACACCAGCATGACGTGCTCGACGCGGTGGGCGGCCAGGGCGTCGTGCAGTGTCGCCGCTTCGAGCTGGTCGGTCCATGTCACGCCGATGGACGACACCTCGAGGCCGGCTTCGGCCGCGCCCTCGCGGGTGCCCAGGATGGCGGCGAGCACTTGATCCGGCGCGCTGGCGGTGGCCGCTTCGTCGGCGGCGGCGACGTCGAAAACGTCCTCTTCCACCGTGGCACCGTCGGCGTATTCGCCTTCGAGGACAACCATTTGGATTGATGCCGGTGCCATCGACACCCCGAGCACGATATCCAAGACAACCCCTCCAAAGGTATTGCGAGACGAACCATGGTCAGGCGGAGGAAAAAACCACGGCTATCTAAGTATCGCGCAGAAAGCAGGCGCGGGAGCGCCTCAGAACCTATGTAGTCCTTATGAAGTTCTGATAGGAGCGCGACGGCGTGGGTCCTCGCTGGCCCTGGTACTTCGAACCTACTTGGGAACTGCCGTAAGGGTGTTCGGCCGGACTGGTCAACCGCAGGATGCACAGCTGGCCGATCTTCATCCCCGGCCACAGCGTGATCGGCAGGTTGGCGACGTTGGACAGCTCCAGCGTGATGTGACCGCTGAAGCCGGGATCGATGAAACCCGCGGTCGAGTGCGTCAGCAGGCCCAGCCGGCCCAGCGACGACTTGCCTTCCAGCCGGCCCGCGAGGTCCTCGGGCAGGGTGAACAACTCCAGCGTGGACCCGAGCACGAACTCCCCGGGGTGCAGCACGAACGGCTCCCCCTCCACGGGTTCGACCAACGTCGTCAGCTCGTCCTGCTGCTTGGCGGGGTCGATGTGGGTGTACCGGGTGTTGTTGAACACCCGGAACATGCAGTCCAGGCGGACGTCGATGCTGGACGGCTGCACCAAGGCGTCGTCGTAGGGGTCGATGCCCAACCGGCCGGCGGTGATTTCGGCCCTGAGATCACGATCGGAGAGCAGCACGCGACGAGCCTATCCGCTGCTTGCCGTCGGCCGTTCAGTCGGCGAGGTACATCTCCCCGCCCTTGGGATATCCGCCGCCCGTGGTCGTGACGTGGACGTGGTCATAGTGACCGAGCCTGCTGGCTTGCGCCCCGCCGGGCGTGTAGTAGACGCCGCGCCAGATCGCGTCCTGGATCCCGAAGCGGCGCGCGTTCTTCATCACGTACGCGACGATCTCGTCGCCCAGCGCGATGCCCTCGGCGCTCTGCGGGTTGGGGATCATCACGTCGAGGGCCAGACCGAGCGGATGCCAGGGCAGCGGATCGGGCCGCACACCGCCGATCTCGTGGATCTCGGGGAACGTCGCGCTGATGCTGCGGGAGACCTGGATCGTTCTCACTTGCAGGCCCTGTTCCGGGGCGAGCCCGGCGGGCAGGAAGCGCGATCTCGTGTGGTATCTCGACGCCGCGACGGGCTCGGCCATGCCGTCACCGCGCGACACATCCGACGCGAGCACAATCGCGGTCGGCTTCGCCGCGACGATTTCTAAGCAGCACGGACCGGTGTCACCAATAACGGGGATGGGGTCGTGCCGAGGGACAAATGGGCCGCCATCTCCCGCCGCCGCGAAGAACGCCGCAGCGGGGGCCAGCAGCCCTGCCAGCAGCAGCGGTGATTTACGCCGCTTCTTGGCTAATCGGTGCCGACCCACCCAAGGCACATTACGACAAGATCACGAAAGAATAAACATCGGTTCTGGAATTCGCGGGTCGGCGGCCATTCCCCGCCGGGCACATTTCCCCACCGGGATGGGCGGCGACGCCTTGGCCGCATCCCGACGGACTACTCGCCCAACGGATCTGCCGCCGGGTGCTAGCCTTCGTTGTCGACAGCGCCGATGTAGTTCAATGGCAGAACATCAGCTTCCCAAGCTGAATACGCGGGTTCGATTCCCGTCATCGGCTCCATACCTGAGCTGGGGCATACTGCCGGCAGTTCATAGTCCAGGGGGTGAGCAGCTGGGCCGCAGTGCGTAGTTGCGGCGCCCCTCTAGGAGTCCTGCCGCGAACCCCTTATCCGCTAGTCCCAGATGCAGTGGACGCCGTCGAAAGTCGACCCGCCCGCGGCGGCCCGTGCTTTTGCATTCGCGATAGCGTCATCGGCGTTGCCAGCGATTCCCCAGTGATAGTCTTCGGCGTCCTCTACCAGCGCCAAGCATGGCGTACCGGAGGCGATGACATGACAGTTTGGCCCGTACGTGTCTCTGCAGGCGGCTAAGGCCTGAGCTTCCGCTGCGCCTCGGCTTCCTGGACCCCAGCTCCAGTGGGTGTGGTTCTCAGAATCGGAGGCCGCAACGGCCACCCATCCCGGGTCGGAATGAGCCGCCGGGGCGGCAACGACGGCCACGCCCGCTAGTAGTGCACCGACACCTGCGATCAACCTGTTCATCGGCATCGCCCCTTCACGTTGAGCGGATACCGTGAGCCTGAAGACACGGCGGCCTATCGACTAGGGACCTTGGCCACCGAAACGAGGAGTCCGTGGTCACTGAGCCGATAGGCGTCGAGCACTGCTGCGACGAGGCTCCGCTTGCCGCGGCGATGCGCGACTCCTCTTCGGCCGGTCGCCACACGACTTCCAGGTCGTCGGCGAACAGCATGACCACGGCCTGGGTGATGCCGTCGGCATCTGAGAACTCCACTTCGTAAGCGGCGCAGCCGTTTTGGTCCGAGAGCTTCGCGTAGTCCATGACGACGGTCCCGCACGAATTCTTGAGGCCTCGACCCTGCTCCGCTCGTCAGGCCAGCGCCTTGCGCCCGCGACGCTGAACCCCCAGCGCACGGCCACATTCTCGAACTAAACCGCCGTGGCCGAAACGTGACCGAGGCTTGACCAAATGCAAACGCGCCCTTGCGCTTCCGCTGGTCATCACCCGTTTACGATCCCTATTACAACTCTGTCAGTTAAAAGGAATCGGAGCCATGCGGGCGGACGTTCGGTGTGTTCTTGCGGTGGTTGGGGTCGCTGCGGGTGTGGTTGCGGGGCCGACTGGCACCAGCATGGCGGCGGCGAACCAGCCGCACGACTTCACCGTCGCGTCGGTCCTGCCGGCGCGGGACGCGACGGTGGGCGTGGCGCACCCCGTGGTGGTGTCGTTCGACGCACCGGTCGCCAACCGGCACGCCGCCGAACGCGCCATCGCAGTCAAGTCGACGCCCGCGATGACCGGCAAATTCGAATGGCTCGACAACAAGGTCGTGCAGTGGACTCCGGACCACTACTGGCCGGCGCACAGCACGGTGGCGCTGGCGGTCGACGGCCGGTCCACGGAATTCAAAACCGGACCGAAGGTCGTCGGCGTCGCCAACATCACCGACCACACTTTCAAGGTGAGCGTCGACGGAGTCGACGCGACCCCACCGCCCACTCCGCACCACCGACCCCACTTCGGCGAAGAGGGCATGCTGCCCGCGTCGATGGGCAGGCCCGAGTTTCCGACACCGGTCGGCAACTACACCGTCTTGTCGAAAGACCGCTCGGTGCTTATGGATTCGAGCAGTGTCGGCATTCCCGTCGACGACCCCAACGGTTACATGCTCAATGTCGATTACGCCGTCCGGATCACCAACCGCGGCCTGTTCGTGCACTCCGCTCCATGGGCTGTCCAGTCACTGGGGCTGGAGAATGTCAGCCACGGCTGCATCAGCCTCAGCCCCGAAGACGCCGAGTGGTACTACAACACGGTCAATGTCGGCGACCCGGTGATCGTCAAGCAGGACCTCTGGGAGCGGCCTCCTTCCTGAGGAGGGCCCCACTCAATCACCCTGAGCGCAAGGCCTTTTCGCTGGGCTCGGCCCCTCTGCGCTCGGCCCCTCTGCGCTCGGCCCCTCGCCCGAGTGTGAAGTTAGTTTCACGCTCACGGTCGACCGTAAAACTAGCTTCACGCTCGACGACTGAAGCACCCATACGAAAGGACCCGCTGGCGGCGGCCAGCGGGTCCTTGTCGGTCGAGAGGGTGATCAGTGCGCGCCCGAAGGACCGGGGGCGACGGGCTGACCGGGTTGGGGTCCGCCGCTCGGCGCCGGCCCCGTGGGAGCGTCCTTGACCCCGGACATGTCGATGAGTGGGGCACCGGCGGCCGCGTCGAGGGGGGCACCGGCCGCCAGCCCACCGAGGGCCACCAGCGGAGCGCCGGCGGGAACCACCGGAGCGATCGGCAACGGCGCACCGAGCGGCAGGGGCGCACCCAGCGGCAACGGCAACGGTCCGCCCAACGGCACCGGCAGCGGAGCACCCACCGGCAGCGGCCCCGGCACGGCCAGGGGGACGCCCGCCATGTCGGTCAGTGGCGCGCTGGCCGTGCAGACCTCCGCGGTCGGCGCGCCGCCCGCGGCCGCGGCCCCACCGGCACCGACGGCACCGGGTCCGCCGGCCAACGGCGCGCCGGCCTCGCCGGCCTGCCCCTGGATGCAGGCGTAGCCCCCGGTCTTCAGGGGAGCGGCCGCCGCATCCGGGCTCAGTGCAAGTGCGGCTCCGCACAACCCAAGGCTGGCAACTACTTTGATGTTGAACCGATCGACGATCGCCATCAGCGTCGACTCTCCTTTATTCGCGCTCACATAACCATCTGGTGCAGCAGAACCGCATAGCCGTCTTTCGACGACGAGCCAATTGTCGTCACGCGTCATGAAACGCCGGACGCGCCGCACCGCGCCGTTTCCAAATGGTGACGTCACAAGGGCGTCACGAGTGAGGGGCCGTTGCCGAGACGAGCGGCGGTAGCGCTGAGCCAAATTTTGCGCAGCTCATTCACAGGGAATTTTCGGTGACACGAGATGTACTGGAGGTTCTATAAAGGTGAACAATAGGCAACTAAGGGGTTAACACACACAGGGAGAAGGAGCCATGACTGCACAGCGGCTCTGCGGCCGATTCATGAGCACAGCGCTGGTGGGGGGCTCACTCTTGGTCGCCGGGGTGATGTCGGCCGGCCCGGCACGGGCTGACACCACCACTTTCGTCAACGACCTGCACAAAGCCGGCATCCACGCGGTCAGCGGCGGTGACCCGGCACTGGTCCAGATGGGCCTGAGCGTCTGCCAGCAACTGTCGTGGGGCGCTCCACCGTCGCAGATCGAGGGCCTGGCGGTGCAACGCTCCGACAGCAGGCAGGGCGCCAACGGGATCACCCCGCAGCAGGCCGACGCCGTCATCGAGGCCGCCTTGCGGGATCTGTGCCCGGACGCCTAAGCGAAGTCCTGCCGGCCGGCCATCGGTCTTTGCCGACAATTCATCATCGGGATCCATCTTCCGCACCGTGTTTGGCGGTGTTTTCGTGTAAAAGTGCATCATCGGCGATCGGGCACGGCACGAAGGAGAAACACGGATGGCAGCACAGCGGCCCTATGGCCGGTTCATGGGCGCAGCCCTCGCAGGTGGCCCCCTTCTGGCCGCGGGGATCGGCTGGGCCAGCCCGGCGCGGGCCGACGGGGCTGCCTTCATCAATGACCTGCACAACGCCGGCATTCACGCCGTCAACGGCGGCGATGAAGCGCTGCTGCAGATGGGCGCGGACCTGTGCCAGCAGCTGTCCTGGGGCGCCTCCCCGCAACAGCTGGAGGGCCTGGCGATCCAACGTTCGGACGCCGATCAGGGCACCGGCGGGATCAACGGTCGCCAGGCCGCGGACGTCGTGATTTTTGCCTTGCGCGATCTGTGCCCTAACGCTTAGCGGTGAGCTAAGTTCCGGGAATGGAGCTGAGCGCGCGCAACCTGAGCGCCCTCAACATCCCCGTCCCGGCCTACGATCGCAGCCAAATCGGCGTCGGCATCGTGCATTTCGGCGTCGGCGGCTTCCACCGCTCCCACCAGGCCATGTACGTCGACAGGTTGCTCAGCGCTGGGCTGGCCCGGGACTGGGGAATCTGCGGCGTCGGCGTGCTGCCGGGCGACCGGCGCATGCGCGACGTGCTACGCGCCCAGGACTACCTATACACGTTGGTCCTCGAACATCCCGACGGCACCCGGCAGCCGCAGGTCATCGGCTCGATCGTCGACTTCCGTTACGCGCCAGAGGATCCCGAAGCCGTAATCGAACTGCTCGCCACCCCCGCGACCCGAATCGTCTCTCTCACCATCACCGAAGGCGGCTACCGCCCGCCGCTGAGCGACGTGTTCCCCCTGGTGGCCCAGGGACTGAACCGGCGGCGGAAACAGGGCCTGCCCTCCCCCACGATCGTCTCGTGCGACAACATCGTCGAGAACGGGAGCGTGGCCCGGCACGCGTTCATGTCAAGCGCCGAGCGGCTCGATCCCGCACTCGCGCAGTGGATGTGCGAGCACACCACGTTTCCCAACTCGATGGTGGACCGCATCACGCCGGTCACCACTCCCGACGTGATCGCCCGGCTGGACTCCGAATTCGGCGTGCAGGACGCGTGGCCGGTGGTCGCCGAGCCGTTCGCCATGTGGGTCCTCGAGGACCGTTTCGCCGACGGCCGGCCCCCGCTGGACCAGGCTGGCGTCCAACTGGTCGACGACGTGTCGCCGTACGAGGCGATGAAGCTGCGGCTGCTCAACGCCAGCCATCAGGGCCTGTGTTACTTCGCCTACCTGGCCGGCTATCGGCTGGTGCACGAGGCCGCCCAGGACCCACTGATCGCCGAATTCCTGGACCGCTACCTGGAATCCGAGGCGATGCCGACCTTGGTGCGCGTCCCGGGGCTGACCGACTTCAAAGCCGGGCTCATCCCCCGCTTCGCCAACGCCTACGTGCGCGACACCGTCGCCAGGTTGTGCGCCGACTCGTCCGACCGCATCCCGAAGTGGCTGCTGCCGGTGGTCGCCGACAATCTGCGGCGCGGCGGCCCGGTGCGGCTGGCCGCGGCGATCGTCGCCAGCTGGGCGCGCTACGCCGAGGGCGTCGACGAGGGCGGCCAGCCGATCAAGGTGGTGGACCGGCTCGCCGACACGCTCGTCCCGATCGCCCGCTCCCAGCGCGAGGATCCGGCCGCGTTTCTCGCCAACCGTGCGGTGTTCGGTGACCTCGTCGACCAACCCCGCTTCCTCGAGCCCTACCTGTGGGCGCTGGATTCGCTGCACCGGCACGGTGCGCGCGCCACGTTGCGGGCGCTCGTCGGGGCCGGCGAATGACGCTGGTCGCCGGCATCGACTCGTCGACGCAGTCCTGCAAGGTGCTGATCTGCGACGCCGGCACGGGCAGGGTGGTCCGCGAGGGCACCGCCGCGCATCCCGACGGCACCGAAATCGACCCGGCCGCATGGGAAGCCGCGGCCCGGGAGGCGATCGCCGCCGCGGGGGGACTGGACGGCGTCGAGGCCGTCGCCGTCGGCGCGCAGCAGCACGGCATGGTGTGCCTCGACGAGACGGGCGCGGTGGTGCGGCCCGCGCTGCTGTGGAACGACGTGCGTTCGGCCGACGCGGCGCGCGCGCTCGTCGACGAACTCGGCGGCCCACACGCATGGGCGCAAGCCGTCGGCGTCGTGCCGCTGGCCGCGATCACGGTGGCCAAGCTGCGCTGGCTCGCCGACCACGAGCCGCGGCACGCGGACCGCACGGCGGCCGTCTGCCTGCCGCACGACTGGTTGACGTGGCGATTGCGCGGTGACACCGACATCGCGGCGCTGACCACCGATCGCAGCGACGCCAGCGGCACCGGTTACTACGACGCCGCGAGCGGAGACTACCGCGTCGACCTGCTGGAGCTGGGCCTGCGCGGCCGCCGCCCGCGGCTCCCCACCGTGCTGGGCCCCTCTGGCGCAACCGTCAGTGGCACAACGACATTCGGTGCGGGCCTCGGGGACAACGCGGCCGCGGCGCTGGGCCTCGGCGCCGAAGAGGGGGACGTCATCGTCTCCGTCGGGACGTCGGGGGTGGTGGCCGCGGTCACCGCCGACCCGGTCCGCGACGACGCCGGCTTCGTCGCGGGATTCGCCGACGGCACCGGGCGCTACCTCCCGCTGGTGTGCACCCTCAACGGCGCGCGGGTGCTGGACGCGGCCGCCGCGATGCTGGGGGTCGATCACGACCAGCTGTCGGAGCTCGCGCTGGCGGCACCGCCCGGCAGCGCGGGGCTGGTCCTGGTGCCCTACCTGGCGGGTGAGCGAACGCCCAACCGCCCCAATGCCTCCGGCGCGATCCACGGCCTGCGGGTCGCGAACGCGACGCCGGCCAACCTGGCCAGGGCCGCCGTGGAGGGGCTGCTGTGCGCGCTGGCCGACGGCCTGGCCCACCTCGCCGCACACGGCGTCATCACGCGCCGCATCCTGCTGATCGGCGGCGGCGCCCGATCGCGGGCGCTGCGCGAGATCGCCCCCGCGGTGTTCGGCGTGCCCGTGCTGGCGCCGGCGCCCGCCGAGTACGTCGCGTTGGGCGCCGCGCGGCAGGCGGCGTGGGCGCTGAGCGGATCGCCACGACCGCCCGGGTGGAACCCGCCGCGGACCGACGAATACACCGCCGACCCCGCGCCCGAGGTGCTGGAGCGTTACGCGCAGGTGCGGGACTTGACCGAGGGGGCCTAGGCGCAGGGGCGAAACACCGGAAGCACCCGGTATTTGGCGGTGAAGCTGGCCTTGTCGTATTCGTCGCCGACCTCGCCGTCACACGCGATGACCGTCGGGCCGTCGACCGCGACGAAGCTGAATTCGGGCACCTGCAGCTCGTGATAGAGCGGGCTGCGCTCCAGCCGCCCCAGCGCGAGCGCGGTCAGGATCCTGGTCCGCGACCACCGCCGGCCCGCGTCGAGCATGCGGACATCGATCAGGCCGTCGTCCATCCGGGTCCGCCGCGACGGGGCGAACCCGGTCGGCAGGTACAGCGAGTTGCCGAGGAAGAACAGCGACGTCAGCAGCGTCTTGTTGTCGTACGAGATCCGGACGGGCTGGTCGTTACGCAGCGTGTGCACCATCGCGTACAGACCAGCCAGCGGCTTGCCGATGCGCTTCTCCAGCTTCTCGCGCTGCTGCACGAAAGTCGGATAGGCCCCAATGCTCGCCGTGTTGAGGACCATCTGGCTTTCGTTGAGGCACACCAGGTCCACGCACGACACGCTGCCGCGGCGGATCGCGTCGACCGTCTTGGCCACCGTGTCGCAGCCGATGTCCTTCGCGAAGTGGTTGAACGTGCCGGCGGGAAACACCGCCAGCGGCAGCCCGGCCTCGATGGCCACCCCCGCCGCGGCCGCCACCGTGCCGTCGCCGCCGCCGACCGCAAGCACCTCGGCGCTCGCGGCCGCGTCGCGCAAGACCTCTGCAGGGTCGTCGTCGGGGCCCAGTTCACGAATGTCCGCCTTCGGCAGCGCCTCGCGTACCTCGTCGACGACGCGGGCGCCGGTGCCGCTGCCCGATTCGGGATTGATCACCAGCACCACCCCGGAACCGTCGGGCCGTTCGGGCGTCTCGACCCGCAGCGGTTCGGTCTTGGGCAGGGCGGTCTCGACGATCGGCGGGACGAGCCGACCGCCCAGCACCGCCAGGCCCGCCCCGATGCCGAAGCCGGCGACGACGTCGCCCGGGTAGTGCGCGCCGGTCGCCACCCGCGACAGCCCGACCAGCCCCGCCAGCAGCGCCAGCCCGAAGCCCAGCATCGGATTCTCCAAACCGACCCCCACGGCGAACGCGGCCGCGCTGGCCGAGTGGCCCGACGGGAAGGAGTTCGACGTCGGCCGGCGGCGGACCTGCCTGACCAGCGGCACCAATTCGTACCCGGGACGCGGGCGGCGGCGGATGCGTTTGGCCACCTGGTTGGTGACCAGGCTGGTGGCCGCGAGGGTCACGACACCGCGCGTCGCTCCGCGCTGGACGCTCGGCTTGCCCGAGGCCATCATGGCGGCGGCGATGGCGAACCACAGCTTCGAGTTGTCGGCCGCCCGGGTCAGCGGCGGCATGACCATGTCCAGCAGCGGGGTGTCGGTCTCGGCGATCGCGTCGAAGATCTCCCGGTCAAGGGTGCCGAGCCCCTGGGTGATCTGTTCGATGCCGCGCGCGCGTCGCCTGGGCCGCCAGTTCATTCGCTACACCCTAAATTGGTTGGCGGACATGGACGCACCGGGCTACTTCGAGGCATGGCGGCACAACGCCGCGCGGCAGGGCGTGGCCCCGGACGTCGTCGCGGAGATCGCCCGGCGGCACGCCATCACCCCGGACACCTTTCGATCGCTCGGGCGGCTGGCCGAGATCAAGGATCCGGCCGGCAAAACCTTCTTCCTGCTGCCCCGGGGCACCAGCGGTGACGACGCCCGCGCGGCGGTGCTGAACACCTACATCCTCAACGCGGGCACCGGCTACGGCAGCAACCGGGCGTGGCGCACCGATTTCCGCCCGACACCCTACAGCGCGGCGGAAATCACCCGGATCATGTTGCGGCAGAAGGCAAATAGCTGGACCTACGCCCGCGACGTCGGGTTCGTCGACCGCAACGGCGGGCGCCTGGTGACGACGCCCAACGGCATCCTCATGGGCCTGGGTGGCAACTGGATCCAACGGCAGTTCTGCCGGCGGGCCGGCACCACGTGGGGCGACATCTTCATGGTCAACATGGGCGCCGTCACCGACCCCGCCGGGTGGCTTCGCCGCATCATCGAGTCCGGGCGCGCCTGGTACGTGCACGCCGACGGCGGGCCGGTGCAGAGCCGGCTCGACCTGGACCGGGTGCTGCACCACGAGGAGCGTCACTGCCGGCAGTGGGCGGCGAAGGGCTACGTGGGCATGCTGCGGGACTACGGCCGGGAGCTGGTCCGCGAATACGCCTTCGGCGCGATCAACCGGCTCGAGGAGGAGGCCGGCCTGACCGACGGCGGCTATAGGGCGTCGATTCCGTGGTAGAGCACCATCGCACCGATCAGGACCAGGACCGCCGCGAGCAGAGCGGCGTTGTTGCGGTCCATCCAGTCTTTGAGCTTTGCGAGCGTGTCGTCGAGACGGCTACCGGCCGCCGCGTAGGCCAGTATCGGGATCGCGACGCTTGACGCCGCGATGGCGACGAAGAACGCGGCGGCCACCCAGTCACCGACGAGGCCGAGCCCGGCGGTGCCGATGCCCAGGCCGGCCGGGATGCAGATGAGCACCACGTCCGGCCGCACCACGGCCAGCACCGCCCCCATGAGCCCGGCCCGGGCCGGGGTGATGGTCGCGAACGAGCGCATCCAGGCCGGCGATTCGGCGTGGCCGTGCCGCTTGAGCCATTTGTAGATGCCGTACACGATCAGCGCCGAACCCAGCACCACGCGCAGCCACGACGACCACCGCGGCGGCGACTTGTCCAGGCCGCCCAGCAGGTGGGAGGCGGCGACGGAAAGCGCCGTCAGCGCGGCGAGGGTCAGCGCCCAGCCGCTCAGAAACGCCAGGCCGCTGGGCCGCGGCCGCGGCGCCTGCAGCACCAGCACCGCCGGGATGACGGTGAGCGGCGACAGCGAGATGACCAGCCCAAGCGGAACGAGCCCCGTGAGCACGGTGCCCCAGCTACCTGCCATGGGCAGCAATCTACAGGGCGCGAATCCCGTTGTAGAGCACCATCAAACCGATCAGGACCAGGATGACGGCGAGCAGGGTGGCGTGGTTTTCCTCCATCCACCCTTTGAGGCGTTCCAGCGCATCGTCGAGCCGGTCGCCGGCGCCGACATAGGCCAGGATCGGGATGGCGACCGTGGACGCGGCGATGACGAGAAACAACGCCCCGGCGGCCAGCTCGCCGGGCGCGCTGAGGCTGCTGCTGCCGATGGCCAAGCCGGCCGCCGCGCACATGATCAGCACCTCGGGTCGCAGCACCACCAGCACCGCGCCGGTCAGCCCGGCGCGTGGCGGGCTGAGCGTGGAGAACGACCGCATCCAGCGCGGCATGCTGCCATGACGATGCCGGGTCAGCCACTGGTAGGCGCCCAACCCGATCAGCGCCGACCCCAGCGCCACCCGCACCCACGACGCCCACGTCGGTGGGGCCCTGTGCAGGCCGCCGAGCAGCGCCGAGCCGCTGACGAACACCGCGGTGAGGGCGGCCAGGCCCAGCACCCATCCGGCGAGGAAGGCCAGACTGGTCGGCCGCGGCCGGGGGGCGTGTAAGACCAGCACCGCCGGAACGACCGTGATCGGTGAGAGCGCGATGACGGCCGCCAGCGCGATGAGCTTGGTCAGTACCGAACCCCAACTTGCGTCCACGGGCAGCCATCATCGCATTGGCCCGACCCGGCCGCAGGGGTCCGGCGTAAGCGCCGCCCTCAGAACGCCTTTCGGCGCAACGTCCAGGCGGGCACCCAGTGCGTCACGGTTTTGCGCTGAGAGCCGTAGGCGACCGGGTAGGTCACCAGCCCCCACCAGTCGCCCTGCTCGCAGAGGCCCCAGCAGCTGAGCAGCCCCTCGACGACCTTGTGCAGCTGCAGCCCGTTGGGCTGATACCGGCCGGAGCGGTGTGGCTCGCGCGGGAAGAGCACCGTCAGGTCCACCAGGACCGTGATCGGGGGACGCACCACGCGGAACGGGCTCCGGACCGGTTGGCCGTTGTACCCGATGGACGCGAACTGCCCCATCGATCGATCATACGTTCGAATGGCGGACGTTTGCCGGATTCCCCATTTTCGATCCCTCACCCGGGCCGATCGATAGTCGGCTCAGCTACGAAGGGGAGGTCCAGATGAAGATGGCTTGCGCCGCCGGCCTATTGGCGTTTGCCGGGCTGCTCAACACCGGGGTGGGTGTGGCCAGTGCCGACGAAGTAGAGGTCGAAGGCAACTACTCGAGCCAGTCCGGTTGCGAGGCCGATGCCCCGCACGTGGAGATCACGCACAACGACCACCTCTACACCCATTGGGACTGCCGCCTGGGCTCCGACGGGTTCTGGCACGTCTGGTTGCTCAACTAGACCCGGAGGTAGTCGACCAGCGACGGTCCGGGGATCTGCTTCTGGCACCATAGCGACGTGCGGAACCCGCTTCGCCGCCCGCCGGCCGGGCTGGACCCGCTGCTGGTCGGGGTGCTCGCCGTCGCGCTGAGCATGGGCGGCGCGGGCCGCCCGTCTTTCTGGTACGACGAGGCCGCCACGATTTCGGCCGCATACAGTCGTTCCCTCGCCCAGTTGTGGCGGATGCTGGGCAACGTCGACGCCGTGCACGGCCTGTACTACCTGCTCATGCACGCCTGGTTTCAGGTTTTCCCGCCCACCGAGTTCTGGTCGCGCGCGCCGAGTGCGCTGGCCGTCGGGGGCGCCGCCGCGGGAATCGTGGTGCTCGGCAAGCAGCTCTCGTCGCGCACGGTCGCGGTGGCCTCGGGCGTCTTCTGTGCCGTCTTGCCGCGAACAACGTGGGCGGGCATCGAGGCGCGCCCCTACGCACTGTCGATGATGGTCGCCGTGTGGCTGACGGTGTTGCTCGTGCGCGCCGCACGCCGCGACTCCGGTTGGCTGTGGGCGGCCTACGGCGTCGCCCTGGTCTCGTCGATTGCGCTCGACGTGTACCTGGCACTGCTGGTCGGGGCGCACTTCACGCTGCTCCTCGTGTCCCGTTGTGCGCCAAGGGTTTTGCTGCGATTCACGATTGCGGCGACCACCGGGGTCTGCGCCATGGTGCCGTTCTTGGTGACGGTCGCCGGGCAGGCGCATCAAATCAGCTGGATCGCGCCGATCGGTCGCCGGACGCTGGAAGACGTCGTGGTGCAACAGTACTTCGAGCGCAGCCCCCCGTTCGCCGTGCTGGCGGCGCTGGTGATCGCGGGGGCTATTGCGTTGTGGCTCAGCAAGTCCGCGCGGCTGACGCGCGGCGATGGGCAGCTGCTGGCCCTCGCGGTGGCGTGGCTTGCCCTACCGACCGCGGCCATCCTGATCTACTCGGCGCTGATGCACTCGATCTACACCCCGCGCTACCTGACGTTCACGGCACCGGGGTTGGCGCTGATCCTGGGCGTCTGCGCCGCCGCGGTGGCCACCCGGCCCTGGCTGACGGCGGCCGTCGTCACCCTTTTCGCTGTCGCCGCCACCCCGAATTACCTTCTGGTGCAGCGAAACCCGTACGCCAAATACGGGATGGACTACAGCCAGGTGGCGGATCTGATCACCGCCCAGGCGGCACCGGGCGATTGCCTGCTGGTGAACGACACCGTGACATTCATGCCCGCCCCGATGCGCCCCCTGATGGCGGCGCGCCCCGATGCCTACCGCAAGCTGATCGACCTCACGCTGTGGCAGCGGGCGACCGACCGCAACGACGTCTTCGACACCAACCTGATCCCCGAGGTGGTCGCCGCGCCGCTCAGCCATTGCCGCGTGGTCTGGATCATCACGCAGGCCGACGAGTCGATGCCCGCCCACGATCGGGGGCCGGCGCTGCCGCCCGGCCCGCGCTACGGGGCGACCCCCGCCTTCGCGGTGCCGCACGATCTGGGCTTCCGGCTCGTCGAGCGCTGGCAGTTCAACCTGGTGCAGGTGTTCAAAGCGACGCGGTGATCACCAGATGCGGATGTAGTCGACGAGCATGGACGCCGGGAAGGTTCCCGCCGCCGGATCGCCGGCGCCCACCCCGCCGACCGCGAGGGTGAACATGGGCGTCATCCAGTAGCCGGGGATGTTGAACGGCCACCGGAAGTCGTCGGGGGCCCCGCCGGCCACGTGGATGGGCTTGTTGGGGACCTTGAAGTACTCTGCGCCGTCTCGCGAGAACTCGAAACCCTCTTCGCCCCAATGCATGCGCCAGGTGTGCCAGCCGCCGTCGACCAGACCGGGAATGGACTTACCCTCCCAGGTCTTGCCGTTGGACGCGGCGTGGACGGTGGTGCCCGGGGCCCACTGCCCGTTGCCGTACCACTCGAAGATGTCCACCTCGCCGTCGGGCAGCGGGTCCTCGTTGACGCCCCAGAACGAGGGCCACAGGCCGGGATACAGGCAGTCGAGCTTGATCCGCGCTTCCCACGTCTGATTGATCATGCTCCGGAAGTTGCCGCGCAGCTTGCCGCTGTAATAGGTGTTGCTCAGCAGGTCGTGGGTGGCGCACAGGACGAGGTTGGAGTGCCCGTCCTGGAACACGTTTTGGCGGTCGTCGCGATAGATGCCCTCGACCGGCGGGAAGACGTCGTCCTGCCAGGTCTGGATCGTCCACTTGCCGGGATCGGGAGCCGAGCCCGCCGGCCCGTCGAACTCATCGGCGAAGATGTAAGGGCCGCCGGGCCCGGCCGACGGGGGCGCCTCCGGCGCCGGCGGGGTGGCCCAGGCGCCCGGCAAGCGCATCGCAGCGCCCAGCATGCCGAGCCCCGAGATCAACATCATGCTGCGACGATCCATCTACAACCCACCAATCGTGAAAGCCGTGTTTCGACCCAAGCCCGCCACCCCAGGCAACTTTTGCAAACGGTGTTATGAAACCACGCGGCGGGGTGCCGCGCAGCCCACACCCGGCCCGTGGCGGCGAGTTTTTCCGTGCGGAGAAGGGTGCCGGCTCAGCGGGACGCCGGTTCGCTGAGCTTGACCAGCGTCTTGCCGATGTTGACTCCGGTGAACAGGCCGTTGAGGGCGTCGACGCACGATTCGATGCCGTCGAAGATGGTTTCCCGGTGCTTGAGCCGGCCCTCGGCCTCCCACTGCCGGAGCGCGGCGAACGCCTCGTCGAAGCGGCCCCACTGGTCCAGCGCGTTGAACCCCTGCATCAAGGCGGTCTTGGACAGCAGGTTCACGTAGTTGGCCGGCCCCGGGTGCTCGCCGGTGAGGTAGCTGGAGATGACGCCGCACAGGACGACGCGGGCTCGCGGGGCCAAGCGGCCCAGCACCGCGTCGAGGATCGGCCCGCCGACGTTGTCGAAGTACACATCGACGCGCCGCGGGCAGTGCTGCTTGAGCGCCGCCGCGAGGTCGTCGTTCTTGTAATCGATGCACGCGTCGAACCCGAAGTCCTCCACCACCGCCCGGCACTTCTCCGGCCCGCCCGCGATGCCCACCACCCGGGCGCCGGCGATCTTGGCGATCTGGCCCGCCACCGATCCGGTGGCGCCCGCCGCCGCCGAGACCACGACCGTTTCCCCGGCCTTGGGCCGGCCGATGTCGGTCATCCCGAAATAGGCGGTGGCGCCGGTCGGCCCGTACACCGACATGATCGCCAGCTGGTCGTCCTCGCCCGGGATGGGCGTGCTGAACACGTCGTCGCGGATGATCGCGTACTCCGAGAAGCCGGTCAGCGTGGTGACGACGTCGCCGACGGCGTAGGCATCGCAGCGCGACGTGACCACCTCGCCGATCCCGGCCGCGCGGATGACCTCGCCCAGCTGCACCGGCGGAAGGTAGCTCGGCTGGTCGTCGAGCCACGTGCGGGCGGCGGCGTCGATCCCTACGTAGGTGGTGCGCAGCAGCGCCTCCCCCTCCGCCGGTTCGGGCGCCGCGGTGGTGACCAGCTCGGTGTCGCCGGGCTGAACAAGCCCCGTGGGGCGGCGACGCAACAACACCTGACGGTTCGGCAACTCGGGCACGATGCAGAAACTACCGAACCGCCCGAAATCACCCGGGCGAATGGCATATTCAACCAATGGCCGCAGACGACGACCCGGAGGAGCGGATCCGGGAACTCGAGCGCCCGCTCGCCGACGCGGCGCGGGCATCCGAAGCGGGTAGCGCGCAGCCCGCCGCCCAGGCTTATTCGCCCGGGCCGGCGGGCCCTCCGCCGACGCCCCCGTGGAGCTATGGCGGCCCGTTCCCGGGCCCGCCGCAACGCCCCTCGGGCAACCGCATGTGGTGGATCCTGGGCACGGTCATCGTCATCGGCATGCTGGCCCTCGCCGGCGGCATCGCCGCCTTCGCGGCACACCAGCTTTCCGGGGTCCGCTCGATCATCAGCTCCCCGCCGACCATCACCGACATCCCCCCGGGCGGCACCGCCCCGCCGACCACGCGGACCAAGACGCCCAGGCCGTCGACGTCACCGGCCCCGGCGCCCGGCGACACCATCAGCGTCTCCGGGGCCGGCGAGAACCGGACGATCGCCTGCAACGACAACGTCGTCATCGTCCTCGGGGTGTCGAACACGGTGGTGATCACCGGCCACTGCACGAGGCTCGCCGTGTCGGGCATGCAGAATCAGGTCACAGTCGACGCCGTCGACAGCATCGAAGCCTCCGGCCTCAACAACAAGGTCACCTACCACTCGGGCACGCCGAAGGTCAGCAACGCCGGAAATTCGAACGTCGTCCAGCAGGGCTGAGACTCAGGAAGGCTCGCCGGGTTCCTCGCCGGGTTCCTCGTCGGGGGAATCGTCGTCGAGAACGCTGACCGCGATGCCGTACGGCAGGAACCGCACCTTGCGCTTGGGGTCGACGTTGTTCTTGTTGGCCCGCAGCGCGTCCAGCTCGGTCGCATAAACCTGTTCGACGTGAGCGCCGCCGTTGGCGTCCACCGTGTAGATGGCCCAGACACCGTCGCCGGCCTCGCCAGTGGTTTCGGGCTGCTGGCGGGGGCGCCGCGATAGGTCTTCGAAGAACGACGACCACCCGGTCCGGGCTCCTGGCGCCGCGACAAACTTGCTGACCCGCTCGAACATGTCGCGCAGCCCCTCGCTGCCCTCGCGGATCACTCGATCGAACTCGTCGGGATCAAATCCGAACGCACCGTATTCGCCCACACGACCTCCTCGCCGCTCATGCCGTCTCCGACCAGTGTGCGCGCACTCGCGGTCGTGCGCCACGCCCTCATGGCGCGGGCGGAGGCGGTGCCGGCGGGGTGATGGGAATCGGCACCGTGACGAACGGGAAATGCAAGTACATCGTGACCGGGGGCTGCGCGGGCGGGGCGGGCGCGGCGGGCGGCGGAGGCGGCGGGGCCGCCGGGGCCGGCGCGGGAGCCGGCCGCTGGACCGGCGGGGGCGTGTACTGCGGGGCGGGCCGGCTCGGGGCGCGGTAGACCGGTGCCGCCGGCGGCGGCTTCTGCGGTTGGGGCGCCGGCTGCTCGGCCACCGGCGGGGCCGGCTGCGGGGCGGCCACCGCGGTCGGGCCAGGGGGCGGCGGCGCGGGGGCGGGCGGTTGCGCCGCCGGCGGCGCGCTCGGCGGTGCGGCCGGCACCTGCTTGGCCGGGGTGGCGGCGCTGACCCGCGGGTTCTGCGGCGCGGTGGCTCCCGGCCGATCGGAGCCCAGCGAAAACAGCACCACGCCGGCCACCACGGCGGCGATCCCGGCCAGCGCGCTGCCGGCGAGGAACATGGGTCTGCGCCTGCGCGGGGTCACGTCGTCCTCGTCGGCGACGGCGCTGTAGGCCAGCGCGTCGGCGGTCGTGTTGCCCCAGACGTCCAGGTAGGTCGGGCCGATCGGTCGGGGACTCACTTCCCCGGTGCCCGGGTCGAGCGCGTATGCCAGGGCCGCCGTGGACGAGGCGAACAGCGGCGCGTTCGCCGACGCCAGCGCCGCTCCGCGGGCCAGCGCCATCTCCGGCTCCTCCGGGGCCGTCACCTCGAGCGGGGTCGCCGCCTCGAGCGCGGGCTTGACCGCCACGATGTCCGCACCGCAGCCCACCAGGAAGACGCCGTCCGCCCGGGCCCCCCGCGCACCCAGACCGGCGACCATCGTCGCCAACTCGGCGGCGAGCGGCTCTTGCCGGCCATGCGCCAGCTGCTGGCGGTGCAGGTCGACGATCGAACCGTCGGTGACGTCGACGACCGCCAGGGTCGCGGTCCCGGGCTCGACGAACAGCATCGCGATGTGCGCGTAGTCCAGGGCGGACCCGACCGTCTGGGCCAGTGCGGCCGCGGCCAGCAATGGGGACACCAGCATGACGTTGCCCATGCCGTGGCGGCCCATCGCATCCCGCAGCGCGCCGACGCCGGCGGGGTCCGTCCATGTCACTCCGGTCGACATCAATTGATAGCCGCCCGCGAGCGCGCCTTCCCGGGTGCCGTCGATCGCGGCAAGCACTTGGTCGACCGCCCCGGCAGCCACCGAATTCCCGCCGCCGGCGACCTCGAACTCGTCCTGTTCGACGGTGACACCGTCGGCGTTCTGGCCCTCGATGACCACCAGGCGGACCGTCTCGGGAGCCATCGAGACCCCCAGCACGATGTCCACGTACGCCTCCACAGTCCGCTGATTTGCTCCGGGATCCTCCATGAGGACACCACCGGATAGACCCCGCCCGACCGGGTGACACCAAACTACCCGCGCGGGCGCGGGCGCGCTCCTGGAGCGCGCTCAGCAGGGACGCTTCTGGCGGCTGGGCGGCTAGTAGCCCGGGCTCAGGAAGGGATTCTGGGAGTTCCCGGGGTACTGCGGGTACTGCTGCGGATATTGCGGATATGGCGTGTACTGCGGCGCCTGCGTCTGCGGGGCCTGCGTCTGCGGAACCTGGATCGGAATCGGCACCGGCAGCAGCGGAACGTGGATCCACTCGGTGGTCATCGGCACCGTCGTCGTGGGGGTCGTGGTGGTCGACGGCGGGGGCGGCTCTTCGCTCGTGGTCGACGGTGGCGGCGGGGGCGTCGTCATGGCCGTCGTGGTCGGCGCCTGAGTCGACGGCGGGGCGGTGTGCCGCGGGGTCCAGACCGGTGGCGCCTGAGTGGTGACCACCACCGGCGGGGGCGGCGGCGGTGAGGGTGGCGGTTCGGGCGGTGGCGGCGCGGGACTGGGCACCGGCGCGGCGCTGGGCGGAGGCGGGACGGCCGTGGGAGGTGGCGGCGCGACGGGGCGCGGGACCAGGGGGCTGGCCGGGGGCGCCGGCAGCGGCGCGACGCTGGGCGCGGGCGGGGCCTGGCGGTTTTCGAGGCCGGTCAGCGTGTAGGCCACGCCGCCGATGGCCGTCATGGCCACCAGGGCGGACATGCCGATGATCAACTGCGACAACCGAAGGCGGCGCCAAGGCCGGTCCGGGGGCGGGTCGATCACGTTCAGGCGCATCGACCAACCGGACGGGCCGTCTTCGTCGTAGGTTTCGCCGCCGAACCGCAACCGCACGTCGCCGGGGTATTCGGTCTGCGACCACGCCAATTCGCGATCCGTCAACGCCTCGTCGTCGATCACCAACACGTCGCCGGCACCGAGGTCGACGACCTCATTGGTGGCGTTGGCGGACGCGAGCAGGCCAATCGACGTCCGCGTGCGCAGGCTCAGCTCGTCACCGCGGGACGCCAGCAGCAGCGCGCCGCACGCCGCGGCGAGTGCGGGCTGCGACGGCGTCAGCACCGGGATGCGTCCGTGCACCGAAAGCCGTTCAGCGACAAGCGGAATGTGTGCGCCCCCGCCGACGGTCACCACCGCAGCCAGGTCCGCCCAGTTCTTGCGGTAGCGCACCAGCATGTCGTCGAAGGCGTAGATGAAGCCGGTCAGCCGATCGGCCATCAGGTCTTCGAGATCGTCGCGCTTGAGCGTGAAGCTGCAGCTGCGTTCACCGAGCTGGGCCGCGATTTCGGTGACCACGTCGATGGACAGCCGCTCCTTGGCCAGCCGGCACTGTTCCCTGAGGTCACCGAGTTGCCCCACGGCGGCCGTGCTGCCCGGGTCGATACCGCTGCCGCGACCCAGTTCCTCGAAGACCCGCAGCAGCAGCTCCTGGTCGATTTCGTTGCCGGACAGGGCCGCGTAACGCATTGTCGCGGTGACGAGTTCGAAATCCCCCGCGACATTAACCAGCGTGGCCGACGTACCGCCGCCACCGAAGTCCAGCAGCCCCACCACACCTTCGTCGGGGAGGCCGAGCTCGGACTTCACCGCGGTCAACGACGCGATCGCGTCCGAGACGAGCCGGGGCGCCATGCCACTGCGAACGAATCCCAGATGCGTCCGCAGACCGTCGCGCAACGCCTGCACCGTAACGGGTTTCCAGTACGCGGGCACGGCAATGGAGATCTCCGAGCACGACGCGTCCGCGCCGGCGGCGCGCACCATCGCGTCCAGGGCCTCCACCGTCAGCAGTTCCGGGTCGTGCGCGGACCCGTCAGCGGACACCAGCGCCACCGATTCACCGATGCGCTCGACGAAGCCCTTCATCATCACGCCGGGCTCGGCGAGATACGAATTCTCCTCGGACACACCGATTTCCGGCGCGCAGTGCGGGTAAAGCGTCAGCACCGAACGCCGGGTGACCGGTGGACTTTCGTTGCGCGCAGCGACCAGGTTCGTGGTCCCGATCGACAACCCAAGTGGGTCGTACATAGAGCGAAAACTTTCGTCTATAGGGGTCGGTGGCCAGCGTTAACCATATCCGCGGACACGCCCAAAACCGATGGCTTGCAACATCATCGGTATCCGTTCGATGCCACCTCGTCACCGAAGTGGTACCGCTGACCCCTTGACAAATTGACGCGGTTGCTTACACCACGGTCAGCGGCAGCGATCGTCTCGGCTCAAACTGGAATGTCGCTCCGCCGCTCACCTTTGTTACCGACACCTCGGGCAGTTCGGCGGCCGCGGCGTCGGTTTCGACCAGTTCCGCAGTCCAGTCGGTGTTCGTGCCGCTGACCCGGACCTCGATGTGCGGGTCGACGGCGGTGGCGATCGCCTGCAGCGGTTGCACCGATTCGGGTGAGCACAGCGCGATCCACGCGGCGTCGTCGTGGGCCGGCGAGCGGTGCACCACGAGCCGGTTGGCCGTCTCCGCGCAGACATAGCCGGCGGGGTTCAGCAGGGGGTGCAGTTCGAGCACCTGCAACACGCCCTCGGTGCCGCCCGGCAGCCCCAGCGCGCGGTGAATGCGCTCGGCGGCCACGCCCGCTATGCCGGTCAGGCCTTGCGTGCATACCGACACGGCCTGGGCGTCGTCGGCGGCGCGGGCGGTCACCGCGATGGCGAACGACAGGTAGAGCAGGTGCATCTGTAGACAGACCTCGTCGGCCATTCGGACCAGGGCCGAATGCGAGAAGCCGGCGAAGTCGAAGTCGGACAGCAACGGGCCGGAGTAATCCGCTTTGCCCTCGCCGGAGCGGTCGATCGGATCGAGTTCCCATGTGGCGGCTCGGGTTTGGCGCACGATGTCCAACGCGGGAATGCTCTGGGCCTCGGGGTAGGACTCGTCGATGATGACGGTCCACGCGCAGTGCGGCTGGCGGTCCTTCGGTGTCCGCGGTGGCCGGTGGATGGGGCGCACCTGGGCGCGGGCGTTGGTCGCCACCGCGGTGGCGTCGAAGGTCGGGTCCTCGATGGTGTGACACATCCCGAACACGTACTTCTCACCCATCGGCTCCACGTCGAGCAGCGCGCCGCAGTGGTCGAGCTGGAATTCGCCGTGCCAGCGGTCGTGCAAGGTGTAGCGGAAGTCCATGAATTGCGGTGGCGCGCCGATGTCGAGCTGCAACCCCTTGAAGATGGTCGGCACGTCGTTTCCCTCGAAGTTGAGGGCCCGCTGCATGCGCCGGGTGTAGATGGGGCTGGCGCCCGCCCACTCCTCGATGGCGATCTGCACCATCTCGTCGCGACCGAACGCGCTGATGCACCAGGCCATGCCCGAGCGGTCGATCAGTTGCCCGATCAAGAGCAGTTCGGGAACCAGGGCGGCCAGCTGCTCGCGGGTCAACCGCGCGTAACGGGATCGGCTCACGGCCCAAAAATAGACTTGGCTATGTTATAAAGTCAACAATGTCGATTGCTGCAGGTCAGGCCGGGGGTTCGGTTGGCCCCACCCGGCGCACCACGGCGCCGCGCAAGCGCGGCGACGACACGCGCGCGAAGATCATCGACGAGACGGTCCGCTGCATCACGGAGGAGGGCTTCGCCGCCGCGACCGCCAAGCACGTCGCCGAACGCGCGGGTGTGACGTGGGGCGTCATCCAGTATCACTTCGGGGATCGCAATGGCCTGTTGATGGCCGTCGTGGACGACGGGGTGGACCGGCTGATCGAGAGCCTGTCGGCGGCCGATGTCAGCGAGTTGCCGCTGCGCAAGCGCATCGAGGTGGTCGTCGACACCGCGTGGAGCTGCTACAGCAGCGCGACGTCGATGGCGGCGTTCGAGATCCTGCGGGCGACCCGCGGCGGGCCGGGCGAGTCCCCCCGGCGCCATCTGCTGGAGATGAACGCGGCCATCGGGCAGCTCGGCCGGCTGATCACCGACGATCCGGCGAATGCCGGTGTGGCCGAAGTCATCTGGGCCACGCTGCGGGGCGTGGTGCTGGCGCAGATGGTCACCGGGACCGCCATCGACTGGAGCCTGGAACGGCGCGCCCTGATCGACATGGTCACCCACTACCTGTCCGACGGTCGGGGCCACCGGGACACTTGAACCACGCACGAGACACGCCGCACGAGGTGACCGTGGCTCAGGTCTCGGCGACGGCTCTTCGATGCGAGCGCAGGCGGCTCATCGCCGTGTGCTGCAATGACCGGATGAGCACCCTCACCCTCGACGAACTGGCCGATATCGAGGCCATCAAGCACGTCAAGTACCGGTATCTGCGCGCGCTGGACACCAAGCACTGGGACGACTTCGCCGACACGCTGGCCGAGGACATCAAGGCCGACTACGGGCCGTCGATCGGCAACGAGTTGCACTTCACCAACCGCGACGACCTGGTCGAGTACATGCGTACGTCGCTGCCCGCCAACGTCATCACCGAGCACCGGGTGACCCATCCGGACATCGTCGTCGACGGCGATACGGCAACGGGCAGTTGGTATCTGCAGGACCGGGTGATCGTCGCCGACTTGAACTTCATGCTGATCGGTGCGGCCTTCTACCGCGACACCTACCGGCGCACCGACGCCGGCTGGAAGATCAGCGGCACCGGCTACGACCGAACCTACGACGCCACAATGTCGTTGGAGGGCATGAACTTCACGCTCAAGCCCGGTCGCGCGCTGGCCACCGACGCCTGACCCCCGCTACTTGGTGATGGCGATCACCGCGCCGGGCCGCAGCCATTTCATGATCGACACCAGCTGAGCGTCGTCGACGGCCACGCACCCCTCGGTGGGTTTCCCGTCGGTGGTGTGGAAGAAGAACGCCGAGCCGCCGCCCGGGGTCTTGTTCTTGTTGACTCCCATCACGACCGCGTGCTTGTACTGCGGGATTTGCAGATTCTCGCTTTCGGCGGTGTTGAACGGGCACTGCGCCTTCTGGCACACCTGCATGGAGTTGAAGGTGGGGCTGTGGTCGTCGCCGCTCCACCAGTGATTGGCGCCCACCTGGGTATACGGCAGTCCGGTACCGGGGTTCGGCGCGGTGCCGAAGGCGGAATCCAGGGTGTACACGCCCATCGGAGTGGCCGGCACCCCGCTCTTGGCCTGGGGTGCCATCCCCTCCGAACCGACATGGGTGGGAATCCCGGTGCGCAGCGCCTGCCACCCGGCGGCGGAGCGCTGATAGATGTCCATGGTCGCGTTCGACCCGCCGGTGCTCATCACCGAAACCACCTGTGTGGCATTGCCGACGGCGTCCGCGAACCAGGGGGCACCCGCCGCGGCACTCATCGGCGCCAGCGCCAGCGACGCGAAAATTGCGCACGCCGAAGCGGACAGCGAAGCGAGCAGTCGGCGCATGACCTCTATCGTCAAGCCCCCGCAGCGCGGGGTCAAGTAAAGCTTTAGACCCGGTTAGGTCACCGCGCCGTGACCAAATCCCCCGCGCCGCATGGTTTTCGGGAGGAGGCCGGGCTCGGTGGCCGAATCACCGTGAAACACAGCAGGAAATACAGGTAGCCCAGCGACCAGCCCGCCAACACATCGGACGGGTAGTGCACGTTCAGCGCCACCCGCGAGACCCCCACCGCCAGCGCACTCAGCGCGACCAACGCGACCGCACCGCGGCGCACCGCCCGGTTCATCGCCGGCAACACCAGGGACAGCGCCGCGAGGAGCGCGGCCGTCGCCTCCAGCGCGTGCCCGGACGGAAACGACGTCTCGGCCGCGGCCACCAGCATGGTCGGCGGACGCGGCCGGTCCACCAGCGTCTTGGCTCCCAGTGTGACCAGCCCGCTCAGCGGCGCACACGCCAACAGCAGCAGCCCCGCCCGCACCTTGCGCATGACCAGGGCGGAGACCGCCGCCACCGTGCCCAGCACCCGCAGCGGGACCGGGCCCAGCGCAAAGGAAACGTCCGCCCAGAACCGCACCCAGAACGGGTGTTTGACCGCGGTGTCGCGCGCGGCGTCCAACAGTGACCAGTCCATGCGCTGCTGCCAGTGCCAGTCCTGCGAGTAACCCACCCACATAAGCGCGTACACCGCCGCGGCGGCCAGGGCGACGGACAAGGCCGGCATGGTCCGCGCTCGAGTCATACCCCCACGGATACCAGCTGCGCTCCGCGCAGCGTCCGGCGGCCTGACCACGGCCCCGCCCGACCCGGGCCATACTGGCGTCATGGCCGTATTTGTCCGTAGGTTGTTCGGAATCGGCAAGCTGCCCGACGACGTGTACGCGCAGGTCGAGGCGGAAGGCCTTATTTACCTTGCCGACTACGTCCCGGTGACCCGGCGATTCCGCGGCGCCATCCCCGGCGTGCGATTGCCGCACAGCGTCGCCGGCTACACGGGTTCGCTGGTGTTCAGCTCCGAGCGGGTGCTCGCCACGTTGTCCATGTTGCCCAGGCTGGCCGGCCCGACCGTCGACGTCCGCTGGGACGCGGACCACAACGGTTCGGCGCAGGTCGAAATATCGTCGACCGGTCTGCAGGTCGACGTCGACGTCAATCGGGTCGACCCGAAGTTCAGCGGCGAACTGTCGCTGCACTACAAGGTCGCGATTCCGGCCGACGTGCTCAGCGCCCTTCCGCGGCGGTCGCTGGCCTTCGACATGCCGCCCGACTACGTCTTTCGCGCGGTCGGCGTTACTTATAGTCCGTGACGGTCATCCGCGGCCAGGGCGGCTGCCGCAGCACCGCGAGGCTGCCGATCACCGCCGCCAGTAGGCCGGTCATCACTCCGATCAGCGCGATTCGATTCCCGTCCACGGCGGGCGTCCAGGACGCCTCGCCGTTGCGGACGACGAAGACGCCGCGGGGTTTGACGACGGGGATCACGGTGGTGCCGTCCGGTGTCTGATAGGGCTCGCCGTACACGCGGCCGGCGGCGCGGTCGCTGGGCAGCTGGTCAAGTGCGTCCAAGGGCTTCACGGCACACTCCTTTCTCGGGTGTTCGCCGGGTCCGCGCTGCGGACAGGGTTCACGCTAACTCGGATTTCCTACGATGACTCCCGTGAGCGAGCAGGGCTTCAGCCCGCAGGAGCGACGGGCCGTCTATCGGGTGATCTCCGAACGACGGGACATGCGCCGGTTCTCACCCGGCGTGGTGGCCGAGGACGTGCTGTCCCGCCTGCTGCAGGCGGCCCACGCGGCGCCCAGCGTCGGCCTGATGCAGCCGTGGCGTTTCATCCGGATCACCGATGACGGGCTGCGGCGGCGCATCCACGCGCTCGTCGACGAAGAGCGCCCGCTCACCGCCGCGGCCCTGGGCGAGCGGGGCGAGGAGTTTTTGGCGCTGAAAGTCGAAGGCATCCTGGAATGCGCCGAGCTTCTGGTGGTGGCGCTGGGCGACGACCGGGAGCGGCACGTGTTCGGCCGGCGGACGCTACCGCAGATGGACCTCGCCTCGGTGTCGTGCGCGATCCAGAATCTGTGGCTGGCTGCGCGCTCCGAAGGCCTTGGCATGGGCTGGGTTTCGCTGTTCGACCCGCACCGGTTGGGGGCCCTGCTCGAGATGCCCGCCGGGGCGGAGCCGGTGGCCATTCTGTGCCTGGGACCGGTGCCCGAATTCCCCGACCGCCCCGCGTTGGAACTGGACGGCTGGGCCGTCGCCCGCCCGCTCTCGGAGTTCGTCTGCGAGAACCGCTGGAGTCGGCGCGCCGAGGGTCCTCCCAAGTAGCTGCGGTATCGTCGCCGGTCGCGGGCAAATTGGAGAGGGTGACGCAATTGGCGCCGGGCGAAGCAGCCGACCGACAGGACAACGTGCTGATCGTGCACTGGCACGACCTGGGGCGTTATCTGGGCGTCTACGGCCACCCGGACGTCTCCAGCCCCCGGCTGGACCGCCTTGCCGCCGAGGGCATCCTGTTCACCAGGGCGCACGCCACCGCGCCGCTGTGCTCGCCGTCGCGCGGATCGCTGTTCACCGGCCGCTACCCGCAGACCAACGGCCTCATCGGGCTGGCGCACCACGGCTGGGAATACCGCAGCGGCGTGCGCACCCTCCCCCAGATATTGACCGACGCGGGTTGGTACTCGGCGCTTTTCGGCATGCAGCACGAGACGTCCTACCCGCAGCGGCTGGGCTTCGACGAGTTCGACGTGTCGAACTCGTACTGCGAGTACGTGGTGGACAAGGCGGGCGATTGGTTGCGTGACGGCACCGAGGATCTCGGGGCCCAGCCGTTCCTGTTGACCGCCGGCTTCTTCGAGACACACCGGCCCTATCCGCGGGACCGCTACCAGCCGGCGGACACCGCGGAGGTCGACCCGCCCGACTACCTACCCGACACCCCCGAGGTGCGCGGCGACCTCGCCAGCTTCTACGGGGCGATCGAGACGGCCGACGCCGCGGTCGGCCGGCTGCTGGACACGCTGGCCGAAACCGGGCTGGACGCCACCACCTGGGTGGTGTTCTTCACCGATCACGGTCCGGCGTTCCCCCGGGCGAAATCCACGCTGTACGACGCGGGAACCGGCATCGGCATGATCATCCGGCCGCCCACCGGCCGGGCCGTGACCCCGCACGTGTACGACGAACTGTTCAGCGGCGTGGACCTGCTGCCGACGCTGCTGGGCCTGCTGGGCCTCGACGTTCCCGACGATGTCGACGGGGTGTCGCACGCGCGCGCCCTGGTCGCCCCGGACCCGCACACCGTCCCGGTCCGGGACCACGTGTACACGACGAAGACCTATCACGACTCCTTCGATCCCATCCGCGCGATTCGCACCAAGGAATACAGCTACATCGAGAACTACGTGCCCCGGCCGCTGCTCGACCTACCGTTGGATATCGAGGAGAGCCCGTCCGGCGTGGCGGTGGCACCGTTCGTCACCGGCCCTCGCCCGGAGCGCGAACTCTACGATCTGCGCACCGATCCCACCGAGACCACCAACCTGCTGGCCGGTGACGTCGCGGGTGCGGACGAGATCGCGGCGGATTTGGCTGTCCAGCTTCATGATTGGCGCCAGCGCACCGGTGACGTCATCCCGTCGGAGTTCGCCGGCACCCGCATCTCGGCGCGTTATACCGAGACGTATCTGCAGATTCATCGGATGAAGCCGACCTCCCGTTCGGCGATAGCTGCCGAACGGGGCATCGAGAAGGAAGCGAGCCGTTAGCCGGCGGAGCGCCGCGAGCCGCCGACCTCGGCGACGATGAACACCCGCCGGAACGGGAAGATCGTCGTGCCGTCGGCGCGGGGCGGGTAGGCGTCGTCGAGCAGCGGGATGAGTTCCTCGCGGAATCGCTCCCAGTCTTCGGCGCTCAGCCGCTCTCGCACCGGAACCAGCGCCGTCCCGGTGATCCATTCCAGCACCGGATTGTCACCGGACAACTGGTGCAGGTAGGTGGTCTCCCAGACGTCGACCCTGCATCCGGCGTCCAGCAGCAGGTTGGCGTACTGAATCGGCGGTTGCACCACGGCACCGACACGAAATGGTATGTCACGCATCACTTTTGCGTAGGGCTCACGCCGGGCCAATGTCCGCACCGTGGCGTGTGACGGCGTCTCGAAGTTGCCGGGAATCTGGACGGCGATCCACGAGCCGGCGGGCAGCTCGTCCACCCAGCGGACCAGCAGATCGGCGTGCTCGGGCACCCAATGCAGGGCGGCGTTGCTGACCACGACGTCGGTATCGGGCTTGGGTTTCCAGTCCCGCAAGTCGCCGACGACGGCGTCGATGCCGCGTTCCTTTGCCGCGGCGACCATCTCCGGCGAGGTATCCATCGCCTCGATCACCGCTTCCGGCCAGCGCCGCGACAGGTACTTGGTCAGGTGGCCGGGCCCGCAACCGAGATCGACGACCCGCCGGGCCCGCTCGGCCCCCACCCGTGACAGCAGGTCGTAGAAGGGCCGGCTGCGATGATCCGCAAAGGCCAGGTAGACATCTGGATCCCACATGTCGGTCCTCCTGATCAACGCGCCGTCACTAGTCGGCAGATAGACCAACCGTATTACCGCATGGCGCCCCGGCGCCGCCCAAGTGGCCCGGGAGCGGCGCCGGCCGGTTAGCATCGGCGTTCGTGGCGCCCGACACTTCGATTGATCCGCCCATTCCCGTTCCGGACATTCCCGGTGCATTCAAGGGCGCTGACGTACCACTCGACGTCGGCGGATTGCCCCCGAATTCCGCGTTGTCCCCCCGCCAGCGAATGGTAGTCGAGGGCTCCGCCGTCGGCGACCTCGCCCTGCGCACCTGGGTGTCGTCGCTGCTTACCGCGACGGTGGCGCCGGCCGTACTCGCCGCTTCCCTGCGCCACACCGATGCCGGCGCCGAGCGCGCGAACCTGAACTTCTACGCCGAGCTGGGCGCGCAGCGCGACCCGGTGAAGTCGTTTCCCGCACCGACCGAACCGCCGCGGGTCACGTCACGACCGGCCAGCCCGCTGACCGAGTGGGTCGCCGGCGGCACGGTGGAAAACATCGCGTTCGACAGCAGCTTCACGGCCATCAACCCCGCGATGCGCGAGCAATGGGGCGCTTGGAAGTCCAACAACACCGTGCGCGCGCAGCACTGGCGCCACGCCGACGGGCCGCGTCCCACACTGTGTGTCATCCACGGCTTCATGGGGTCGTCGTATCTGGCCAACGGGCGGTTCTTCGCGCTGCCGTGGTACTACCGGTCCGGTTACGACGTCCTGATGTACACCCTGCCGTTTCACGGCAAGCGCGCCGAAAGGCTTTCGCCGTTCAGCGGTTTCGGCTATTTCGCCGGCGGCCTCAGCGGTTTCGCGGAGGCGATGGCCCAGGCCGTGCACGACTTCCGGTCCATCGTCGATTACCTGCGCGGCACCGGCGTCGACCGTATCGCGCTGACCGGGATATCGCTGGGTGGTTACACCTCGGCGCTGGTGGCCTCGGTCGACGACCGGCTCGAGGCCGTCATCCCGAACTGTCCCGTCGTCACCCCGGCGACTCTGTTCGACGAATGGTTTCCGGCCAACAAACTCGTGCGGCTGGGGCTGCGGTTGTCGCACATCAGCCGCGCGGAGTTATGGGACGGCCTGTCCTACCATTGCCCGCTGACCTATCGGCCGCTGCTCGACAAGGACAGGCGGATGATCATCACCGGGCTCGGCGATCGGATGGCGCCGCCCGATCATGCCGTCAAGCTGTGGGAGCATTGGGATCATTGTGCGCTGCACTGGTTTCCGGGGAGCCACGTGTTGCATGTCAGCCAGCTGGACTATCTGCGCCGGATGACCGCGTTCCTGCAGACCGTTATGTTCTGACGGTTTCGGTCGACGGCGCCTCGCCCGCCAGCGTCGGCCAGTCCAGCCCCGCCAGCAGGGCCGCCGGGGCATCGGTGTGCCCGTCGAGCCGCCGCGTGGACAACAGATCCAGCGCCTCGAGCGCCGGCCGGTGATTGCCGCGCTGCGGGATCAGCCCGGCAACCGGCACGGTCCGCTCCGGTGGCGTGTCAGTGAGGAAGGCGCACGCGGCCGCAACGGTGTTGTGGATCCCGTCGCCGGCGATCTCCAGCGCCATGCAAGTCTCCCGCGCCGGATTCGCCCGAATCGACTCCAGCGTCTCGGCCAACTCACCGTTGACCTGAACCTGGTATGCCGCAAGGTAATCCGATGCACCGCGCTGCACCGCGGACCACGTCTCCCGGGCGTTGGAGGTGAGCAACCGCGGGACGTCGTCGGGCGCGACGCTGCTGACTTCCCAGCCGAGCTCCCGCAGGTGGTCAGCCAGTCGGCGCGCCGCCACCTGTGCGGTCTCATCCAACGGGATGCGCGCGGAGCGGGCGCGCAGCGCGGCCAGGTTGTCGGTGGCCGATATCGTGAGCCCGATCCACGTCTCACGCCTGGACGCATCGGATGCGTTGTCGCGACTGGTGATCCGGATCTTGTCCGCACGGATGCCGTAACGGTCCAGGTAGCGGGCGACCAAGGGCAGCGGCAGCGCATCGGCCGCGTCGCCACCCGGCGCCCCGACCCGCAGCAGCGCGGTTCTCGTTGTGGCAGAAGCGGATTCGGGTGCGGTCACCTCGCCGCGCCCCATGATCGCCAGCCGGCGGCGCAGCAGCGTGGTGAAATACAAACCGCGCCAGCAGCCGAACAGCACGAGCACGACGACCGCGGCGATGCCGAGCAGCCAGTAATCGCGCGGCGACCGCCAAGGATAGGCCATCACCGCCGGGACGACGGCCAGCAACGCCAGCGTGATTCGGCCGGGTCCGGGGATGGGTGTCCAGCGCTGCAGGCTCACGGGGTGGGGTCCTTTCTTCGGCGGGTGGCGGTGGCGGCGACCGCGCCCGCGACTGCGACAAGCACAGCGAGCGCGGCGGTTCCGGCCAGCGCGACGGTCCGCGGGGTGGTGTCCTTGGGCGCGGGTGCCGGCGGGACGGCGACCGGCTTGACTGGCGCCGCTGGAGCCGGATTGCCTACGGGCAGTTGCCAGGTCAAGGCCGCCACCGGGTCGACGCTGCCGGTACCGACAACGTTGGACGGCGCCCGCGCGCCGTTGTGCGCGGTCGCGGTGATGCGATGCACGATCTGTGTGGCGTTGAGGTCGGGGTACTTGCTGCGGACCAGCGCCGCGACGCCGGCCACATACCCGGCCGCATAGCTGGTGCCGCTCAGGGCCACCTGTTGCTGATGCTCATCGGGCAGCCCGTTGGCCAGGCCGCCGCCGTCGGCGTTGCTGATCGACACGATCCGTTCGCCCGGCGCCGCGATGCCCACCCACGGCCCGGCCATGGTGAACTTCGACGGCTGCCCGTCCGGTGTCAGGGAGGCCACCGACAGCACATACGGCTGCCACACGGACGGGATGGAGATCGAGGTGACACCGGCCCAGTTGCGCGGATCGTCCGGGTGGCTCAGGTCGGTGAGCGGGTTGGACTCGCAGGACGTGCCGCCGGCGACCGATCCGGTCGGACCGGTGTTGCCGGCGGCGGCCACGATCACCGCGTCCTTCTCCACCGCGGCGTAGCGAATCGCCGCGCCGAGGGCGGCCTGGTCGACGGGCCGGTCGGCGGGCAGGCAAGTGAGCGTGGAGATGTCGATCACCCGGGCGCCGAGGTCGGCCGCGTGCACGATCGCGCGGCTCAGCGTGGCGATGTCCGACGACGCCCGCGCCATCAGCGGGTCGCCACCGGGGGTGCGGGGGGAATACTTGGCCGACGTCGTCCTGATCGACACCACGCGCGCCGCGGGCGCCACACCGGCAAAACCGTCGTCGCCGGGCTGGCCGGCGATGAGGCCGGCCACCAGGGTGCCGTGGCCGTCACAGTCGGTCAGGCCGTCGGTCGTCTCGACGAAGTCACCACCCGGATCGACGTTGGGCAGCCGCGGACCCGGCCGCACCCCCGTGTCGAGCACCGCCACCACCTGGCCGTCACCACGCGAGAATTGCCATGCCCCAGACAGATTCAGCGTCACCTGGCTGGGCGTGACGGCCGCGGGATCGCTGCCGGGGATGACCCCGGAGACGCTGCACGGGCCGCGCTGCTCCATCGGCTGCACGGGGCCGGGGGCCCCGCTCGGCGGCGGGACGCCCGGATCGACCTTCGGCTGATCGATGGCCAACGCCGACGGACACGTCCACAGCACGGCCGCCAAAGCCGCTGCGAAGCAGGCCGATCCGGACCGGATCATCGATTGAGTATCCAGGTGAAGATGCCGACCAGGTAGGCCATGACGGGGATGAGTGACGCATCGAGCCCGGCCGCGACGAAGCCCACCAGCCGGCGCACCGGAAGCGAATAGCTCTCCGGCTCGGCGATGCGGGGGTTGAGGGCCACCACTATCCACAGCGCGGCCAGCACGACGAGCACCAGCGCCGCACCAAGGGCGGCGCCGAAGCGCCCGCTCGCGGTGTAGAGCACCAGCAGGACGCCCCCGACCAGGTAGGGCTGCGCGAGCAGCCACGCCTTGCACGCGGCCGAATCCCATACCCGGGCGCGCAGGACGGACGTCGCCGCCGTGGCGCCCACGATGTACCAGCCCGCACCGCTCAGCGCCTCGGGGCGCAACGCGATCGCCACCGAGCCCAGGACACTGAGCAGCACTGCGGCAGCGATGAACCCGTTCTGATGGGCATCGCTGATCCGCACCCGCCGCGGCAGATCCTCGAGCACCCGCAACGAGGGGGCCGAGGGGGTGGGGTCGCCGGGCGCCGGGATGACCGGCAACGGGAAGCGCGCCCACAGCGCCGAGAGCTGAGCCGCCTCGACGGTGACCAGCAGCGCCGCGACGATCAGCCCGCAGCCGATGGCGAGCGGCCGCAGGTGCCAGAGCACCCCGGCGCCCGCGGCCAGCAGCACCCCCGCGCCCAGCACCGCGGTCGCGGTGAAGAATCCGACGATCCGCTCCCGCTCCGCGCTGGGCACCATCAATGCGATCAGCGACCATGCGGTGACGCCGGCCGCGGCGAGCATGACGTGCGCCGGGCCGAACCGTCCGGGCACCGCCAATGCCAGCGCGGCACCGATCGGCACCAGCGCGGCGATCGCGCACGCCGTCCCCGTGCGCGGCGACCGCGCCGCGACCAGCAAGCCGACGATCGCGGTCACCGCCGCGACCGCGCTGACCGCGACCAGCCCGGCCAGCGCGCCGGTGGCGACGCGATATGTGACCGAGAGCCCGGTGGCCAGGAACGCGACGGCGATCACCGCCGCCAGCGCGCCACGCTGGATATGCGTTGCGCCCCAGGGCTTCAGCCGCGAGGTCGAGAAGATCATGGCGGCGTCGGCAATGTCCTCGACGATGCCGGGAGCCGCCTGCCCGACGGGCACGGGCTGCAGCGCCAGCAGGTCACCGTCCACGACCCCGACGGTGTCCAGGCTGGCGTCCAGGCTGAACGGCGCGCCGCCGATCGGGGCGAGACTCAGTTGGGTCGCCGCGCCGAGGTCGGCCGTCCCTCGGGCAGTGTCGTCGGAGTCGCCGTTCGATGTCGCGGGAACCACCAGACGCTGGACGGCGGGCAGGATTTCCCGCAGCGGCAGCTCGGCGGGCAACGCCATTTCCGTCAGCCGGCTGTCCGCGAGGATTGCCACGCGGACGATCGGCATCACGGCGCCGGACGTCACCGGACCCTCGAAACACGCTGGGGCCATACCTGAAACATCGTTGCTCTCTTCTCTAGTGGAATTTCGTCAATTGCGGTTATGCGTGTTGCGCAGTGAAATCTCTGGCCAACCTGTGGCCGGAGAACCATTCGGAGTCCGGGAGTAAGGCGGTCAGCTGTTCAAGCGCGACGGCGATCGCGAAGGGTGTGCCGGGGGCGAAGGTCGACACCCACTCGCCGTCGAATGCGCGGGACGGGCTGACCAGGACCCGCCCCGCGGCCGCGTCGACGATGCTCATCCCCACCTCGGTGGTGGCGTGCCGCCCGTCGCGGTGGCAGCCGGCGACGATTTCGACGTAGCTGCGCGGCCCGTTGAACACCGACTCCACCACCCGTCGCGCCGACTGCGGAATACCCAGGTAGTCAACGACTTCGGCCAGGGAGGCGCCCGAACGCAGCCGCTCGTCGGCCCGCGCGCCGACCCGAGTCGGCATGCTGAACTCCTCGAATCGGGCCGGCGGTTGCTGCGCGAGCCCGACGCCGAGGACCGGAACCAACGCACGCGGGTCGTCGATGTCCATGGCGGTGAAGGTGATCAGCTGCGCGCTGCGCAGCGCCACGATCGTCCTGGCGGTCGTTGCAGAGCGCTGCGCCACGATGCCGCGCAGCAGTTCCCCGGTGCCGGTGTCCTTGGCGGGGCCCACGAAGCGCAGGTCGAGCCATCGCTCCGGGAAGCACACCACTCTGATCCAGTCGGCCACCGCCGGGTGGACGACCCCACCCTGCGAAACCAGACCCAACCGGGTCAGCTCGGCCTTCTGACGCTCGAGAAACGCGTGGCGTTGCGCGGCATCGCTATAGGGCGAGGTGATCGCGAGCACCCACGGGAAGCTACCCGCCCCAATGGTTTCCGCTATGAACCACGCGTGATCGACCGTCAGCTCGACGGCGTTCGGCTCAGTGTTCATGAAACAAGAATTAACCGCCCCACTTGGCGGCTTCGGCCTGGTCCCGGGCGAGCATGGACATGGTGTTGGATTCGTGGGTGCTGGCCATCGCCTGGTAGGCCCGCACCAGACTCTCCATGGCCTGGTTCCACTGGGCCTGCCAGGCCTGGTAGGTCATACCGGTGTCGCCCTGCCAGGCGTTCGACAGCGTTGCCTGCTCGCTGGCGATGTCCGAACCCAGCCCCTGCAGGGTGCCGGCGTAGCCGGACATGTCGGCGGCGTGGCTCAACATCGCCGGGTAGTTGTACATGATCTGGGACATGACAAGTCCTTTCGCGGTTGGTGGCGTCTGAAGCGGCTGGATCAGAAGGCGGTGTAGCCGGAAGCGGCGGCTGCGTCGGCGGCCACGTAGGTGCCCGCGGCGTCGCCGAGGTTGGCCTGCGCGATGTCCAGCAGGGTGTTGACCCGGGCGGCGGCTTCGACGAAGCGGGCGTGCGCGGCCTGGAACGCGGCCGAGGACTCGCCCTGGTGGAACGCCTGCGCCGACATCGCTTCCTGCTCGGCCTGGCTGATGGTGCTGCGCATCAGGGCCGCCTTGGCGCTGAATGCCGATTGCGCGGCCACCAACTGCGGAATATGAGCGTCCAACATACTCATGTTGATTCCTTTCTGTTCGTTCTAAAGGGGTTTCGCTGACTGACGAGCATGGTGCTGACTGCGTTAGCCCCCTTCCCTCGGCTCGGTCGGATGCGCCGGGTCTCGGCCCGCGTCGTGGTCCCAGGTTCCGGGCATCATCGGTGTCCTTGGGCCGCCGCCGAATTCGCCGTCGGTGAGCTTGGTCAATCCGCCCGCGCGGAAGGTGTTCTCCCTGCGCGCGGTTCCCGCGAAGCCCAGCGTTCCGGCCCCCGCGCCGGATGCCACCGCCGCGGCCAGTCGCTCCTCGTCGCCGTAGTCCGGTGGTATGCCGATGTCGGACTCCATATCCAGGTATTCGTCGCTGTGGTCGCGCATTGCGGCGCGCCGGCGACGCCGCGCACGCGCCTCGCCCCGGGTGGCCGCCGCCGCACCGGCCGCCGGGATGGTCGCCGCCGGCGCCTTGGCGCCACCGCGGCCGCCCACCGTCGGGCCGATGCCGGGGTCCGGGTCGCCGCCGTAGGCGACCAGGTAAGCGAGCGTGCTCGGTGCCGGCGCCGCGGCGGGTGCGGGTGCCGCACCGGAACCCGCGGCGACCGAAGTGGCCGGGGCCCCAGTGGGACTCGCCACCGTCGGGGCCAGCGCGACCGCCGGCAGCGACGACGCCGGCCGGGTCGACGTCACGAGCGGTGTCGCGGCGGCGCCGGCCGCCACCGGCGCGATTTCGGCGGGCGCGGAGAGCAAGGAACTCAGACCGATTCCGAGCAGCAACGGGATGAGGAAGGGCGCGGTCAGGATCGCACCCCAGGTGGGCCAGCCGACGGCGTTGAAGAACACCTGGTAGGCAACGAAGAACAACAGTGGACCGTTGGCGGCCAGAAACGCCGGCAGGTTCGAGAAGAAGTTCTGCAGCATCTGCTGAATGTTCTGGAAGAAGTCCTGCAGGAACTTGGACACCTGCTGGATGAGGTTCTGCCACCAATCCCCGGGCGTGTTCTGCGAGGCATTGGCCGCGAGACTGTTGGCCTCACCGCCCGGACGCACGATCGAGGGCGCCGGGGCGCTGCGCGGCGCGGCGGCGAGCGCCGCCCCCGAGGTGGCCTGATAACCGCCCATCACGGTGGCGGCCTGGACCCACATCCGCGCATAGTCGGCCTCGTTGAGAGCGATTGGAATCGTGTTGACACCAAAGAAGTTCGTCGCCACCAACACCCCGTGAACGGCGTGGTTGGCGGCCAGTTCCCCCAGCGTCGGCATCGCCGTCAGGGCGGCCGTATAAGCCGCCGCCGCGATCTCGTGCTGCGCGGCCACGCCCGCGCTGTCGGCGCTGGCCTGCTGCAGCCACGCCAGATACGGCGCGTGCGCGGCGGCGTACTGCTCTGCACTGGGCCCCTCCCACGCCCCCGCCTGGGTCTCCCCCAGCACTCCGGTGAGTTCGGCGGCCGCCGTTGCGTATTCGGTGCTCAGCGCGGTCCACGCGCCCGCAGCCGCCAGCAGCGGCCCCGGTCCCGGACCGGCGCTCAGCAACGTCGAATGCACCTCGGGCGGCGAGGCCATCCAAACGGGGGCAACGGGCAACGTCATTCTCAGGCGCCCGCGAACCCGTACGTCGCGGCGGCCGAGGTGTCTCCGGCGAGATAGCTGGCGCCGGCTTCGCCGACGCCCACGCCGGCGCGGCCGAGTTCTTCCACGCCCTGGGCGGCGACCGCGGCGTGCTCCTGGCCCTGCGCACTGAACCCGACGGCCGTCTGCAGCGACACCGGATCCACCGCCGGCGGCACCACCGCGGTGATGGCCGGAGCGGCCGCCGCATGGGCGGCCTCCAGCCGCGCCGTCAGCGCCTCCACCGCGGCGCTGGTCGCGGCCAGGCCCTCGGGAACCACTCGCAACGTCATGACTCTCCCCTTACTGTTGCGTTTCACCAAACATCGCGGCCTCACCCACCAACGGGTTGACCAACTGCACGTACGTCGGACTATCGCTGTCGCCCAACAAGATCGCCCGCCCGGCCGGCAACCGCCCGAATCGCTGACCCCGGATCTTGCCGCTGTCCTGCGGATTGCCCGCCAGCATCAGGGTGGTCGCCTGCAGGTCGTTGAAGCGGCGCAGCAGTGGGTTGGTCATCAGGGCGTGCCCGGATCCGGTGGCCCGCGCCGTGACGATCACCCGCAGGCCCAAATCGGCTGCCTGTGAAAGGATTCCGATCAGCGGGGACCACGGCCGCTGCCCGATGTAGGGGCCGCTCATCGCCGGCGAGTCCGGTATCTGGTCGACGTCGTCGATGATCAGGTAGTGGGTGTGCCCCGCGTACGTCCAGCGGGCCAGCTCACCGGGCGACAACCCCGCCGGAGGGCGGCGTGACTCGATGATGTTGGCCAACCCCAGCATCGCCGGGATGATCCGGTCGATGTTGGCGGTGTACTCGTTGTCGGCGAACAACGGCTCGTCGACCAGGTGCAGCCGCCGGTCCAGCACGGTGAACGCCACCTGGTCGGCCGTGGAGTTCTCGCGGATGGTGCGAATGATGTGGCGCAGCAACGTGGTCTTGCCCGACTTGCTGTCGCCGAACACCATCAGCAGCGGCTCGTCGGCGAAATCGACGACGACGGGTGCGAGATCGTCCTCGCGCTGGCCGATCACCACCTGCTCCGGGCCGCGGTAGAGCGCGCCGACCGCCTCGGGGGCGAGGTTGGTCGGGAGCAGTCGCACCGGCGGCGCGGCCACGCCCGGGTGGCGGGCGTTGAGCGCGGCTATCTGGTCCAGCTCCGGCGCGGCGAACAGGAAGTGCTCGGCGGCCATCGTCAAGCCGCGGCCCGGCTGGTCGTGCGGCACGGATTCCGCGGGGCGCCGCAGCGCGCCGACGAGCCGGACGTTGCTGTCCCGCGGATCGTGCAGCTTGAGCTCGAGGCGCAGCCCGAGGCCGTCGCGCATCGCCAGCGGCACCTCGAGCCAGCTCGGGGTGGTGATCACGACGTGGATGCCGTAGGCGAGCCCGACGTTGACCAACTCGCTCACCTTGGCCAGCAAGGGATTACGGGTGTTGAACTGATCGGTGTTGTCCCGGCCGAACGCGTACAGGTTATCGATGACCAGGAACACCTCGCCGTACCCGTCGTCGGGGGCGGCCCCGTGCCGGTCGCGGAACACCTCGCGCCGCTGCCGGGACAGCAGCAGCTGCTCGAGCTCGCCGAAGGTGCGCCGGATGCGCTCGGGTTCCAGTGCGGAGGCCACGCTGCCGACGTGCGCCAGGTCTTCCAGCGCCCGCAGCTTGCCGCCGCCGTAGTCCAGGCAGTAGAACGTGACGTCGCGTGGCGAGTGCAGGCTGGCCGCCGACAGGATGAACGTCTGCAGCGCAGTCGATTTCCCGGACTTCGGGCCGCCGTGGATCACCATGTTTGCCGCCGACGAGGTGGCGTCGAACATCAGCGGGTCGCGGCGCATCTCGAAGGGTTTGTCGATCTCACCGAGCGGCCACTGCCACTGGCGCTGTGGCACCCCGGCGCGCGCCAGCACGGCGGTCAGCGGGATCGGCTCGTCCAGCGGCGGCAGCCACAGCTGCGGCGCACGCGGGCCGTAGCGCGCCAACTGGTCGCCGATGGTGGCGATCAGCTTGCGGGGCGGTCCGGTGAATTCCTCGTCCTCGGCCGCCGAGATCACCGTGTCCTGATCCGGCTCGACCCGACCGGCCGTGAACAGCTTGGGCTCCGGGGTCGCGTGCACGACAAAGGCTTTGGCCTTCTGCGGCGGATCGTAGATGCCGTCGACGTAGGTGCTGCGGAACTTGATCGGGGTCGCGCCCGGGGCGGGCACCAGGAAGCCCATGCCCTTGTGCTCCTTGCCCGATTCGATGTGGTACGCGTCCTCCACGCCGATGATCTGGCGGGAAACGCTGGGACTGGCCACCTTCAACCCGATGCGGTAGGAGGTGTTCTTGTCGATGTCCTTGATCTTGCCCACGTCCAGCGTCTGCGACGCGAACAGGATGTGGATGCGGAACGAGCGGCCCTTGCGCGCCACGTAATCGAACAACTCCGCGTATTCCGGGTGATCGGCCAGCATCAAGGTGAACTCGTCGGCGACCACGAACAGCGTCGGGATCGGCGGAAGATCTTCGGCGCCCGGCGCACCCGAATTTTGCGCGTCCTCGTATTCCACCACCGAGTTGAACGCGCTGCCCTGCACGCGGCGTCCGGCCTCACGCAGCAGCGTTTCGCGGCGGGCCACCTCCCCGCGCAACGTGTCGGCGAACCGGTCGGCCAGCGACTTCTTCTCGGCCATGTTGGAGATCACCGCGACGACCTGCGGAAAATGGCGGAAACTGTCGGCACCGGCTTCGCCCTTGAAGTCCGCGTAGATCACGATCAGCCGGTCGGCCGAATGAGTTGTCAACAGCGACAACAGGATCGACATCAGGGTCTGGGACTTTCCGGAGCCCGTCATACCGATCATCAGTCCGTGCGGGCCCATCCCGCCCTCGGCTTCGTCCTTGAGGTCGAAGAACAGCGGCTCGCCCGTCGCGGTGACGCCGATGGGTACCCGCAACTCGTCTTCGCGGGGGCGCGGCGCCCAAAGTGTGGGCACGTCCAGCCGCGAGGCGTCCGGGATGCCCAGCAGCGTGGTGAAGGTCGCACCGCGGGTGGCCGCCGAGCGCAACCCGGTGTGGGTCGGGTTGGAGTCCCAGCGCGACAGTTGGCGCGCCAGGTGGGCGGCCTCGTCGGCGCCGAGCCGGTCGGCATCGTCGATATAGGGCTGCCAGCCGCCGGTCTGCCAGCGCACCAGGGCCCCCGCTCGGCTGCCATCGCCGATGACGCGCAGGATCGGCTTCTCCGGATCCGAATACTGTTCGCGGTGCGGTGGTGTCGCGGAGCGGTGCACGACGGTGACGCCCGCGCGGCCCAGCGCCAGCGTCGAAGTGTTCAGGTCGAAGTCGGGGTCGTCCACCACGATGAGCAGATGGCGCAGCGCGTCGGCGGGCTCCCCGGTGAACGCCGGGCGATCGACGAACGCGGGGCCCAGCAGCAGGACGAGCTCGTCGGGGTTGGTCGTCAGGAAACGAGCCGGCCCGACGCCGTCGAGCTCGCCCGGAACATCGGTGTGCGGAAGCCATTTCAGCCAGGACCAGTCCGGGCCCTCCAGGTCGCGGGTGACCAGCGCCACCCCCAGCACCGTCGGGTCGTGCCACGTCACGGCCTGGGCGATCCAGGCGCGCATCGCCGCCCGCGCGTCCTCCGCCTCACCCAGAACGGTGATCCGCGAGACCTTCGTCAGGTCGATTCCGGTCGGCACGTCCCGCACGATGCGGTGGGTGTCGAGCAGGCTGCGTAATGCGCTGTGCGACACCGGCTCCAGGTCGATCTCGTCCGCCGTGTCGTTCACTCGCAGCGCGGTGCTCAGCGGTACGTGGTGGCGGCCGGCCCGCAGCACCAGGAAGTCCGGGTCGTGCGGGTCGCGCTCCCACTGCCGGCGCGATCCGGGCACGCTCGCCAGGGCGGCCGGCTCGGGGTGCGACCACTCGGCCGCCGCCCGCTGCTGGGCGGCCTGGGTGCGGATGTTGTCGCGGACCACCGACAGGTAGCGCAGGTAGTCGGCGCGTTCGGCGTCGACCTCCTCGGTGCGCGTCTTGTTGTCGTTGCCGCGGTACATCGCGGTGGCCGCGAGCAGCAGCACGAACGGGAAGAACAGCGTCTGCGGGGAGATCAGCCGCATCCCGGTGGCGAACAGGGCGACGACCATGCCCACGATCAGGATCACCAGCACATAGGGCATCGCCCGGCGCAGGAACGACGGCGGGATCACCCGCGGCAGCTCGGGGGGCGCCTCGATGTTGATGGTGCCCTTGCGGGTAACCGGGGGCGCCAGCCGGCGGCGGGCTTCGAAGATGAGTCGGCTCATCGGGGCGCTCCCTCTGCTGATGCCACGCGGCCGGGCTTGTTGTCTGGTGCCAGCCCGTCGTGCGCCAGCAGCGCGTCCGCGCGCGACAGTGCCGGGCCGCTGGCGAACAGTGCCAGCACCGACCACGGGATGGGCACCGCCGGCTCCGTCAGGCCAAGGGCCTCAACCGTTTTGCCGCGCCCGGCGGCCGAGTTCTCCGCCTCGTTGTCGATGCCGTAGCGAACCCCGGTGTCGGACACCCAGAACAGCGACCCGGTGCCGGGCGCGCCTGCGCCGCCGGTGACGGTCTGGGCGAAGTAGCCGGTGCCCGGCGCCAGGGCGACGCGGGTGGCGGTTGCCGGGGAGGCGCCGACCAGGTCGACGGTGCGGATCGATTCGGGCACCGGCAGCGCGGAGCCGGACAACAGGCTCAGCGAGCTGGTGGCGGCACCGGCGGGCTTGCTCCAGTAGGCGCAGGTGACGGGGTCCTTGGCCGCGTCGACCAGGGTGACCTGCTGGTCGGGGTAGCGCGAGGTGTCCAGCATCCGGGACACCGGCAGCTTGGCGACCGCGTCGGCACCCAGCCGCGGCGGTTGGTCCAGGCCGTAGGAGTTGGTGTTGCGCAGGATCGCCGCGAGCACCGGGGAGATGGGCTGCAGGCCGTCCGGCAGCACCGCGTAGTAGCGCGCCGCGCCCGACGAATTCTGGTCCAGCGCATAGGAAACCACGACCGCCCCGATCGGCGCCGGCACGCTGAAGCCGGCCGGCGCACCGCCGTTCGGGATACCCGGTGCCGCAAGTGGCGGCGCTTCGGGGATCGCGTTGAACAGCCCCAGCGCGATGGGCCGCGGCGGGGGCACGTCGGAGTTGTTCAGGCCCAAGCCAAGTGCGTTGGTGACCGCGTGGTCGGCCAGGTTGATCTGGCTGCGCCTGCCGTCCCAGAGCAGCCAGGTGCTGTTCCCGCTGTCGACCAGGATCGCCTGTTTGGCATCGATTTTGGCCGCCCGCGCGCCGCCGCTGTCGGGGCGGCCCGCGATCACCGTGACACCCGTGCTGTGCACGGCGCGCGACGTGCCGCCGATGCCGTCACAAACGGTCCAGTTGGCGTCGCGAGTGGTGTTTTGCACCATGCGTTCTGGCGCGCCGGGAATGCCGATCAGGTTGCCACGCGGAAAGCGATCCAGCTCAGTGCTTTTCACAGTCGCGGGATTCACCGGCTTCCCGACGATCAGGCGGGCCGACGTCAGGTTGAGCACCGGGTGCAGCTGGTCGCCCACCCGTACGTACAGCGCGGCGGTCGATCGATCGGCGAGCACCGCGTTGGTCCCCGCGGTCCCGTTGGGCCGAATGAGCGAGAACACGAAGCAGCCCGCCAAGCCGGTGGCGAGCAGGACCACGCCCATCAGCACCGCGCGCGACTGGGTGCGCAGCGGGTCGACGAGCATCCTGGTGTCGTGCAAGGCGATGCCGGAAGCGATGCGCCGCATCACGAAGCGCCAACCGGTGACCTGGTGACGGGTGACGAAGCCGCGCCGATACTCGACCTGGTCGGGATTGTCGTTGACCGGGGTCCGCGAGGCGAACGAACGCCGGTCGTCGGCTTCAGGATTCGTCATGCCGGCACCGACAGCCCGAGACCACGCAACAACGGCTCCACCGAGTTCTCGACGTCTTGGTCGGTTATCGTCATCAGCTCCTCGTCACTGAACTCCCCGGTCCCGGCGTGGTCCGAATGGTCGAGCCGGAATTCTCGTTCTTCCTCGGAGCGTTCGACGATGTTGCGGACGAATCGGCCGTTGCCGGCGATGTCCAAGTTGCGCCGCGAGATTCCGTTGGCGTCCGGCGTCGACTCGGTGGCCAGCCGGGTGAACAACGCCTCCATGTGGTCGAGTGCGGCCTGTTCGAAGACGCTGTCGCGCTGTTCGGCCATCTTGGTCGCGATCTCGACGAGCTCCGACGGTGCGTAGGAAGGGAAGTCGATGTTGCGGGTGAATCGGGAACGCAAGCCCTCGTTGGTGTCCAGGAACTTGTCGAGGTCGGCCCGGTATCCGGCGATGATGACCACCAGCCGGTCGCGGTCGTTCTCCATCCGCGCCAGCAGGGTATCGATGGCGACCAGCCCGAAGTCGTTCTTCGCGCCCGTGGCCACCAGGGCGTAGGCCTCGTCGAGGAAGAGCACCCCGTCCAGCGCGCTGTCGATGATCGCGTTGGTCTTGGCCTCGGTCTCACCGATGTGCTGGCCGATCAGGTCGGCACGGTGTACCTCTCGGATATTCTCGCGCTTCAAAAGCCCAAGGCCGCAATAGATCTTGGCGACCACACGGGCGATGGTGGTCTTGCCGGTGCCGGGCGGCCCGGCGAAGACGAGGTGGTGGGCACGCTGTGCGACGGCCAGCCCACGATGCTTGCGCACTAGCTCCATGGCGACCGAGCTCTTCAGCCGGGACACCTGGTTCTTGACCTCGTCCAGGCCGATGAATTCGGCGAGCTGGAGTTCGGCCTCGTGCAGCAGGACGGACTTGCGCTCGTGGGCCGCCGGGTCGACGAAGTCCTCCGCGCTTGGCTCGGTGTCCGGATCCCAGGGGTCGGTGCGCGCCTCGATCCGGGCCGCGGTGGTGGTCACGATCCCAAAGCTGGTGTCGGAGAGGGCCTGTTCGATCTGTTCGTTTTCCGGATGGGCCGCGTAGAGGTCCTGCAGCACTTCACTCGCCGACTCCTCGTCGACGTGCGCGCGCAGCACGAGCGCCTTGGCGAGTGCCCCGTCGACCGCCGCGACCGCGACGGGACCGTCGGGCTCCTCGAGGTACGACAGCGCCGGGGCGAACATGCCCAGCCGCGCCAGCGCGGTGCCCAGCGCGATCTTGGCCGCGTGGGAGAACGCCTCGTCGAGCTCGGCGTCGTTGACGACCGGGGTCAACAACTTGACGACGTCCGACCACCGCTCGGCGCGGTAGTTGATGACGACGGTGACCCATCGGGCTTCGCGCCAATTGGGGCGGCGCGCGGTCAGGGCGGAGACGATCTGGTCGGCCTCGGCGAACCGGCCGGCCTCCCCGGTCGAAGCCAGGGCCGCCGCGTAGGCGAGGTGGAAGTCGTCGGGGGTGGCGGCACGGAACTGCAGATACAGCCCGGTGTCGTAGCGGAACCCGAGCGCCCCGGGCGTCAGGTCCACCTTGCGCTGCAAGGTGCCCGCCGTGGCCGAGGTCTGCGACACCGCCTCCAGCACCCGCAGGGACACATCGCCGGCGGCCGCCAGCCCGGTCCAGGCGTCGCACTGGTCGTGGGCGATGCGGGTCAGCGCGGTGAAGCCGGAGCGTGCGGCGGTGAGGTCGGCCGGGCGCTGGCGTTGGTAGACCGAGATGCCGAGCGCGCGGCAGCAGGTGGCGAAGCGGCTGACGACGTCGCCGTCAACCCTGACGTCCGCTCGGGAATTGACGGGTTGAGCGGCTAGCACGCCGGTGTCACCGAGTTCCACGGCCACGTCTCTCCATTTGTGTAGCCTCCCCTAACTTGACCCGCCTGAAGTTAGCATTGCATAAGCTAAGTGTCGAGGCGCGCGCACCCGTCCGACTCACCACACCACTCCCAGCTCAATGCCGCTAATGAGGATGCTAACCAGCAAGATCAGCCGCATCTTCGGTCTATCTACCGCCGCAGCAGGTTGGCAGGCCGTTGTCAGCGCCTTCTAAGCGCCCGAGCTTATCGAAAATCATTTTCACTATCAATCCGAAGGTCCCCCGCCGCGCCGGTCGCCGGACAAGGCAATAGTCGTACGCGGTAGGTGAAAAGTTCCGGTCCCGAGCAAGCCGATCCGGGCCCCGCTAGTCCGGCTCCCAGGAGCCCGGCAACATGGGCAGCGTCGGGCCGCCCCCGAACTCGTCGCCGGCCAGCGTCGCCAGGCCCGCCGCGTCGGCGCCGCCCTTGCGCGCCGTCCCCGCGAAACCCAGAGGCCCGGCGCCGCGATCCGATGCGACCGACCACCCGGCGTCGTCAAACGGATCGCCCGCTGAGTCGGTATCCGGTTCCAGGTCCACGAACTCGTAGCCGCGGTAGCGATCTTTCATCGGCGCCCGCCGGCGCCGGCGGGCCCGCTGCGCTTCCCGTGCCGATGCCGACGCCGCCGCCGCGGCCGCGGCCGAATCGGGCTCCGGTGCCTTGCGTTGCGCGCGGGCGCTCGTGCCCGTGCCGGAGCCCACGGTCGGACCGCCGACGATGTACGGGTAGGCGGCACCCTCGGCGCCGGTGGACGGCGGCGGTGGGGCTGCGGTTGCCGGCGCCGAGGCAGGCGCGGGTGACGGGGCTGGCGACGTCGGGGGAGAAGTCGGCGCCGGCACCGTGGCCGGGGCAGCGCTCACGACAACCGGAGCGCCGCCGACCACAGGCGCGTTGGGCGCCGGGGCCAACGCTGCCGGCGCGGCGACAGGAGCCTGCGCCGGCTGGATTCCGGCCATCAGGCTTAAGCCTGCTATGCCCCCCGCAAACCCGCCCGGCACGATGAACGGAATCGCAGCAAGCTGGGGGAACGCCTGAAGGGCCTCGCCCAGGTGGGTGAACTCGTCGGCGATGAGTCCGGCGGGCCCGAAAATGTCCTGTATCAAGTCCTCGAGTGCGTCGGCCGGGTCCGTGGGAAACTCCGCCAAATCTCGTTCGATGGTCTGGAAAATCTCCGTGAATCGGTTGATCCACCAGCTCAACTGGTACGGGTTACCGCCGTCATTGTCGACGATTCCGTCGTCGTCACTGTCTTGGCCGCTGTCGGTGGCCTGCACGATTTGTGGCGCGGGTCCGGTCTGCGGTGTCGACGCCACCGCGGCGGTGGAGACCGCCTGGTACGTGGACATCGTGGTGGCCGCCTGGACCCACATCCGCGCGTAGTCCGCCTCGTTGACCGCGATCGGAATGGTGTTGACGCCGAAGAAGTTCGTCGCCACCAACGCACCGTGAATCGTGTGGTTGGCGGCCAGCTCGGGCACCGTCGGCATGGCGGCCACCGCCGCCGTGTAGGCCGTGGCCGCGGTCTCATGCCGGGCGGCGGCCGCCGCGCTGTCGGTGCTGGCCCGCATCAGCCAGGCCAGGTAGGGCGCGTGGGCGGCCGCGTACTGCTCGGCGGTGGGCCCCTCCCACGCCCCGGCCTGCGTCGCGGCCAGGGTCGCGGACAGCTCGTCCGCCGCCGACGCGTAGGTCGTGCTCAGCGAACTCCACGCCGCCGAGGCGGCCAGTAGGCCCGCCGGGCCGGGACCGCTGCTCAGCTGAGCCGAATGGACCTCCGGGGGGAAAGCCATCCAGACCGGCGCGGTCATCCTCGGCTACCAGCCGAGCTATCGATCAATGCACGTAGCGCCATGCCGGACTCCTCGCCGGGCTGAGAGCGACGTCGTCCGGGCTGTGGGCGACGCACGGATGAGCCCGGTAGTAGTCGGGGGGCGCCGCGCAAAAGTTCCGGCGCGCACCCAACTCATGGAAAAGTCATGGAAAGCACGGCCGCTTCGGGCTGCCGGCGTTCAGCGTTTGACTGCGCTCACCAGGGTGTTGCGCGCCACCATCGACCCGGCTTCGGCGTCAGCCCCGGGCACCGGCCGGCCGTTTTCCCGAAGGTAGTCGGCCAGCGGGGTGCCGACCGCGTTCCAGCCCCGCTCGCCGAACCATTCGGTGGCGGGCGCGATCCGCTCGTTGTACACCAGCTGATAGAAAGACCGTTCCGCGCCGGCGGCCATCGCGGCCCGTTCCTCCTCGCTTTTCGCCTCGAAGTCGTCCTGGTCGAGCGGGGCGCCGTCCTCGACGGCGACGTGGCTGCCCGGGGCGGCCAGGCCGTCGATGCCGGTGAACAGCTGCTCCTGCGCGCTGGCGGGGAGGTAGATGAGCAGGCCTTCGGCGATCCAGGCCGACGGCTTGGTGGCGTCAAAACCGCTGTCGCGCAGCGCCTTCGGCCAGTCGTCCCGCAGGTCCACCGCGATCTCCCGGCGCTGGGTCTTCGGTTCCGCGCCGTGGTCGGCGAGCACCTGACGCTTGAAATCGAGGACCTGCGGCTGGTCCAATTCGAAGATGGTGGTCCCGGCCGGCCAGTCCAGGCGGTAGGCGCGGGAGTCCAGCCCCGCCGCCAGGATGACTACCTGGCGAACACCCGCGTCCGCGGCCCGGCGGAAGTACGCGTCGAAATATTTGGTGCGGGCACCCTGGAAGTTGACGAAGTTCTCGCCCCAGTCCGGGGTCTTCAGTTGGTGGTCGGGCAGCTTGCCGTCCAGGACGTCGGCCGCCCACCCGCCCACGGCCCGGCAGAACACCTCCGCGTATGGGTCCACGACCAGGGGGTCCGGCTTCTGCGCCTCCAGCGCTCGGGCGGTCGCCACGAATAACGCCGTCGAACCGACACTTGTTGTGATGTCCCAGGTATCGCCTTCGCTACGCACAAAGTCGACATTACCGGCGGCCGGCGACGGGCGACGTGCCGCTTCAGCGGATCTGGTTGCTGAGCTTGGTGACCAGCGCGGTGTTGAGGTAGCTGGTGGCCGCGGGCCCACCGGCGTTCAGCGCGGCGATGGTGGCGGGGTCGTCCACGATGACGAGAGTGCCGCCGAAACTGCCGTATCTGGCGGGCAGGCCGGCGTAACCTCCGCCGCCGGCAGCGGGGTCGGTGCGCAACAAGAGCATGACGTCGCTGCGTTGAGCGGCATAGTCGACGTCGTTGATGTCGAACGGGACTTGCGGGGGGCCGCCCGGGCTGCGCTTGTAGTGCGTGTTGTAGGTGAAGCCGATGCCCTCCAGGTAGCCGCTCGGCGGCGACGGGGTCGCGGCGGCGGTCGCGCCGGTGCCGGTGTAGTTGACCACGACGACGGATTTGCCGGCAAAGGCTCGATGCTCGGAACGGATCGTGTTCTGCTCGGATTGCGCCTTGTCGATTAGGTCTTTGGCGGCCTCGGTGCGACCGAGGGCGGTGGCGATCCAATCCACTTGCGTCTGCCAGGTCCAGCCTGGGGGGTTGTCGGCGGGTTGGGTGAGGGTCGGAGCGATTGCCGCCAGGGAGTTATAGGTGGGCTGGTCGATATCGCCGGTGTTGATGATGAGGTCGGGTTTCGCGGCGGTGATGGCGGCGGTGTCGGCCGCGACGAACACCGGTGGGGATGAATGGATTAACGGCTGTAACCAGCTCGGCACGGTCGCGTTGGCGGCGTTCATCAGCACGGGTTGGGCGCCCAGCGAAAGGACCGCGTCGGGATCGCCGGGGCCCAGTGCGGCGATAGCCACCGGCCGGTGCTGCAGTTTGATGGTGCCGAACTTCGTGTTGAGGGTTTGTGGCTGGTAAGGACCGGGGCCGCCGCTGGTGCGGCCGAACAGGTGAATTCCCAACACAATTGCCGCGACCAGTACCGCAACGAGAGCTGTCGCGGTCACGATGAGGCGAGCACGTTTGCGGCGCTTGGGTGGCGAGGGGGGAGCGCTTGCGAAGTGCTGGCGCACAGCATGGTTCGGGTCCCACACCGGGCCGAAGGCCGCCGGGGTGGGCGGCATGGTCGGTGGATAGGTCACGGTGGGATTGGTCGGGTCGCTTGCCGGCAGCCCGCTGGGCGCGGCGGGCGGCGCCGGCGCGGGACCGTCGGTCAGCGCGGCCGCGGTGGCGGCGGCCAGCGCGCCCGCGGTCTGGAAGCGTTGGGCGGGATCTTTGGCCAGCGCGCGGGCGATCACGTCGTCGATCGCGGGCGGCAGGGTGGAATTGATTTCGGTGGGGCGCGGGACGGGCCGCATCAGGTGTCCGGCCAACATCGCCGACAAGGAGTCGTCCTCGTAGGGGGTGCGGCTGGTCAGCAGCCGAAACAGAGCGCAACCCAACGAGTAGATGTCACTGCGGTGGTCGGCCGGGCGGCCCTCGATGGTCTCCGGCGCGGCGTAGGCAGCGGTGCCGACCATGGAGCCCGTCGCGGTCAAGCTTGTGGCGTCATCGAGGGCGCGGGCAATGCCGAAGTCGGCCAACAACACCCGTTCATGGTCGCTGCCTGGCGCGAAGACCAAGAAGTTGCCGGGCTTGATGTCCCGGTGCAACACCCGCCGCGAGTGGGCGTAGTCGAGTGCGGCGGCCACGTCGGTGATGATGCGCACGATGCGGGCCGGAGTGAGATTGGCGCGGTCCAAATCGTTGGCGGCGGTGCCTTCGACGTACTCCATGGCAATCCACAGCTGGCCGTCGTCCGTTTCGCCGCGGTTGTACACGCGCACGATGTTGGGGTGGTTCAGCGTGGCGGCCAGGTCAGCTTCGCGGGTGAACCGGACCCGGAATTGGCGGTCCACCGACAGCTCGGCGGACAGGATCTTCAGCGCGTCATTGCGGGGCAGCGTGGGGTGACGGGCCAGATACACCGTGCCCATGCCGCCGGAGCCCAGCACTCCTTCGATGCGGTATCCGGCGATAATGGTTCCGACAGCAAGAGGCATTGGGGGCTCATTTCCCGGTCAGCATGCGATATTGGGCGGCCATCAGCTGATGCAGCGCGTTCTCTTGCTCGCTTTGCATCTCGTAGGCGTAGCGATCCGCGCGGGCCACGCACCAGTAGCCCAGCGTTTCGTTGAAGCATTTCGCCTTGGGCATGCCGCTGATTCCGCCCACCTGATGCGGCCCGGTCATATCGGCGACGATGCGCGCCGCCGCCCCGGCGTCGGGGGTTTGATAGACCCTGGTTTCGAGAACGTACGCGACCTGCTGCACATTGGCGGATTTGAACAAGGCCTGTAGGTGAACCGGGTCACCGGTCTCCAGGATGAGCGCTCCGTGCGCGTCATAGATGCCGTCGTTGATCGACTCGTTTTCTTGTCGGGGCGCCACGGTGCGTGACATCAGGCCGTCGGGATCCAACGGCAGGTGGGCTATCTGATCCGGCGGGGTGGGCCTGAAGCTGTCGACCAAGGGCTGCTGCAAATCCAGTGCCGTGGCGATCAATTGAGCTGCGGCATCTGCCCTGTCGGCCGATGTCGCCGTTTGTGCCAGGACGTACTGGCCGTGGGCGGTCAGGGCGGTCACCGAGAACCGTGGACCGCCGGGCTCCGGGTATTGCGCGGTCCACTGGTAGGTCAGCGCGGCCGTCGCCGGATGACGTGGAATCGAAATCGGTTGCGTGGGAATGGGTTTGGCTTCGAAGGGCATGGTCAAGGTGGCGCCCTTGGCGACCATGTCGGCGACCGCGGCCGCCGCGTCGGCCGGGCTGCCCAGTTCCAGCACGATATTGAGCAGACCCTTGTAGGCGCCTTTTTCGGTGTGACGCGAGCCGGAAAATCCAGCCACCATGTTGTGGCCGTTGAGTCCCTCACCCATCGGGCTGCCCAGCAGTGCGCTGACCGCGTCGGTATCTTTGACCACGCCGGAATCGGTTTGCGCATAGTCGATGAGGTCGGCGTCCACCTCCCAGGGGCCCACCACGGCGCCGGCCAGGCGGCGCCCTTCGGCCCACCCGCCGCGCAGCGCGTCGCCGGCGACGCCCAGCGGCGGGCGGGGGGTGGTGGGAAAGTTCCCGGCATCAAGCAGGGCGAGGTCGACGCCGTCGGAACTGTCCGCCCCGGGGGCTTTGACAGCGGTCCCCGGGATGGTCGTACTGCAAGCCACCGTCACCGCCGCGACCGCGGCGGCGAGGGCCCACAGGCGGACGCGGCGGGTCATGGCGCGGTCAACATCAGATATTGGGCGGCGATGATCTGGTGGGCCTCGACTTCTTGGGCGGCAGTGGCTTTGAACGCGTACCGGGCGGCGGTGGCGATGCACAGGAAGCGCACGGCGCCCAGCTCCGTGCTGTCGAGGCCGCGGTCAAAGCAACGCGCCGATGGCAGTCCGTTGATGCCGGGGGCGGAGTGGTAGCCCAGGAAGGGCACGTCCATCCGGGCGAGGCCGTCGGCGGCACGCTGGGCGCCGGTGGGATCGACCGCCTCGTAGACGGTGGTGCGGTCGGCGGCGACGTGGCCGATGCCCGCGTCGCTGTACATCGCTTGCGTCGCCACGGGATCAGACCGGAAATGCAGCGCGCCGTACGGTGGATAGACTGCGGCCTGGTTGACGCTGGGGTCGGTGGCCGGCACGGTGCGGGCCAGCAGTCCAGTTGGGTCGGCGGGCAGGGCGGCCAGCTGTTCTATCGGTGTGGCTTGGAAGTGGTCGGCCAGCGGGCCTTGCAGGTCCAGGGTCTTGGCAACCATGTCCGCGACCGCGCCGGCGCTCTCTTTGGAGCCGGCGAACTGGAAGAACACGTAAGGTCCGTGAGCGGTGAACGCTTCGGCTTCAAAGCCTCCGGACAGTGGCGCCACGTTGGCAACTGTGTTGGGGTAGTGCGGGATTGACAGCCGGGTGGCCGGGATGTCGCCCGGCCGGACGGTGGCCATGTCGGCGGCGGCCATGGCCGCGGCGGCGTCGGTGGCGTCCTGCGGGCTGGGGAAGCGGAACACCCCGTTGTCCAGGATCTTGGGTTTGTCAGTGGGCGGTTGGCCGCGTGGGGGCGGCGGCGTGACCCGCCCGCTGACGAAGCCGGCCACGAAGCGATGCGCGGCGGCGATCGAGGCGATCGAATCACCACGCACCAGCGCCGAGAGCCGCCCCGGCTCGGGAAGCGCGGTGGTGGGCGCGATTTCGGCGCTCAGTGGACTAATCAGCGCCGCGTCGACCTGCCAGGGGCCCGCCACCATGTCTGCCATCCGCTGGGCTTCGACGCGGCGACCGGCCGCGTCGTCGGCGACGGTGCCCAGCGGTGGCCGCGGTCGACGGGGGTAGTTACCGGGGTCGAGCAGCGCCACGTTGGCCGCCGCGGGCGCCGGGCCGCCGGACTTGACGGCGCTACCGGTGACCACCGTCGAGCAGCCGGTGCCCAGGGCGATCACCACGGCCGCCGTGGCGATCAGCAACCGGGCCGACGATGCCACGCGTGGCCGCGCACCAATTCGGTTATCCACCTCGCGGATTCGGTGCCAATCGGCTCCGACAGCGTCCAAGCGGGCCGTCCCGTGCGGATAGTCGATCGCGGCGTCGGTGGAATTCACTCTCCGGGCGCCCGCCTGGCTCACCAACGCGGCCACCAGCTCACGGGCCGATCCGTCGCGAGCGGTCGGGCTGCGCGTGCCCATCCCCCATCCCCTATCCCCTCATTCCGGCGCCCGCTGCCGGCCACCTGTGGCGATCCCGACCAGACCAGCAGAATGGTAGTTGCTGCCACCAGCGCATCAGATCCGTTCACCGATTTTGCTCACCACTGCCCTGGCGACATCACTCGCGTTCTTACCCGGAGCGGGCGCCGTGTCACGGAAGTAGGTGGCGGAGACGCCCACGATGCGTCGTTGGGCGCCAAACGTATCCAGCTCATCGCCCCCTCCATTTCTCACTGTCGCGGAAGTGTTCAGCGGGTGGTGACGCGCTCGGCCATCCTGGTGGCGATGGTGATCGCTTGATCGGTGCGGTTCACACCGCAGCTGCGCACGTCGATCACGATGTTGTTGCGCGCGGTCAGGGCGCGTTGGCACTGCCACCCTGCACCGCCTTCCTGGGTGTTGGTGATGCTGAGCATGCCGTCATGGTTGGTGGTGGTGCCCGCAGTCCAAATGCTGCTTGGGTGGCCCCGCTCCGTGAGGTGCAAGGTGGCGCCATTGCATTTGGGCCAGGCCTGGGCTTGTTTGGCCGCGAAGTCGTTGGCCGCCTTGGCCGTGGCGAAGTAGATCGCGGCGCTGTGATTGCGGTGCCGAGCGCCGTCGCGGTCCTGCAGGGACTGCGTTCGCACCCCGATCCAGCCGCTGTTGTCGAGCTCTGAATCCAGCGCGGGGGTGTGGACCTCGCTGCACTCGGGGCGGTCGGTGCTCACCCCGCTGTACGCGTAGTCGTCCTTGCCGTTGTCGCCCGGTGGAGGCCCGATGTCGGTTGTGCCCTCAATGGTGTTGATGCTCGCCACATCCAACATCAGCCCGGGCAGCGCCGACAACGGCACCGTTGGCGCCTGCGGCGCTGGACCTGGGTCGACCGGCGCCGCGGATGTGGCCGGCGCGGGCATCAGCGTCGAACTGTCATCGGGGCTGCTGGCGACGTTGATCATCAGGCCGGCACCCACCACGGCGACCACGACCGCGGCCCCGACGGCGATCCGGGCCCAGGTGGACTGGCGCCGCCGGCGCTCCGGGGCAAGTGCGGGTCGGTAGCCGGGGCGCGGCCCCCAGGTGGGCATCCCAGGCGGCGCGGGTGGCGCGCCGGGCGGGCCCGCGTACGCGAACGGCCGGCGGGGCAAGACGGTAGTGACCTGTTCTCCGGGCCCGGCGGCGACCGGTGCCGTCCGGGCGGGCCGGTGGGCGCTGGGCGGTACCGGCGGGGCGCTTCCCGGTGCAGGGTGCGTGGTGTTGGCCGTAGGCGGGTGCGGGTGGTGGGGCATCGAGTGTCCTTCGGAAAGGGGGAACGGCGGGGAAAGCGGGACCGGCCCGCAGTGGTGATCGGGGCCGCCCGACGCGGCAAGGTCGCGCTGCATGCTCCAAATTGAAACATAGCGCTCGGCGCTGCGCAACGTTTCAAACCGTTGCACCGCTGCGTTTTTATTGCTAGCGTTTGCCCCATACCCGAATGAGCTGGCAGGAGGACCCGACATGAGCGCCGTTTCGCTGCGACACCAAGCTGGACCGATAAGCGGCGCCGCCGATCAGGGCCCCGCCGGGCGCCGTCCCGGCGTCGTCCGCGTGGTGCGCTGGGTAATCCTGGCCGCGGTCACCTTGACGCTGTTGGTGAGCGGATGCACCGCCACCAGCACCGGGCACCCCGCGGCCGCCCCGGACCTGGGCCGCTGGCAACCGCCCGTGATCCTGCCCCAGCACCTCGCCGATCTGCTGCTGAAGGAAGACGACGTCAACACGATCGCCCACACGACCGGCATGGCCGTACGCAAGCCGGTGACGCGGATGTGGCACGACGAGGAGATGGTCACCAACCCCGGTTGCGTGGACACCTACTCACCCGCCGAGGCCACCGCCTACCAAGGAACCAACTGGACGGCGCTGCAAGGGCAGATACTGGATGACGCCACACCTGCCGCACGCGAGCATGCGCTGATGCAGGTCCTGGTCGGCTTCCGGGACGCCGATTCGGCCCAGCAATTCTTCAGCAAGTCCAAGGCACGCTGGTCCGGCTGCGCCAACCGCTCCATCACCATCACCCCGCCCGGTCACACCCCCACCACCTGGGACCTCGGCGAGCTGCAGGCCACCGACACCTCCTTGGCCATCCTGCAAACCCAGCCCAGTGGCCGCGGCCCGATCTGCCAACGCGCCATGGGGCTGGTCAACAACGTCGTCATCGACACCCTGTGGTGCGGGTTCGACACCACCAGCCAAGCAAGCGACATCGTCTCCAAAACCACAGCCACGATCTCACAGGCCTGATCGACCCGTCGCAGCATCCTTATCTCAAACCGCCGCGAAAAACCCACTACACCAACCTTTTACGGAGTAACAATGACTCAGCCACACCCCCACTACCGACAGCCCTACGGGTATCCCCAGGCCTATCCCCGGGCGGCCCGGCCAGTCCACGGACCCGCACACGCACCCGCGCACCGGGTGCCGCAGGCCGGCTACCCACCCCAGCCCCCTACGGGCAACCAACCGCGCTTCCAGGTACGGATCAGAAAACACACCGGCGCGATCATCCTGATGTTCAACCAGACCTACACCGTCACAGGAACTTTCGCCCAATGCGAAGCCGCACTGCAAGACGCTCTGTTGCACAATCTGCTCGCCGGTTGGTGGAGTATGGCTTCCATCTTGGGCTGGAACTGGTTTGCCTTACTCGAAAACCACAATGCGCGAAAGAATCTGCGACGCCAGGCCGCCCAGGCCTACGCCGCCGCGCGCCCGGCCCCCTGGACGCAGTCGGCGGCGCCGCCCCGCGCGACACACGGATGATCCGCGCCTCAGCGCGTCAACCGATCGCCAGCTGCGCGATAAGGTTTTCGATGGCCCGGGCGGCCTCGGGGGTGATGGTGCGCTCCGCTTCGGCATCTTCGAGTACGGACGCCGGCAGTCCCGCGCCATTGGCCGCTTCCTCGAGGCTCAGTTCCGCCCGGTGACGGGCTCCATAGAGCCGCTGGCCCAAGGTGGCCGCCGGCGAGCGTGCCGCACGCATCATCAAGTCGTTATAGCTGCGCCGCACACTGCTCAACGCCAGGATGACTGACGGACTGCCTTTGGCGTTGCGCGCCGCGCTCGATGCCAGCCTCTCGAGCTTGCGCAGATCGGCCAGGATATTGGTGGCCCTGGGAGTGAAATCGGGATCGGCCGGCTCGGGCAATCCAGAGACGGCGGCGGTCAGGGTGTGCATGGCCAGTTCCACCGTCTCGGCCATCAGCGGCGCCTGAATCGAGTCGGTTAATACCTCGGTGGCCTCGTCGCGGGGAGCCCCGGTGGGCCCCCCGGGCTGGCCGGCGCCGGTGGGCGCCGGAACCGCCCCGCGCCGGATGCGCGTGATGTGGCCCGTCGGCCATTCCAGCACCTTCTCCAGCCTCTCCAGCGTCGAGCGACGCGGCCAGCTGCGGCCCTTCTCGAAGTTGATGAGGGCGCCCGCGTTGATGATTCCGTCGCGGTCCAGGCTGCGCTGGGAGATCCCCAGCTGCTGGCGGCGCTCAGCGACCGCGCTGCCGGCGCGTACGACGCCGGGGTCGCTTTGGCCGTCCCACCACTGTTCGTCCTCGGCTTCGAACGGGCGCACCACCTGGGTCGACTCCTCGAGCGTCACTTCCGACCGGCGCTGCGGGATGAGGGTCACGGCTGTCCCGTCAGGCGCCCCCAGACAGATGGTGGTGACGCCGGTGAGCAATACCGAGTTGCGGCGAATCCCGTCGACGAACATCCCGTTGCCACTGGTGTCGAAGGCGTGCCAACCGTCGCCGTGCGGTTCGAGCCGGACGTGCCACCGCGAGACCCTCTCGTCGTCCACCTGAACCGCGGCCCCGGCGTCCCTACCGATGACGGCGACGCCGGCCGCAGGGTGCAGCGTGTGCGTCGCATGCCCGACCCGTACGGTCAGCGCGGTCGTCGGTTGGCCGGATGTCACTTGTCGCTCCTCGCTCCGGATGGGCTCACTGCTGCTGCGGTAAGACCCAATGCATTGCTGATGATGCTACATCCGCTTTGCCTGCAGTCCCGTGGAAGAAATGCCGCGGCCCGCCTAGGGATGCGGGCTCCCCGCGGCGCCACGGCTGGGTGACGGCGCACTTTTGCCGCAGCTCAACACGGTATTCCGCTCGAACCCACACGGCCTGGACGGCTGGCCCATTTCGCGCCGGCTCGTCTTGTGCCGGCCACAGACGTGGCGTGCGGCTCGCAGCGCACCGTTTTTAACCGTTGCGCCTCGCTAGCGCTTCGGTTACAGTCCAAGCAGAACCCGGCCTACGCCGCATAACCAATAGCAGAGAGGTGTCCGATGCAGCCACAGCCGCCCCCGGCGCCAGGGCAATACGCCCAGCGCCCCGGCATGTCACCGGTCCCGGCCGGGCGCTTCTGCGATCCGCCCACCGAGCCTCTGCCCCGCCCGCACCCGTTTCCGGCCCAACACGGGCCATTTCCCTACCCGCATCACCAACGACCCGCGGGTGGGGGCTTCTGGGCGCCGGCGACCCCCGCTCCACGCGGCAGACGTCGGCCGCTTTACCTGGGCGCAGCGATCATGGCGGGCGCCGTGGCCGTGCTCATCGCGGGATTCTGGGGGCCGGGCTTCTTCGTCACCACGCAGCTCGACGTCACCGCCGTGCAGGCCGGCGTCGCGCACGTCTTGTCCGACCCCGCGGGTTACGGGGGTAAGAACGTCAGCGACGTCACCTGCAACGACGGACAAAACCCCACCGTCACCAAGGGGGGCACCTTCACCTGCCAGGCAACCATCGACCACCTCAAACACCAGTTCCTGGTGACCTTCACCGACGACACGGGCAGCTATGAAGTCAGTGCCCCGAAGGGAACGCAGGTCTGAGATGCGCCTCGAAGGCCGAACGTCGGGTACCACCCAACCGGTTCGGAGCCAGTAGGGCGTTCGGCGCGAGTCGCCGCCGGCGCTACCGCGTATCGCCGCCGGCTTCGGCTTCCCAGGTGCCCGGGATCATGGGAACCCCTGGGCCGCCGCCGAACTCGTCTCCGGCGAGCGTGGCCAAACCCGCCGCATCGCCGGCCGCTTCCCGGTGCGCCGTCCCGGCAAACCCGAGCCTCCCGGCCCCGCGGTCCGACGCGAACGAGGGCATCTCGTCGCCCGGCGTGCCCCAATCCGGATCGACGTCGACGTTCATGTCGGCGAACTCGTCCCCGTGGTCGCGCCGGACCGCCCGCCTGCGCCGGCGCGCCCTGGCCTGTCCCCGTGCCACCGCGGTCGCGGCGGCGGCGGCGCTATCGGGTTCCGGCGCTTTTCTTTTGGCGCTCGAGCTGGCCCCGGCACCCATCCCCGCGCCGGATCCGATGCCCGGCGGAGCGACCACATAAGGCGGCGCGAAACCGGCCGCGTGCGGGGGTGGCGGGGTGGGCGGCGCGGGGCTGGTAACGGTGGTCGCCGTCGGAGCGGGCGCGGTCGCCGGCGCCGAGGCGGGAGCCACGGCCGGCGCGGCGGTGGGCGGCGCCGTTGCGACGGCCGGCATCGGGCTCGGTGGAGGGGCGGGCGCCGACGCGGGCGCCGGCACCACAGCGGGCTGCGGCGGTATCGCGGCCAGGCCGGCCAACCCCGCGAAGCCGCCCACGGCGCCGAACGGCGCGGCGGCCAGGAGCACCGCGGGGGCCAGCAATTCCGGCTGACTGGTGAAGATCTCGAGGATGTGCGTCGGCCAGTCGAACAGCATCAGTTGAACGATGTACTGGAACGCCAGCGCAGGGTTGTGCACCAGGTAATAGCCGAACTGCTGGAAATCCTCGAGCAGTTCCAGGGCTCGAACCACCCAGAAGATCGGTTCTCCCGCATTGGTGTACGCGTCGTAGGGCAGCCCGTTGACGGTGCCCTCGACCGGATCCCAGTTGATGCCGAGGTTCCTCAGGATGTTCGCGATGAACTCGTCGAGCGGGTTGTCGATCGTGGGGTCGTGCACATCGCCACCCGAGTCATGGCTCGGGGCAACGGATTTCACTATCTGCGGCGCGGGGTCGGTCTGCGGCGTCGACGCCACCGCCGCGGTGGAGACCGCTTGGTAGGTGGTCATGGTGCCGGCCGCCTGCACCCACATCCGCGCGTAATCCGCCTCGTTGAGCGCGATGGGAACCGTGTTGATGCCAAAGAAGTTCGTCGCCACCAACGCCCCGTGCACGGCATGGTTGGTGGCAAGTTCGGGCAGCGTCGGCATGGCCGCCAGCGCCGCGGTGTAGGCGACGGCGGCGGTTTCGTGTTGAGCGGCCGCCGTAGCGCTATGCGCGCTGGCCTGCGTCAGCCACGCGAGGTATGGCGCATGGGCGGCCACATACGACTCCGCGCTCGGCCCCTCCCAGGAGCCCGCCTGCGCAGCGGCCAAGACGCCGCTGAGTTGCGTTGCGGCCGAGGCGTATTCGGTGCTCAGTTCGGACCACGCCCCGGCCGCCGCGAGCAGCGACGCCGGACCGGGGCCGCTACTGAGCAACGCGGAGTGCACCTCCGGTGGCGAGGCCATCCAGATCGGCGCCGTCATGGGTCTCCTCGGGCTGGAAGGGTTGCCAGGCAGAGGAGAGCTTAATGAAAATGATTTCCGTTATCAACTCGGCGGGGTAGTCCCGCGCCCTAGACCAACGGGCGCCCGGTCCTGATCCGGCGGTCGACGTCGGCCAGCAGGACGTTGAAGGGGAATCGCCGTACGAAGCGCGGCACGCACCGATTCACCACGGCCAACGTCGCGATGAGCCGGTCGAAGCGGCGTTGCCTGGTGGCGTCCCAGGGCAGCCGCATCTCGTCGCGGAACCGCTGCGGCAGAAAGCCCGTGGTGATCAACAACGGAAGCCTGTCGGCGAGGCGCTGCAGTGAGCCGGGCAGAGCAAGTCCCGGAACGCGGGACGCGGCGATCGGATACAGATACTCACGGACGGCGTCGTCGATGCGGACCTTGGCCAGCGACTCGTGCCAGTAGCGGTCGAACGCCGCCCGGTCCGGCGGCCACATCTCGGGCGGCACCTGCAGCGTGGTGGCCAGCGCCATGCCTTCGCGGTAGTGCCGGTCGGCCTCCGCCCCGTCCAGCTCGCCGATGAACATGCGGTAGATGTCGACCCCGCCCTTGTACAGGCAGGCCCCCACCCACAGCTGCAGGTCGGGGTCGAAGGCGTTGTACTGCACCGGGCTTTCGGGGGTGGAGTAGACCTGCGCGTGAGCCCGGTTCACCGCGCGGCGGAAGGCCTCCTTCTGGGCCTCGCTGCCGTTGGTCGCCACCGCCAGGTAGGTGAACGTGGTGCGGGCACGCTTGATCGGATGCAGGTCGACGCGGCCACTTTCGACGCGGCTCTCCATGACGCCGTATCCGACGCCGGGACGCGCCAACTGCATGATCACGTTCGCCGGGCCGGCCAAGAGCGCGACGCCCATCAATCCCTCGTCGATCCCGAGCGACCGCCGGCGGCGACGCCGCCGTGCGGGCACTGGCCGCGGCTCGTCGGAGACGCCGCGCTCGACATGTCGAGCCGGTTCGTGAACAACCCCGTGTATTGCCATGGTCAGAACCTCCCGCGGCGGAGCACTTTAATGTGCGAACGCCTGTTTCCTGATATTGTCGCGGCGTTGCGTTGGTGTCAAGATGGTTCGCATGAAAACCTCGAGCGCGCGGCCGTACCGCGGCGTCGAGGCCACCCAGCGGCTGGCGACGCGCCGCAACCGGCTCCTGTCCGCGGGTCTGGAGCTACTCGGCGCGGAGCAACAGAGCATCTCCGCGGTCACCGTCCGCGGCGTCTGCCGCCAGGCCGGCCTGGCGGCGCGGTACTTCTACGAAAGTTTCGCCGACAAGGACGAATTCGTCGCCTCCGTGTTCGACTGGGTGATCGCCCAACTGGCCGCCACCACACAGGCCGCGGTGGCGGCGGTGCCTCCGCCCGAGCAGACCCGCGCCGGTATGACCAACATCGTGCGCACCATCGCCGACGACGCCCGCATCGGTCGCCTGCTGTTCAGCACGCAGCTGGCCGATCCCGTGATCGTGCGCAAGCGCGCCGAATCCAGCGCAATGTTCGCGATGCTGTCCGGCCAGCACGCTGGAGACGCGCTGCGCGTTCCCGCAAACGACCGCATCAAGGCCGCGGCGCACTTCGTGGTCGGTGGCGTCGGGCAAACCATCAGCGCCTGGCTCGCCGGCGATGTCCGACTCGAGCCGGACGAGCTCGTCGATCACCTGGCGGCACTGCTCGACGAGCTCGCCGAGCCCAACCTGTACCGACTCACGGAGCCGCGGGCGGAATCGTGACGCGGGGTCTCACACCGGGCAGGCGGTGTGCCACCCAGTCGTGGCGGTGAGTGAGAAGTCGCTCACCGCCCTCGAAACGTGTTGCCGCAACTCGGCGTTCGAGTTGGGGCGGCCCGGCTCGTAGGCAAGGAACGAAACGAAGACCCGTCCGTGCACCCTGCCCGACAGCAACGCCAACACTCCGTTGGTGCGGTGCATGGTCGCGGCGGTCACGCCCGGGTACAGCGACTTCATGGCGAAGTAGTCGGCGTCCGTTCCGTCCGGCCGGTTGGCCGCCGGGTCGACCGCACCGAGGTTGGACGACACCACAGCGGCTCCACCGCCGGTGGCCACGCTGATCAGTCGCCGGAAGACGCGTTTCGGAATCAGGGGAACCAGCGGCAGCAATGCCCATCGTTCGTCGGGCACATCCTGATGGTGCGCGAGCGCTTGCTTGATCCGCGCGCGGATCTCACGCAGGTCCGTCGTTGCGGGCGCGGGGTCGACCGTGATGTCGACGTTGCTGACCGCGTTGGCGCGGGTATCACCGGGGGCGCGCTCGTTGACCGGCATCCCCACGGCGACCGTGCCGTCCGCCGCGACGCGCCCCACGCGCCGGGCGACGTGAGCCGCCAGGCCGACGAGCAGCGCGCTCCCGGTGCCCCCGAGCGCGTTCGCGCGGGCGTCCCATTCGCCGGCCTCGATGAAGACGGTTGTCGCCGGAAGAGCCACGGGTTCGTCGGGTCCGGTGAATGGCCGCTTCTCGGGTGGCGGGGCGGTATCGCCGCGGCGGCGCCGGGCCATTCGTGCCGCCGCCACGACGGCGCGGCCCATGTCCGGTGCGTCGCGGACGGTTTGGCGAGCGTCTTCACGCAGCGCCGCCCAGCGGCGCCGCGACACCGCAGCCGGCCAGCCGATCGGGTCGTCACGGCCTGAAGCCGCGTCCGCCAACGCCTCGCACAGCCCGAGGCCGTCGGTGAGGCAATGGGTGACCACCAAGCTCACCACCGCGCCGCCGTCGGTGAGCGGCAGCGCGGCTAGGTGCCATCCGGGGCCATGCTCGGCATCGGGCCGCGCGTTCGCTTGCTCGCCACACCACGCGTCGACCTCATCGCGAGGTCGGGGCGTCGCGACGACCTCCAGTCGCGACTCAGCGCTGGACGCCACCCAGCGATGCCGCCCGAACGGCAAGGGGGACCGCTCGATGCGGCGGCACAACCGTCCCCGCCCAAGACGGGCATGGAACTCTTGCAGACCGTCGATGTCAACGGCGCGACCGTAGACCCAAATACATTGCACCACTCTGGTGGTGGCTGTGGCCCGCTCGCCGAGGAAGAGGGTCTGGTCGGCCAGATCCAGCACATTGCTCATTCCTAGGCCGCCTCGTCGTCGTCTTCCTCTGGCACAGGAGGGCCCGCCTCATCCGGATTACCCTGGCCCGCAACCACATCGGGATCGCGCGAGGCGCTGGCGGCGACGCGTGTGAACACATCGATCAACGTCGCGATGTAGCGGTCCACCGATTCGCGCGCCACCGCGTTGTCCGGAAACGAGATCGTCACTGTGGTACTTGCCACCTGCCGGTTGATCCACATATTGATGCCGCCGGCGGACAGGTTGTCGCCATAAGTACCGAAATTCGTCTCCGTCCAGAGCCCGGCGAGCGGTATCTTCCGAAAATCCAGGAATGACAACATCATCGGCAGCCGCGTCGGAGGCTTGATTTCCAGCCCATCTGCGGTGGCCGCCAACTCCAAGACCCGCTCGATTGGCACGTCGGCGAGTTCCTTGGCCGCGTCGAACGACTTCTGCGCTGCCCGGGCCGCCTCGGGGAACGTGGTCCCGGCGGTAGGCACCGCGACCGGAACCAGGCTGGCAAACCAACCCACCGTCATCGTGTCGATGCCCGCCGTCCGGGTGTCCCTGGCTGTGAACCCATGGTAAGTCGCACTGCCCGTCAATTCGTGCTCGACCAAAGCGGTACAGGCCAGCACTCCCCCGATGAACCGGGCCCCGGCCGCACCGCACATGGCGTCAAAAGACTCCGTGCCGGCGGCGTCCAGCAGCTGCACGGTCAACAAGTCGCCTTTGCTGCTTGCCCACGTATCACCCAGGGGCAAGGGAAAACTCGGCCAGTTGCCATCGGTGTCGTGGGCGAAGGCGATCCATTCCTTGATCGCGGGAGACGCCATGGTCAAGCTCGCCGCCTTCGCACGCTGTCGCGTGGCGTAGTCCCGGTAACTGCCGACCTCGGGCAGGGCCGCGGACTGGTGCCCCTGCGCCAGCTCCTGATACGCCAGGTGGATGTCGACGAAGGTCACGCCGGCCGACAGGCCGTCGATGTGGAGATGGTCCACGCTCGCGTAGAACGTGAAATAGTCCGCGTGCTGGATGATCCCGAATGTGAAACATCCCCATTCGAGTGTTCCCGGGGTCGTCGTCAGGACGTGGGCACGCACTTGGTCGGCGGCCATTCGGCCCAACTCCACCGGAGCGAGCTCGACTGCGTCGGGGTTGTCGATCACGCGACGCACGATGACGCCGTTCTCGAATTCGAACCAACTGTGGTAAGTATCGTGGCGGCGGACATGCGTGTTGATCGCCGCCGTCATCGCCGGAATGTCACACGCGCCGGGAACGTCCCACGCCACGATCATCAGGCGGGGTAGCTCCCTGCTCAGGGCCCTACCGTGGTGGGCGGCCCAAAGATGCTGGGCCTGCTGGTAACTCGGAGGACAGTCACTTCGTCGCGCGGTTCGAGCCGCTGCACGTCCAGAAGGTGCGGCCATCCACACGGTCACCGGACCATGTGGCGGTTGCCATTCGTTGATGTTGCCGAGCGAGACCATTTTCTTAAGTCCTCGTTCTTCCGATGCCGACGTACCTTGCACGGACAGGGAGGCAGAAAGAGTTCTCGCGCACGGCTTTTCGCGCAGCACGAAGTTCCCGTTGGGCTGAAATCTTGCGACGGGCTTCCCGATATCGGGACCCCCACTTGCGGCGTCCCTATGCACCCCCTGTGTCGCCGCTGTGGACGGTAGCGCACGAATGGGACGGAGGCAACAATTGCATGACCGTGTGATCGATCGCACTGTCGCGCGTCCCCACTCACGATGCCGCAGCCGTGTTTGCCGGAGCGGTCGTCCGCGCGACGCACAGAATACTAGGAAACGGGTGCGCATTTGAGCCGTTTGCCGAATGGGCGTCCGCGCCGGCGCAACTCGGGATGAGCTTTACGACCGGTTGGTGCCGTTTCCGGTCGCCGAACTGGCGGACGGCTGCTGACGGGGGCGTGTCACACCGGGCAGGCGGTGCGCCAGCCCATGGTGGCGGTGAGCGAAAAGTCGCTCAGCGCGGCCGAGGCGTGTTGCTCTAGGTCGGCTTTCGAAGTCGGGCGGCCCAGCTCGTAGGCAAGGAACGAGATAAAGACCCGGCCGTGCGCCCTGCCCGACAACAACGCCAGCGCCCCGTTGGTGCGGTACATGGTCGCGGTGGTCACCCCCGGGTACGCAGTCCTCATGGCGAAGTGATCGGCGTCGGTGCCGTCCGGGCGGCTGACGGCCGGGTCCACCGATCCGAGGTTGGACGACACGACGGTGATCGCGCTCCCGGTGACCACGCCAATCAGTCGCCGCATGACGCGTTTGGGAATCAGGGGGACCAGCGGAAGCAGCGCCCAGCGCTCGTCGGGCTCATTCTGGTGGCGGGACAGCGCTTCTTTGATCCTCGCCCGGATTTCGCGCAGGTCACTGGTCGCGGGCACCGGGTCGACCGTGATATCCACGTTGACGACCGCGTTGGCGCGGGTGTCGCCGGGGGCGCGCTCGTTGACCGGCATTCCCACGTTGACCGTCCCGTCCGCGGCGACCCGTCCCACTCGCCGGGCGAGGTGGGCGGCCAATCCCGCAAGCAGAGCGTTGCTCGTTCCGCCGAGGGTGGTTGCGCGCGCGTCCCACTCGGCGGCGTCGATGAAGACGGTTGCCATGGGCAGCGTGATGCGTTCGTCCGGTCCGGCGGGCGGAACGGGACGCTTGGCGGCGGCGACGGGGCGGCTGCGCGTCCGGCCCGGGCCATGCGTGCACCCGCGACGAGGGCCCGGCCCACATCCGGTGTGTCCCGCGCGGTTTGGCGCGCGTCCTCGCGCAACGCCCGCCACCGCCGCCGTGATGCCGCCGCGGGCCAGGCGGTGGCGTCGTCGCGGCGGCACGCTGCGTCGGCCAACGACTCGCACAGCCCGACGCCGTCGGTGAGGCAATGGGTGACCACCAGGCTCACCGCCGCGCCACCATCGGTCAACGGCAACAGGGCAAGGTGCCAGCCAGGGCCGTGCTCGGCATCCGGCCGCTTAGCCGCCTCCTCGTTCAGCCAGTCGTCGATCTCGTCGCGCGGCCGCGGCGACGCGACGAGGTCCAGGCCCGGCTGAAGCGCGGGCGCCACCCAGCGATGCCGGCCGAACGGCAAGGGGGATCGTTCGATGCGGCGACGCAACCGGCCGCGGCCCAGATGGCGATGGAAAGTTCGCAGCCCGTTCATGTCGATCGCGCGGTCATACACCCAAATGCATTGGACCACACTGGTGGTCGCTGTCGCTCGCTCCCCGAGGAAGAGGGTCTGGTCGGCCAGGTCCAGCAGGTTGCTCATCGCTAGGCCGCCTCGTGGTCGTTCTCCGTCGGCGCAGTCACCCCCGGAACATCGGCGGCGTCGATGACGCGAGCAAACATCTCACCCAGCGTCGCGATGTAGCGATCGACCGACTCGCGCGCAATCGCGTTGTCCGGGAAGGACATCGTCACCGTGGTTCGTTCGACGTGCCGGTTGATCCACATGTTGATCCCACCGGCGGAGAGGTTGTCGCCGTAGGTCCCGAAGTTCATCTCCGCCCACATCCCGACAAGGGGAATTTTCCGGAAGTCCAGGAAAGAGACCATCATCGGCAGTTTTGTCGGCAACTTGATGGCCAGGCCATCCAGCGTCGCCAACTCCAAGACCCGCTCGACCGGTACGGCGGCAAGGTCCTTGGCGGCATCGAAAGATTTCTGTGCCGCCCGCGCCGCCTCGGGGAACGAGCCGCCGGTCGTCGGCACGGAGACCGGGATCAGGCTGGCGAACCACCCCACCGTCATCGTGTCGATGCCCGGTGTCCGGGTGTCCCTGGCCGTAAATCCGTAATAGCTTTCTTGCCGGTCAATGCGCGCTCCGCCAACGCCGTGCACGCCAAGACTCCCCCGATGAACCGGGCACCGGCCGCGCAGCAGGCGGCATCGAAAGACGCGGTTCCCGCGGCATCCAGCAACTCGACCGTCAACAAGTCACCCTTGCAGCTGGCCCACGTGTCTCCCAGGGGCAGCGGAAAGCTCGGCCAGTCACCGTCGGCCTCGCTCGCGAACGCGATCCAGTCCTTGATCTCCGGGGATGACATGGTCAAGCTCGCCGCGTTCTCGCGCTGCCGCGCCGCATACTCGCGATAACTTCTGACCTCGGGTGGCTTGCCGGCCTCGTGGACTTGCGGGCTCACCGCCAGTTCCTGGTACGTCAGGTGGATGTCGAGGAAGATCAGCGCGGCGGACAAGCCGTCGATGTGCAGGTGGTCGACGCTGGCGTAGAACGTGAAGTCGCCGGCCCCCTGGACGACTCCGTATGTGAAGCAACCCCATCCGAGCGTTTCGGGCGTCGTGGTCAGCACGTGCATGCGCGCTTGGTCGGGGCTGATCGGTCCGAACGCCGCGGGAGCGAATTCGATGACCTCGGGGTCGTCGATCACCCGGCGGACGATGACGCCCTCCCCGAATTCGAACCAGCTGTGGTAGGTGTCCTGTCTACGGGCATGGGCATTGATCGCCGCCGTCATCGCCGGCATGTCGCATACGCCGGGAATGTCCCACCCCACGACCATCAGCCGAGGTAGTTGCCGGTTGAGCGCCTTACCGTGGTAAGCGGTCCAGAGGTGTTGGTTTTGTTGATAACTCGGGGCCGAATCGCTTCGCCGCGCGGCGCGAGCCGCTTCGCGCGACGCGGGTGTGGCCATCCAGGTGGTCAGTGGGCCGTGCGGTGGCTGCCATTCGCTGATGCTTCCGAGTGCGACCATTTCTTGATCCTCGTCCTTCGCGATGCCGATTCTGTTGTGCGGCAAGGGGGTAGCGGAAGAGCGGTCCATAATGGCTCTTCTGCGCAGCATGAATTCATTTTCGTATCGGGGATCTTTGCGACCGAATTCCGTATGTTGGCCCGAACTTACGGTGTCGCTCGTCCCCCCCTGTCGCTGTTATTGGACGGTAGTACAGGAAGGCGAGGATTGGCCAGTTTTAGGAAGATTCGCAATTTTCGGCATTTACGCCGGGAGGCCGGTAATCTTCTTTACCTTCGCCGGGCCTGAGCACAGGTCCGGCGCTTCAGGCTGACGTGCCGAGCCAAATCATTGCCAGCTCAGGGAAACAGCGGCAGCTGCCACAGCCGCATCCCGGGGTCCAGGAGCCACAACCGCATCATCGTGAGCCGTATCAGCCGTTGCGCACTGAAGATCAGGAATACGGCCAGCGGCACCTCGACCAGCAGCGCGCTGATCACCGACAGCCAGACATCCTTGGGGCCGGCCGTCATCAGGTCGAACCAGGCGTCGCAGATCAGCAGCACGCCGGTGGTGAACGCGGCCGGCACCAGCAGCTGGCGGCGCAGATACCCGAGCAACGCTGTCGCCAGCATGAATCCGACCAGGAGAATGTCGAAGCCCACCCACGTCACGGGCCAGTTGTGGGCAACGTAGTTCTCCGGCAACGTGACCGAGAGGTACCCCAGCCAGGGAACCATTGCCATCGAGCCACCGACCATCAGACTCAACCGGATGCGGCGCACCCTGGCCAGCAGTGCCGGGTCGATCAATTCGCCCACGGGCCGCTCGAGCCGGGAAATGAGCTGCCGTCGCTCCTGGGGCGTGAGCGCCGCGATCTGAGCGTCGGACAGAATGCCGTCGGTCACGGCAGGCCGGCGACCACCGGAGGTCGGCGGTCCGCCGCGGTCTTGGGCACGGCCTGAGCATCGGCGGCATCGAATTCCTTGACCCAGCATGCGAATTCGAGGGTGATGCCATCGGGGTCCTGAAAGTAGAATGACCGCACGTACACCCCGGGATGCACCGTCGCGGACACTTGCATCGGGCTCTCGTCATGGTTGAGCACCGGGCCGACGCGCACCCCTTTGTCCTTGAGCCGCCGGCGGTAGGCGTCGAACTTTTCGGCCGGCACGTGGAATGCGAGATGGTTCATGGTGCTGACCGCGCTGGTGATGTCGCCGATACCGGGGATGGCGCCCGGCGACGAGATGCCCGGCACCCGGTCGGGGGCATCGGCGAACCAGAAGAATGCGACGCAGTCGCCGTTGCCGGCGTCGAAGAAGAAGTGCTGGCCCGCACCCCCGGGCAGGTCGAGCGACTTGATCAACGGCATGCCGAGGATGTTGGTGTAGAAGTCCACGGTCCGAGCCATATCCGAGCAGACCAGCGCGACGTGGTTGATCCCGCCGAGTTCGAATTCCGTGTTGGTGTTGTGCGGCTTGATCATCGCGCGGCTCCCCTCGGTCCCCGGCTTGAAGTCCTGGCCAAGTTGTAATTCTGAATCTAACATCGGCCTGGAGTTTCAACGAGACCTCCAATGCCGACAGGGCCGGTAAATGACTCCTAACACCGCCGCCGCCGGGGTTATCCGCGAGTTTGTCGGCCTGCCCTCGCCGACCGCCGGCCGCGCCGGCGCGGGTGGGCATCCCTGCCAGGGGCTGTACCACCGCGGGGTGGGACGCAAGCCCAAGGTGGCGATGATCGCCACGCACTACCAGATCGACTTTTCCGAGCACTACCTCGCCGACTACATGGCCACCCGCGGTGTCGGCTTTCTGGGCTGGAACACCAGGTTTCGCGGCTTCGAAAGCAGCTTCCTGCTCGACCACGCGCTGGTCGACATCGGCGTCGGAGTGCGCTGGCTGCGCGAGGTGCAGGGAGTGGAATCCGTTGTGCTGCTCGGTAATTCAGGGGGCGGCTCGTTGATCGCGGCATATCAGTCGCAGGCCGTGGAGCCGAACGTGACCCCGCTGGACGGGATGCGTCCGGCCGCGGGCCTGACCGAGTTGCCGGCCGCCGACGGCTACGTGGCCACCGCTGCCCATCCCGGGCGACCCGACGTGTTGACGGCCTGGATGGATGGTGCCGTCGTCGACGAGAACGACCCCGTCGCCACCGATGCCGACCTCGACCTGTTCAACGAGCGAAACGGGCCGCCGTATTCACCGGAGTTCCTCAGCCGCTATCGCCGGGCCCAGACCGCGCGCAACCACGCCATCACCGACTGGGCGGAGCAGGAGCTCAAACGCGTTCGTGCAGCGGGGTTTTCCGACCGCCCGTTCAGCGTCATGCGCACCTGGGCCGATCCCCGCATGGTCGACGCCGGCATCGAGCCGACCAGGCGTCAACCGAACATGTGTTATGCCGGCGTTCCGGCCAAGGCGAACCGGTCGGCGCACGGCATCGCCGCGGCCTGCACCCTGCGCAACTGGCTGGGCATGTGGAGCCTGCGGGTGGCGCAGACCAGGGCCGAACCGCATCTGGCCCGGATCAGCTGCCCCGCCCTGGTGATCAACGCCGAGGCCGATACCGGCGTCTTTCCGTCCGACGCCCAACGGATTTTCGTCGCGCTGGCCGGCCCCGACAAGACACTATCGTCGATCGACACCGACCACTACTTCACCACCCCGGGCGCTCGCGGGGAGCAGGCCGACATCATCGCGAAGTGGATCGCCAAGCGGTTTCACTGAAGCGCTCACCGCGGACACCGAGGTGCGCTGGCGGCCCGGTAACCCCTGTGGTCAACCAACCGACCGGTTGTTAGTTTGGAGGGTGCCTGGCCAAGGCGGGAACCCTAAAGCATGGGAAGGCGACCAATGCCGATCGCTATCACTGCTGAGCATCAAGACCTGGCCGATTCGGTGCGGTCGTTGGTGGCGCGCATCGCGCCGTCCGAGACGTTGCACGCGGCAATGGAGACACCGATCGACAACCCCCCGCCGTACTGGCGGGCCGCGGCCGAACAAGGCCTGCAGGGTCTGCATCTGGCCGAATCCGTGGGCGGGCAGGGTTTCGGCATCCTCGAGTTGGCCGTCGTGCTGGCCGAGTTCGGCTACGGCGCGGTGCCCGGCCCCTTCGTGCCGTCGGCGATCGCCAGCGCACTGATTTCCGCCAACGACCCGCACGCGAAGGTGCTCTCCGAGCTGGCGTCCGGCGCCGCCATCGCCGCCTACGCGATGGACTGTTGCGGGTTGACCGCCACCCGCCAGGGCCCGAATGATGACGTGCTCGTGCTCCGCGGTGAGGTTCGCGCGGTTCCGGCGGCGGCGCAGGCCTCCGTGCTGGTGCTCCCGGTCGCGATCGACAGCGGCGAGGAATGGGTGGTGCTGCGCGCGGAGGAGCTCGAGATCGAGCCCGTGAAAAGCCTTGACCCGCTGCGGCCCGTCGCCCATGTTCGGGCCAACGCCGTCGAGGTCGGGGCCGACGCCGCGTTGTGCAACCTGAGCATGGCGACAGCGCACGCGCTGATGACGACGCTGCTGTCCGCGGAGGCGATCGGGGTGGCGCGCTGGGCGACCGACACCGCGTCCCAGTACGCCAAGATCCGTGAGCAGTTCGGCAGGCCGATCGGCCAGTTCCAGGCCATCAAGCACAAGTGCGCCGAAATGATCGCCGACACCGAGCGGGCAACCGCGGCGGTGTGGGATGCCGCCCGGGCTATCGATGAGGCGCGCGAAAACGATTGGGATATCACGGGTTCCAAGGTCGAGTTTGCCGCCGCCGTCGCGGCGACGCTCGCGCCGGCGGCCGCTCAACGGTGCGCTCAGGACTGCATCCAGGTGCACGGCGGGATCGGCTTCACCTGGGAGCACGACACGAACGTGTACTACCGCCGGGCGCTGATGCTGGCCGCCTCGTTCGGCCGCAATTCGGAGTACCCGCAGAAGGTGGTGCACACCGCGACCAGCACCGGGGTGCGGGCGGTCGACATCGACCTCGACCCCGACACCGAGAAGCTGCGGGACGAGATCCGGGCCGAAGTCGCCGCGCTCAAGGCGATGGATCGCGCCGAGCGCAAGGTCGCCATCGCCGAGGGCGGCTGGACCCTGCCGCACCTGCCGAAACCGTGGGGTCGCGCGGCCAGCCCGGTCGAGCAGATCATCATCGCCCAGGAGTTCACCGCCGGCCGGGTCAAGCGCCCACAGATGGGCATCGCGACGTGGATCATTCCGTCGATCGTCGCCTTCGGGACCGAAGAGCAGAAACAGCGGTTTCTGCCGCCGACCTTCCGCGGGGACATGATCTGGTGTCAGCTGTTCTCCGAGCCGGGCGCCGGATCGGACCTGGCCGGGCTGAGCACCAAGGCCACCCGAACGGACGGCGGCTGGCGCATCACCGGCCAGAAGATCTGGACCACGGCTGCGCAGCTCTCCCAGTGGGGCGCGCTGTTGGCGAGAACCGACCCGAGCGCTCCAAAGCACAACGGGATCACCTACTTCCTGCTGGACATGCACAGCGAAGGCGTCGAGGTGAAGCCGTTGCGCGAGCTGACCGGGAACGCGATGTTCAACACCGTCTACATCGACGACGTGTTCGTGCCGGACGACTGCGTGCTGGGCGACGTGAACCGGGGGTGGGAGGTCAGCCGCAACACCCTTACCGCCGAACGGGTTTCCATCGGCAGCAGCGAGGCGAACTTCCTGGCCACTCTGGGCCAGTTCGTCGAGTTCGTTCGTGACGGGCAGTTCGACCCGGTCGCACAACACCGAGCGGGTCAGTTGATCGCCGAGGGCCACGCCGCCAAGGTGCTGAACCTGCGCTCCACTCTGTTGACTCTGGCCGGCGGGGATGCCATGCCGTCCGCGGCCATCTCCAAGCTGCTCTCGATGCGCACCGGTCAGGGGTACGCGGAGTTCGCGGTGTCCTCGTTCGGCACCGACGCCGCCATCGGCGACACCAGCGAGCTACCCGGCAAATGGGGCGAATACCTGTTGGCGAGCCGGGCGACGACCATCTACGGCGGCACCTCCGAGGTGCAGCTGAACATCATCGCCGAGCGGCTGCTCGGTCTCCCCCGCGATCCCTAACTGCCACTTCCGGTTTGGCCCGGAGACAGGGCCATGCCGACCTGAGGGGTGGTCAGGCCGGCATGGTTCCCCCCCATCCCGTGGGCCGGTCAGCCTATAAGTGGATCGGCACGTCGAGGCTGATCGACTACCACGGGGAGGTAGTTCACCACCACCAGTTCCACCAGTGCCCGGGGGCCCAGAATCCGCGGTTGCCCGAACCCCAACCGGGGTGGCCTCCGCCGCCCCATCCGTGGCCGCCCCATCCATGACCGCCATGACCCCCACCTGGACGGTCGGGAATGATGCCGGGTCCGCCGGGCATGCCGTGCGGACCGGTGGTGGTGAAGCTGGTGTCGGGACCTGGTACCGGGGCCGCCTGGGCGGCGGGGCCGGCGCCAAACAGCAGCGCTCCCGCCACCGCCGAGGCACCCGCCGCACCCACGGCGGCGCCACGTAACGATCGTGCAGAAATCGTCATCGCAACCCTCCTTCCAGGTCCTGATGCCGACAAACAAACGTTAGCCAGCACTTTCCCGGCAAACAACGTTGCTACACAAAAATAGCCCTGTGAATTATGTAACAAATAACTTAAGGGCATTTATGCGAGCCGGCTTCGTCGGAATTAATGATCTCCACAAATCAGGATATGGGCAACTACTGAGTTGCGCAGCCTCAGCATCAGTGCTGGTTAGAGGCAATCTACTGAGATACTGGTTTGCAGACTTCCGCATCAGCGGACCCGCTGAATTACGGCAATAAACCACGCCGTTCCCGATCTTTTGATCGAAATGACAGACGTCCGCCGGCGCGACAGTGAGCTATCTTCGAAAATTTGCTGCGAGAAACCGCTGCTCCGGCGCTTACCGCGGGCGCGGGCGGCCCGCGGCCCGGCGACGCGACTTACGCCGTCGTCGGTGGAAGAATCAGCACTGTCAGACGCAATGCTGATTTACTGATTGCCACTCACCGGAGGACGACCGCCGCAGTGAACTTCAACCCCAGCCACATCGGACCCGGCGCCGGAACGTTCCGGGGCCCCGGGCCGTCGGCCACACCGGCAGGAGACGCCGCGCCGACCGAGCGCATCGGGCTTGGGCAGCAGGGCGCCCGCCGGATCGTCAGCCAGCCGGCGGTCAACCAGGCGAGCCGGGGTCAGCGGACACGCCGCACCGTGGACCTCCCGGCGGCCACCCACCGCGCCCTCGACATCTGGCAGCGCGAGGCCGCCGATCGCCTGGGTGTCGCCCGGGTGACCGGACAAGAGGTCCTCACCGCGCTCATCGACCAGCTTCTGGTCGACCCCAAACTCGCGGCGCAGATCACCCGCGCCATCAAAGACCGGCGCTGACCCCGACGGGGACAGCGGCTAGTCGACCTCCATCTCGCGCAACTCGCGCTTGAGGATCTTGCCCGTCGGGTTACGTGGCAACTCGTCCAGGAAGACCACCTCACGCGGCACCTTGTAGCGGGCCAGGTGGTCGCGAACGTAGTGCTTGATGGTGTCCTCGTCGACGTCGGAACCGTCCTTCTTCACGACGAAGGCGCGCAGCCGGTGGCCCCATTCCTTGTCCTCGACGCCGATGGCCGTCGCCTCCACCACCTCGGGGTGCCCGCTGATCAGGTCCTCGACCTCGGCCGGGAAAACGTTCTCTCCGCCGGAGACGATCATCTCGTCGTCCCGGCCGCTGACGTAAAGCAGGCCGTGCTCGTCAAAATAGCCGACGTCACCTGATGACATGAGGCCGTCGATGATCTGCTTGTGGCCGCCGCCGGTGTAGCCCTCGAAGGGGAACGCGTTGCCGACGAAGATCCGGCCGACCTCGCCCTGTGGCTTCTCCTTGCCGTTGTCGTCGAGGATCTTGACCTTCACGCCCTTGACCACCGGGCCGACGGTCGCCGCGTTGCGCTCCAGGTCCTGCGGTCCGGCGATGGTGGCGAACGCGATCTCGGTCGAGCCGTACATGTTGTAGATGACCGGGCCGAGATCCTTGAGCGCGCGGCTGGTCAGGTCGGCGCCCAGCTGCGACCCGGAGATGAACACGATCCTCAGGCTGGACAGGTCGGGTTTCTTGTCCATCTTCTCGACCGCGTCGAGGATTCGCGACAGCATCACCGGCACCACCACCATGGCGGTGACCTTGTACTTCTCGATGTCCTCGAGCACATGCTGCGGCTTGAACTTCCGGCGCAGCACCAGCGTCGAGCCCAGGAACATCGCGATGGTGGAGAGCAGAAAGCCCAGCGCGTGGAACATCGGCGCCGGCAGCGACGTCACCTCGTTGGCCTTGAACGGAACATGCGACAGGATGCCCCCGACCGGTGCCAGGGTGGGCGGCGTGCTGCGGTTGGCGCCCTTCGGGGTGCCGGTGGTGCCGCTGGTCAGGATGATGATCGACGCGTGCTTCGTCGCCTTGGGGGCGGGCGACTTGCTGCTGCGCTCGATCAGGTCGGCCAGCGTCTCGTCGGTGCTGCCCGACGGCTCGTCCGCGTCGGGGTTGGTGCCCAGCGCGCGCAGGAAGCCAAGCTCCGGTTGGGCCTTGCTGACGGCCTTGGTGTACTCGTCGTCGTAGATGATCAGCTTCGCGCGCTCGCGCTCCGAGACCTCCTTGATCTGCGGGCCGGAGAACTCGCTGTTGAGCAGGATGATGCGGGCGCCGACCCGGGCGGCGCCATAATAGGCGACGAGGAACCAGCGGCTGTTGCGAGCCAGGATCGCGACCCCGTCGCCGCCCTTGACGCCCATCCCGCGCAGGCCGTTCGCCACCGCGTGGGCGGCGTCGTCGAGCTCCTTGAACGTGAACTCGCCCTCTTCGTCGATGCACGCGGCGCGGTTCGGATGGCGTCGGGCGTTGAGCGACGGGAGCATGCCGAACTCGCCCCACTTGTAGATGTCGTTGGCCATCGCGACGTAGTTCAGCGGCGGCTCGAGCCGGAAGGCGCCCGCTTCGAAGATCTTTCGCACGTAGTGCAATTCGGCCGAGCCGCGTTCCAGGTACTGCTGAACCTTGGCAACCGCCTGCCCAGGCAGGCCAATCAGATTAGGCATGCATCCACCCTATGTGACGTCCGTCGCATTCCGAGGGGTAAGTACCCATCGACTTACGATGATGAACATGGGTCCGGTTTCGCTGGAGGTGGCCGGGCGCCAGGTCTCCATCACCCACCCGGACAGGGTGGTGTTCGAAGCCCACGGCGGCACGGGACCGCACACCAAGCTCGACCTGGTCCGCTACTACCTGTCGGTGGCCGAGGGGGCGCTGCGCGGCGTTGCCGGCCGGCCGATGATCCTCAAGCGCTTCGTCAAGGGCATCGCGCAAGAGGCGGTGTTCCAGAAGCGCGCGCCGAAGAACCGCCCCGACTGGGTGGACGTCGCCGAACTGCGCTACGCGCGGGGCACTTCGGCCGCGGAGGCCGTCATCCACGACGCCGCCGGCCTGGCGTGGGCGGTCAACCTGGGCTGCATCGACCTCAACCCGCACCCGGTACTGGCCGGCGACCTCGACCATCCGGACGAATTGCGGGTCGACCTGGATCCGATGCCCGGGGTGTCCTGGCGGCGGATCGTCGACGTCGCGCTGGTGGCCCGCGAGGTGCTGGAGGACTACGGCCTGACCGCGTGGCCGAAGACCTCCGGGAGCCGCGGTTTTCACATCTACGCGCGGATCGCCCCGCGCTGGGAGTTCCGGCAGGTGCGGCTGGCCGCCCAGACCGTGGCCCGCGAGGTCGAGCGGCGCGTGCCCGACGCGGCGACCAGCCGATGGTGGAAGGAGGAACGCGAGGGGGTGTTCGTCGACTTCAACCAGAACGCCAAGGACCGCACGGTCGCGTCGGCGTACTCGGTTCGGGCGACGCCGGACGCCCGGGTTTCGACGCCGCTGCTGTGGGACGAAGTCACCGAGCGCCATCCCGAGGAGTTCACCATCGACACCGTGCCCGGCCGGTTCGCCGCGATGGGTGACCCGTGGGAGGGGATGGACGACGCGGTCGGTGAGCTCGACCGGCTGCTGGTGCTCGCCGAGGAGATGGGGCCCCCGGAACGCGCGCCGAAGGGATCCGGGACGGCCGACGGCCGGCGCCGGTCGGTGATGCCGCTCATCGAGATCGCCCGCACCAAGACCAAGGACGAGGCGCTGGCCGCGCTGGACACCTGGCGCGGCCGCCACCCGGACGCATCTCGCCTGCTGCAACCGGTCGACGTCCTGGTCGACGGCATGCGCGGGCCGAGTTCGATCTGGTACCGCATCCGGATCAACCTGCAGCATGTGCCGGTCGACCAGCGACCTCCGCAGGAGGAGCTGATCGCCGACTACAGCCCCTGGGACGGTTACGGGGGCAAGCAAAAACCGTCGAGCTGAGCGGCGGGCGGCTACACCCCGGCCCGCGCTTGCGCGTTGTAGGCGTTGCCCTTGCGCAGGTAGCAGTACCAGGTGACCACCAGCAGGGCCAGGAAGAAGCCCACGTAGAACCGCAGTGCGGGTTCGATGCTGCCGAAGTGCGATTTCGACCAGGCGTACGCCAGCGGCACGACGAACCCGCCGAAGGCACCGATCGACGAGATGACGCCCAGGGCGCCGGCGGCCTGGCGGCGCATGTGCGCCATGGTGTCGGGGTCGCCGCCGGCGAGCTGCCCCTTGATCACGAAGATCCTCGAGATCATCCGGTAGGTCGAGCCGTTGCCGATGCCGGTCGCGACGAACAAGAACATGAAGCTGGCGAAGAACAGCGGCAGATTCTTGGCGTTGACCGACCACAGCGCCGCCGAGGCGCCCGCGGCGAGCATGACGAAGCTGACCGCGGTGATCCGCGCGCCACCGATCCGGTCGGCCAGCTTGCCGCCCAGGGGCCGGATGACCGAGCCGATCGCCGCACCGAGGAATGCCCAGGTCAACGCGATGTCGCCGCGGCCGAACACCGTCTTGAGCAGGGTCGGAAAGGCCGCCGAGTAGCCGATGAACGATCCGAATGTGCCGATGTAGAGCAGCGACATGACCCAGGTGTCGGGATGCCGCAGCGACTGCCACACGGGCCGCACGTCGGCCTTCGCCTCGGACAGGTTGTTCATGAATGCGAACGCGCACACCGCGGCCACCACGGCCAGCGGCACGTAGAACAGGCCGGCGCGCGCCAGCGCCACCCCGCCGCCGGCGACGACGATGGGCGGGATGATCTTCTGCACCACCGCGACGCCGACGTTGCCGCCGGCCGCGTTGAGGCCCAGCGCCCAGCCCTTGTCCTTCTCCGGGTAGAAGAACGAGATGTTGGCCATCGACGAGGCGAAGTTGCCGCCACCGAAGCCGGCGGTCGCGGCGACCGCCACCAGGACGGCGAACGAGAGGCCGGGATGGCTGACCGCCCAGGCCAGCAGCAGGCACGGGATCAGCAACAACGCCGCCGAGATGGTCGTCCAGTTGCGGCCGCCGAACAGCGGAACCGCGAAGGTGTAGGGCAGGCGCAGGAAGGCGCCGACCCCGCTCGGGACGGCGACCAGGCACAGCGCCTGGCTGGCGGTCAGCGCCCAGCCGGACGCGGACGGATGCCCGTGGGGGCCCGCGGTCATCTGGACCACCACGATGCTCCACAACATCCACACGCTGAAGCCGACGTGCTCGGCGAAGATCGAGAAGATCAGGTTGCGGCGGGCGATCGGCTTGCCGGTGGTCTCCCAGAACGCGGGGTCTTCGGGCCGCCAGTCGTCGATCCAGTGCCTGCCCCGGTGAGACGGGCGCCCGGGCGCGGGCGCAAGGACCGGAGCGATCGGCTCTGCAGAGGTCGTCGTAGTCACGCCCCGACGTTAGGAAAGGACTGTTACCGGGCCGCGTGGCCACAGTTACGCCGGAGATACGTGGATCTCGCAGTGGCCTTCGAGCCACTGTCAGAACTTTTCGCGCCCAGAATGCGGGAGAATCGCCCCATGCCGGCGACTGACCAGCCCCTGGGGCTGCGGGAACGCAAGAAGATCAAGACCCGCCATGCCCTCCGCCGCGAGGCGTTCCGGCTGTTCGACGCCAACGGCTACGGCGCCACCACCGTAGAACAGATCGCCGAAGCCGCCGAGGTTTCCCCCAGCACCTTCTTCCGCTATTTCGGATCCAAGGAGTCGCTGCTGCTGGTCGACGACCTCGATCCGCTGATCCTGGCCGCGTTCGAAGCCCAGCCCCCCGAGCTGTCGCCGAGCCAAGCCATCCGCCGCGCCTACGCCACGACGATGGCCGGCCTGTCACCCGAGCAATTGGAGTTCGAGAACACCCGGCAGCGGCTGATCTTCTCGATACCCGAGCTCAAGGCCGCCCTCTACGACGAGTACTACCGCACCGTGAACGTCATGGCGGAGGCCATCGGTCGCCGGATCGGCCGTGACGCAACCGATTTCGAAGTCCGCGTGTATGTCGGCGCGATGGTCGGGGCCATGATGGCGGCGTTCGACAGCGCGCCCAAAACGGCCGACACCATCTATCGGGCGCTGGACTTCCTGGACGCCGGCATGCCGCTGGACTGAGCGCGCAACCGCGCGGCGATGCCCTGGCGGGCAGGGAACGCGATAATCTCACGCGATGCGACAGGGTTGGAATCGACGGGGATTCTTGCAGCTCGCAGGGGCTGCGACGGTCGCCACGGTCGCCGGGGCTCCGGCGGCGTGCTCGTCGGGCAAACCGTCGTCGGATACCTCCGGCGGCAAATCCGTGACCATCAACCACCTGTTCGGTCAGACCGTCATCAAGGAACCACCCAAGCGCGTGGTCAGTGCCGGCTACACCGAGCAGGACGACCTGCTCGCGGTCGGCGTGGTGCCGATCGCGGTGACCTACTGGTTCGGTGATCAGCCGTTCGCGGTGTGGCCGTGGGCCCAGCCCAGGCTCGGCGGCGCGCAGCCGGTGGTGCTGAACCTCGACAACGGGATCCCGGTCGACCAGATCGCGGGCCTCAAGCCGGATTTGATCGTGGCCACCAACGCGGGCGTGGACGCCGACACCTATCAGAAGCTCGCCGCGATCGCCCCGACCGTGCCGCAGTCGGACGGCGACGCCTTCTTCGAGCCATGGAAGGAGCAGGCCACCGCCATCGGACAGGCGGTGTTCCAGGCCGACCAGATGAAGTCGCTGGTCGACGCCGTCGACCAGAAATTCACCGCCGTCGCCAAGGAGCATCCGGCCTGGACGGGCAAGAAGGCGTTGCTGATGCAGGGCACGCTCTGGCAGGGGACCGTCGTCGCGACCATGGCCGGCTGGCGCACCGACTTCCTGAACCAGATGGGGTTGGTGATCGCCGACAGCATCAAGCCTTTCGGCACCGATCACCGCGCCGTCATCCCCCGCGATCACATCAGGGCGGTGCTCGATTCCGCCGACGTGGTCATCTGGACGACCGAGAACCCCGACGACCAAAAGGCATTGCTCGCCGACCCCGATGTAGCGGCCTCCCTGGCCACCGCGCAGAACCGGCACATCTTCACCACCAAGGAGCAGGCCGGCGCGATCGCCTTTTCCTCGCCGCTGAGCTACCCGTTGGTCGCCGATCAACTCCCCCCGCAAATCGGCAAAATCCTCGGTTAGACCCGGCCGCGCCTGCGGCGTTTGAGCGTTTGCTAAGGCAGCTCTGGCAGTGTTCGAAAATCCGTCGCTTGCCCCTCGCCCGGTCGGTGTTGGGGAGGTTACCGTCGAGTAATGAGCGTGACGGACCTTACCGACAACGTGTCCAAGGACCTGCCGACGGAACTGGTCGGCAACACGGTTCTGGATTTCGGCGACAACGCGCTTCTGCTGCAATGCGGCAGCACCGCCGAGGTATTGGCGTGGGCGGCGCACCTGCGCGCCGCCGCGTTGCCGGGCGTGGTCGACATCGTCCCGGCCGCCCGCACGGTTCTGGTGAAGCTGGACGGCCCCCGCTGCCAAGGGGTGATCCGTCAGCGACTGCGCAAGATGCGGGTCACCGCCGAGGAGCTCGCCGCCCCGGAACGCCGTGCCGATGTGGTCATCGACGTCGTATACGACGGCCCGGACCTGGCGGAGGTCGCCGGCCATACCGGGCTGACCATCGCGCAGGTGATCGACGCGCACACCGGTTCGCTGTGGCGGGTCGGGTTCAGCGGGTTCGCCCCGGGTTTCGCGTACCTGGTCGACGGCGACGCGCGCCTTCGGGTGCCGCGCCGTACCGAGCCACGCACCTCGGTGCCCGCCGGCTCGGTCGGCCTGGCCGGTGAATTCAGCGCGATATACCCGCGCCAGTCGCCCGGCGGCTGGCAACTGATCGGCCGCACCGACGCGGTCCTGTGGGACCTCGAACGGCCCGAGCCGGCTTTGCTGACGCAGGGCATGTGGGTTCGGTTCCGGGCCGTCTGAGGTAAGGAGATCACCGTGAGCACCCTGGAGATTCTTCGCACCGGACCGCTCGCCGTCGTCCAGGACCTCGGCCGGCCGGGACTCGCCCATCTCGGCGTGAGCCGGTCCGGGGCCGCCGACCGTCGCGCACACCAGTTGGCCAACCGCCTGGTGGCCAACCCCGATGACCGCGCCACGGTCGAAGTGACGCTCGGCGGTTTCGCCGCCAGGGTCCGGGGCGGTGATATCGACATCGCCGTGACGGGGGCCGATACCAACCCGACAGTCAATGGGATTGAGTTCGGCACCAACAGCATTCAGCACGTTCGCGACGGCCAAACGATCGCCCTGGGGACGCCGACCGCCGGGCTGCGCACGTATCTGGCGGTGCGGGGCGGCATCGCCGTGGAGCCCGTGCTCGGCTCGCGCAGCTACGACGTGATGTCGGCCATCGGCCCGTCGCCACTGCGGGCGGGAGATCAGCTCCCGGTCGGTGAGCACACCCTCGACTACCCCGAACTCGATCAGGCCCCGGTGGCGGCGATCACCGGCAACATGGTCGAGTTGTCGGTGGTGCCCGGGCCGCGCGACGATTGGTTCGTCGACCCCGATGCCCTGGTGCACAACGATTGGGTGGCATCCGATCGCAGCGATCGCGTGGGAATGCGATTGGTCGGCCGCCCTCTGCAGTACTGCTACCCGGACCGCCAGCTGCCCAGCGAGGGCACCACCCGCGGCGCGATTCAGGTGCCGCCCAACGGTTTACCGGTGATCCTCGGGCCCGACCACCCGGTGACCGGCGGCTACCCGGTGGTGGGCGTGGTGGTCGACGAGGACATCGACAAAATCGCCCAGGTACGCCCCGGACAGTCGGTGCGCCTGCACTGGTCACGCCCGAGGATTCTGGTGGGCGCCCAACCACAGTCCGGTGTCGCGGTCTTACCGATTTCCTAGCCGGAATGTATTCCAGTTCACATGAAATCGCCCGGCCGGGCCGAATCACTTGAAATGGGCCGCTATTTCGGCGATCGGGGCCTACAGGGATTTACCAGATAACTGGTAATCAACTTACANGCGATTCGGGCCGAATTGAGTTGACCCGACGCCCTCTCGAATGTGAGCATCGAAATGCACGGCGGGGCATCCCTCTTCATTCGAGGCGCCCACTTTCTTCCCGTTGTGCGGCTGAATGGGTCCTGACGAGAGGGAGTCTTGTGCACGCCTCCTTGCCCAGTGGCATGCCCCCGCTATCCCAAGGCGCACAATCGGATTCACCGAGAGCCGAGCGGAAATGAGCACCGCCTCGTGCCCTTCTGAGAAACCATCGCAGTCGAGGAGAGGTGACAACCGGATGGCCCGCAATCACCACATCGCGGACTGGAATCCAGAAGACACGGCGGCCTGGGAGGCCGGCAACAAGGAGATCGCGCGCCGCAATCTGTTATGCACCATCGCGGGCGACCACGTCGCCTTCTCGATCTGGACGCTGTGGCCCGTCATGGCGTTGTTCATGCCTACACACATCTACGGCTTCTCCGCCGGCGACAAGCTGCTGCTGGGCGCCGTCGCCACCCTGGTCGGCGGGCTGGCCCGGATTCCCTACACCCTGGGCATCGCGACCTTCGGTGGTCGCAACTGGACCGCCTTCTCGGCGTTCGTGCTGCTGATCCCGACGACCGGCACCATCGTGTTGCTCGCCAACCCCGGATTGCCGCTGTGGCCCTTCGTGGTGTGCGCCGCGCTGACCGGGCTGGGCGGGGGCAACTACGCGGCTTCGCTGGCCAACGTGAACGCCTTCTACCCGCAGCGGCTCAAGGGCTCGGCGCTGGCCGTCAACGCCGGCGTCGGCAACCTCGGCGTGGCGGTGATCCAGCTGGTTGGGCTACTGGTGCTCGCCACGGCCGGACACGAGGCGCCGTATTGGGTGTGCGCGGTGTACCTGGTGGTGTTGGCGATCGTGGGCATCGCGGCCGTGCTGTTCATGGACAACGTCGGCCACGGCACGCAGCTGAACACGATGCGCTCGATCCTGGTCGAGCGCGACACCTACGTGATCTCCCTGCTCTACATCTGCACGTTCGGCTCCTGGATCGGGTTCTCATTCGCCTTCGGTCAGGTGATGCAGGTCAACTTCCTGGCCAACGGCGAGAGCGCCAAACACGCGGCGCTGCACGCCGCGCAGGTGGCCTTCATCGGACCGCTGCTGGGCTCGCTGGCGCGTATCTACGGCGGCCGGCTGGCCGACCGCAAGGGCGGCAGCCGCGTGACCCTCGGCGTGCTCGCCGGGATGACCCTGGGCGCTGGATTGCTGGTCTTCATAAGCACTTTCGACGATCACAATGCCGGGGCCCGCTCGACCAGCATGATCGGCTATGTCGTCGGCTTCATGGTGCTGTTCATTCTGTCCGGGATGGGCAACGGTTCGGTGTTCAAGCTCATCCCCTCGGTGTATGAGGCGCGCAGCCGCGCACTGAAGACGGGCGAGGACGAACGGCGCCACTGGGCGCGCGCCAAGTCCGGATCGCTGATCGGCGTCTGCTCCGCGGTCGGCGCGCTCGGCGGCGTGGGCATCAACCTCGCGCTGCGCCAGTCCTACCTGGCCACCGGGACGGAGACGTCGGCATACGTGGCGTTCCTCGCCTCCTACGTCGTGGCAGCGATCATCACGTGGATGGTGTACGTGCGGCGGCCGGCGCTGCCCGCCGAGGCGGCGAACGGTGAGGCGGCAGGCGCGCTGGCCCGCGTGTGAGGCTGGCCTCACTATGGGCAATGCGTAAGCAATTGCCAGGTAACGCAACCGAAATCTGACAGGCATACACAGGTGATATGGCCCGGCCCGACTCCCCGCCGCTGACGGGTTACCGCATCGCGGTGACCTCTGCCCGGCGCTCCGAGGAGCTGTGCGCGCTGCTCAGCCGACAGGGCGCCGAGGTGTGCAGCGCACCCGCGATCAACATGATCGCGCTGCCCGACGACGACGAACTGCACCGTAACACCGAGGCGTTGATCGCCGAGCCACCCGACATCCTGGTCGCGCACACCGGAATCGGGTTCCGCGGCTGGCTGGCCGCCGCCGAGGGATGGGGGCTGGTCAACCCGCTCATCACCGCCCTGTCGTCGGCCCGGATCGTCTCGCGCGGGCCCAAGGCGACGGGCGCGCTGCGCGCCGCCGGTCTGCACGAGGAGTGGTCGCCGGACTCCGAATCCTCGCAGGAGGTGCTGGAATACCTGCTCAACTCGGGGGTGGCCGGACTGCGGGTGGCGGTCCAGCTGCATGGCGCCGCCGACGCGTGGGATCCCTTCCCGGAATTCCTCGGCGGGTTGCGCCTGGGGGGCGCCGAGGTGGTGCCCGTCCGGGTGTACCGGTGGAAGCCAACGCCGTTGGGCGGCACGTTCGATCAGCTGGTGACCGGGATCGCGGGACGGCAGTTCGACGCGGTCACCTTCACGTCGGCGCCCGCGGCCGCGGCGGTGCTGGAGCGCAGCCGCGAGCTGGACGTCGAAGACCAGGTGCTGGGCGCCCTGCGCAGCGACGTGCACGCGATGTGCGTTGGCCCGGTGACCTCCAAGCCGTTGATCCGCAAGGGCGTGCCGACGTCATCCCCGGAACGAATGCGGTTGGGCGCCTTGGCCCGTCACGTCGCCGAAGAGCTACCGCTGCTGGGTTCGTGCACGGTGACCGCCGCCGGCCACACGGTCGATATCCGTGGCACTTGCGTGCTGGTGGACGGCTCGATCAAGGTGCTGTCGCCGTCCGGCATGGGGATACTGCGCGCGCTGGCGAAACGTCCGGGCGACGTCGTCGCCCGCGGCGACCTGCTACGCGCGTTGCCCGGCAACAGCAATGACCCGCACGCCGTCGACACGGCCGTGCTGCGGCTGCGAACGGCCTTGGGCGACAAGAACATCATCGCGACGGTGGTCAAGCGTGGGTACCGGCTCGCGACCGAGCAGCGGGCGGGCTCCCCATGGCCCTGATCCTGGTCGCGCACGGCACTCGAAGGCCGGAGGGTGTGGCGATGGTCGAAGAGCTTGCCGCGCAAGCAAGCTCGTTGACCGGCCGGCCGGTGGAGGTCGCGTTCGTCGACGTGCTGGGCCCCACCCCCAGCGAGGTGCTGTCGCGGGCGAAGGCCACCGGCCGCCCCGCCATCGTGCTGCCGGCGTTCTTGTCGCGCGGCTATCACGTCCGCGCCGACCTACCGGCCCACGTCGAGCTGAGCGGCCACCCGAACGCGATCGTCACGCCGGCCCTGGGCCCGAGTGGCCAGGTCGCCCGGATCGCCGGCGACCAGTTGGTGAAATGTGGTTGGCGCCCTGGTGATTCCGTGATTCTCGCGGCGGCGGGAACATCGGATGCCAGGGCTCGCGCCGACCTGCACACCACCGCGACGCTGGTGTCGGCGCTGACCGGGTCGCGTGTCAGCCTGGGCTTCGCGGCCACCGGGGATCCGCAACTGCCGGAAGCGGTGGACGAGGCCAGGCGCCATGCGCCCAACGCGCGAGTCGTGGTCGCCTCCTACCTGCTGGCCGACGGCCTGTTCCAGGAACGGCTGCACGACTGCGGCGCCGACCTGGTCAGCCGGCCGCTGGGCACCCATCCCGGCCTGGCCCGCCTGATCGCCAATAGGTTCCGCCGGGCCATGCCGCCGGTCCTCGCCCCCACCACCCGGCACGCTTCGCGGCGACCGACCGCACAGCGGCTGGTCCACGACCGGATCGTGCGGCCGAATTCGGTGGCTTGACAGCACTGGCCGGTTAGGCGCGCCGACGGCCCCCGACGCTTGCTCTTTACTCCGATACGGACGATCCTGGCAGCATGCCCCGTCACGAGGAACCGTCGCGCGGGCTTCTGGACCCGGTCGCCAAGATGCTGCGGTTGCCGTTCGGCACACCGGAATTCATCGACCGGATCGTCACCGGCGGGGTCAACCAGGTCGGCCGTCAGACGCTACGCATGCTGATCACCACGTGGGACGCCGCCGGCGGTGGCCCCTTCGCCGCCAGCGCGATAGCTTCCACCGGGATGGCCAAAACCGCCGAAACGGTGCAAAGCATGTTCATCGGCCCGGTTTTCGGCCCACTGCTGAAGGTCCTGGGGGCCGACAAGGCCGCCACCCGAGCGTCGCTGTGCGCCTCGCAACTGGTCGGCCTTGGCATCATGCGCTACGGCATCCGCTCCGAGCCGCTGCATTCGATGTCGGTCGACGCGATCGTCGATGCCATCGGCCCGACGATGCAGCGCTACCTCGTCGGTGATATCACCCGCTAGGCGGCGATCCGACCGACCTGGACGAAGCCGTCGGCGGTGACGCGCGCCGGGTACACCGGCACCGAGAAGTTCGGATCGTCCAGGCATTCACCGTCTTCCAGCGAGAAGGCCTGCTTGAGGATCGGCGACTGAACCGCCACCCGGCCCCCGCGGTCGCCCACGATCCCGCGCGAGAGCACGGCCGCGCCGGAGAACGGATCGACGTTACCCACCGCGTACACCGAGCCGTCGTCCAGCCGGAACAGCGCCGCCTGGGAACCGTCGTCGAGCAGCACGCCGACCCCGCGACCCGGGATGAGCCGGTCGTACTCGCAGGCCGTCGTCCACACCTGAATGTCGTTGAGAAGTGTCATGATTCCTCTCCAGCTCCCGTACGGATCTTCGGCATGCCAATGGACACCGGGATTTTGCGCCCGGCGTGCTCGGTGAACTCCACCGTCGAGTCGACGGCGTCCGGGGCGTTGACGAACGACACGAACCGCGACATCTTGTCCGGGTCGTCGAGCACGCCCTTCCATTCACACTTGTAGTTCTCCACGTGCCGCTCCATTGCGGCCTCGAATTCGTCGGCCAGGCCCAGCGAGTCCTCGCAGACGACCTCGCGCACGTGATCGAGCCCGCCCTCGAGCGAATCCACCCAGGGGGCGGTGCGCTGCAGCCGGTCTGCGGTCCGGATGTAGTACATGACGAACCGGTCGACGTAGCGGACCAGCGTCTGGGTGTCCAGGTCGCTGGCCAACAGCTGGGCGTGCTTTGGCGTCATGCCGCCGTTGCCGCCGACGTAGAGGTTCCAGCCCTTTTCGGTGGCGATGACGCCGACGTCCTTGGAGCGCGCTTCGGCGCACTCCCGCGCGCAACCCGAGACACCCATCTTGATCTTGTGTGGCGCCCGCAGGCCTCGGTAGCGCAGCTCCAGGTCGATCGCCAGCTGCACCGAATCCTGCTGGCCGTACCGGCACCAGTCGGTGCCGACGCAGCTCTTCACGGTGCGCAGCGCCTTGCCGTAGGCGTGGCCGGATTCCATGCCGCCGTCGACCAGCCGTCGCCAGATCTCCGGCAACTGGTCCACCCGGGCGCCGAACATGTCGATCCGCTGGCCGCCGGTGATCTTGGTGTAGAGGCCGAAGTCCTGCGCGATCTGCCCGATCAGGATCAGGTGCTCGGGCTTGATGTCACCGCCCGGCACCCGCGGCACCACCGAGTAGCTGCCGTTCTTCTGGATGTTGGCCAGAAAGTGGTCGTTGGAATCCTGTAGCGAGGCTTGTTCGCCTTCGAGGATGTGGTCCGAGCCGGTCGAGGCCAGGATGGACGCGACCACGGGTTTGCAGATGTCGCAACCCTTTCCGCGACCGAAGCGCTCCAGCAGGCCGGAGAAGGTCCGGATCTCGGTGGCCGAGATGATCTCGAAGAGCTCCGCCCGCGACTGGCTGAAGTGCTCGCACAGCGCCTTGGACTGTTCGACGCCCTCGGCTTCCAGCAGCTGCTTGAGCAGGGGCACGCACGAGCCGCACGACGTACCGGCCGCGGTGCACGACTTGAGCGAGGGCACGTCGGCGCAGCCGTCGGCGATGGCGCACTTCAAATCGCCCTTGGTGACGTTGTTGCACGAGCAGATCTGCGCGGAATCCGGCAGCGCGCCGACTCCCAACGCCGGAGCCTCACCGGAAGCCGGGGCGATCAGCGCGAGCGGGTCGCCCGGCAGCTCGCTGCCGACCATCGGCCGCAGCACCCCGTACGACGAGGCGTCGCCCACCAGAACTCCGCCGAGCAGGGTCTTCGCGTCGTCGGACAGCACCAGCTTGGCGTAGGTCTTCTTGACCGCGTCGTTGATGGCGACTTCGAGGCAGTTCTCGGTCACGCCCATCGCATCACCGAAGCTGGCCACGTCGACACCGAGCAGCTTGAGCTTGGTCGACAGGTCCGCTTCGCCGAACTCCGCGGCGCCGTTCAGCAGACGGTCGGCCACCACCTCGGCGGAGGTGTATCCCGGTCCCACCAGGCCGTAGCACCGGCCCTGGATCGCAGCGACCTCGCCGACCGCGTAGATGTCCGGATCGCTTGTGCGGCATGCTAAGTCGGTGAGCACGCCGCCCCGCGCGGCGAGTTCCAGACCCGCGGCCCTGGCCAGCTCGTCGCGCGGCCGGATGCCGGCCGCAAAGATGACCAGCCCGGCGTCGATGACCTCGCCATCGGTCAGGCGCACCCGCACCGACGACACACCGTCCGAATGATCGATCGCCTCGATCGACTCCGTGCCCGTGCCCACGTGCACCGCGATGCCCAGGTCGCTGACCATCCTGGCCAGCAGGGCGCCGCCCCCCTCGTCGATCTGCTGGGCCATCAGGCGCGGCATCATCTCGACGACGTGCGTCTGTAACCCGAACTGGCGCAACGCGTTAGCGGCTTCCAGGCCCAACAGGCCACCGCCGATCACCACGCCCGCCGGGGTGCGACCGGCTTCCACCGTGCGCTGGGCGTCGGCCCGGATGGCGTCGAGGTCGTCGAGCGTGCGATACACGTGGCACGCCGCCAGGTCGTGCCCGGGCACCGGCGGAACGAACGCGTAGGACCCGGTGGCCAGCACCAGCGTGTCGTAGCCGTGCCGTTGCCCGTCGGCCGTGACCACAGACTTCGCTTCCCGGTCGATCTCGGTGACGCGAGCGTTCAGCACCAATCGAACCCGTTCGTCACCCGCGTAGTCGTTGCCCGGCAGTGCCAGCAGCTTGCGATCCCAGCTCTCGGTGTACGAGGTGAGGCCAACGCGGTCGTAAGCCGCGTCGGCCTCCTCGGCCAAAACCGTGATGCGCCACAGGCCCTCGGCGTCACGCGCCCGGAGCGCCTCGACGAGCCGGTGCCCCACCATGCCGTGCCCGACTACGACGATGTGACCGCCCGCACACTGAGCGCGCGAAATCCCGTCTGCAGCCATGGCTTTGAGGTTAACGGCCGGAAATTACCGCGATTTCGCCCAATGTGACGGTCCTATGACGAGGATCTCACAACTCACAGGGAGCCCTGTGAATATTCGTTCGCCCAAGGCGAACGCCTAGGTGGAACTTAAGCGTTGTCGACTCATGTTTTCCCTTATAGCCGGCCGGAAGAGCGCCGGACACAGCAAATCCACAACAAAGCTCAAGGAAGTACAAGGAGATCCCCATGAGTAACCTCGCACTGTGGTCGCGACCGGCCTGGGACACCGACCGGTGGTTGCGTGACTTCTTCGGCCCCGCCGCCGCTTCAGACTGGTACAAGCCGGTGACCAGCGGTTTCAGCCCCGCCGCCGAGATCGTCAAGGACGGCGAGGACGCGATCGTGCGCATCGAGCTTCCCGGCGTCGACGTCGAGAAGGACGTCAATGTAGAGGTCGACCGCGGCCGACTCGTGATCCACGGCGAACGCCGCGACGAGCACGCCGAAGAGAAAGAGGGGCGCACCCTGCGCGAGGTCCGCTATGGATCCTTCCGCCGGTCGTTCCAGCTGCCGGCCCACGTCACCGGCGACGCCATCACGGCCTCGTACGACGCCGGCGTGCTGACCGTGCGGGTAACCGGCGCCTATGCAGGGAACCAGGCGCGGCGCATCGAGATCACCAAGTAAGAGGTGAGCAACGATCCGGCGGGGTCACCGGCCCCGCCGGATTCCTCTGTCGCGCAATCGTTTCCGTCGTGGATCAGCGCCAGCGCGCCAGCAATTCCCTGGCCCGGGTCGCCAGCGCGGCCTGGAAGAAGGGACCGAAGCTGATGCGTGCGACGCCCAGCGGCCCGAAGGACGCCGCGTCGTCCTGATCGGGCAGCGCGATCGCGTTGACCGGCAACGGCAGGTCTGCGGCCAAGCGGCGCAACGTCTCCGGGTCGTGCCGACCCACCGGGTACAGCACATCGGCGCCCGCGCCCGCGGCCTCGGTCAGCCGCGCCACCGCCCGCTCGACGCGGTCCGCATCGTCTCCGTCCTTGCGCAGGAACAGATCGGTGCGGGCGTTGATCACGACGTGCACCCCGGCCGCATCGGCGGCTGCCCGCAGCGCGCCCACCAATTCGGCGTGCTCACCGGCGGACCTGAGCCGCTTGCCCTCGGAGTGCACGGTGTCTTCGATGTTCAGCCCGACGGCCCCGACGCTCAGCAGGCCCTCGATCAGGCGCTCCGCACCCAACCCGTAACCGGATTCGACGTCCACCGAGACCGGGACGTCGACCGCGGCCGTGATCTGGGCGACCCGGGCCAGCACGTCGTCGAACGACATGCCCTCCCCGTCGGGTTTGCCGACTGAATCCGCCAGCGGATGGCTGCCCACGGTGAGCGCGGCGAACCCGGCGTCCGCGGCGAGCCGGGCCGACCAGGCGTCCCACACCGTCGGCAGCACCACCGGGTCACCCGGTCGGTGCAGGTCGAGCAGCGCGGCGGCACGTTCGGCGGCGGTCTGACCAGGCATGGGCGTGTTTGCTCCGGGTTCGGCAGGGAAGTGAGTCGCCTGACGTCAGGCTGTGCCGTGGATATTATCGGGGGCGTACTGTGATCCGTAACACCGCCCGCGCAAGGAGATCCGTTGAGCACCACTACTGAACTCGCCGAACTGCACGACCTCATCGGCGGCCTGCGGCGGTGCGTGGACTCCCTGAAGAGTCGCTACGGTGACAGCCCGGCGATGCGGCGCATCGTCATCGACGCCGACCGGATCCTGTCCGACGTCGAACTGCTTGACACCGACGTGTCCGAGTTGGACCTGGCGCGCGCCACCGTGCAGCAGTCAAACGAGAAGATCGTCATTCCCGACACCCAGTACGACAGCGAATTCTGGCGCGATGTCGACGACGAGGGTGTCGGGGGTCACAGCAGGTCCTGACAACCCAAGCCCCCCGGAAATGAGGGGGTGCTCTCTGTGTACCCTTCGACCAACAGCCCGTTCGAAGAGGAACACTAGATGAGCGCACCCACGGCGAACCGTCCTGCGTCAGGTGTCTTTTCACCCACGCGCGCCCGCATCCCGCAACGGACCCTACGTACCGACCGGTGGTGGATGTCGCCGCTGCGGATCGACTTGGGCTTTGCCGCTTTCGTCATCTACGCGACTCTGCGGGCGTTCCAACGCGATTACTTCTTCGTCCCGCAATATCACTACCTGACGCCGTTCTACTCCCCATGCGTGAGCACGGCCTGCGGGGCCGCCGGCGACTTCTGGCCGCAGATCCTGCCCGACGTCTGGTGGCTGCCCTACGCGGCGCTGACGCTGCCGTTCCTGCTGCTGTTCCGGTTGACCTGTTATTACTACCGCGGCGCCTACTACCGCACGGTGTGGCAGTCGCCCAGCGCCTGCGCGGTGGCCGAGCCCCGCGTGCACTACACCGGCGAGACCAGGTTCCCGCTCATCATCCAGAACAGCCACCGGTACTTCTTCTACATCGCCGGCATCATCTCGGTGATCAACACCTACGACGCGATCATCGCGTTCCACTCCGACACCGGTCCGGGTGGCTTCGGCTTCGGACTGGGCAACCTGATCATGGTCGGCAACGTCGTCATGCTGTGGATCTACACGCTGTCCTGCCATTCGTGCCGGCACGTGACCGGCGGGCGGCTCAAGCACTTCTCCAAGCACCCTGTGCGGTACTGGATCTGGACCCAGGTCAGCAACATCAACACCCGGCACAAGATGTACGCCTGGATCACCCTGGGCACCCTGATGCTCACCGACTTCTACATCGCGCTGGTAGCCAGCGGCACTATCGGTGACCTGAGATTTGTTGGCTGAAACGCCATTTGAAGAATAATCAGAACTTAGCTAGCGAGGGTTTTCATGGTTGAGGTCGAGCGGCATGCCTACGACGTAGTCGTCATCGGCGCCGGCGGCGCGGGACTGCGAGCGGTCATCGAGGCGCGCGAACGCGGCCTCAAGGTCGCGGTGGTGTGTAAGTCCCTGTTCGGCAAGGCCCACACGGTCATGGCCGAGGGCGGCTGCGCGGCATCGATGGGCAACACCAACCCGAAAGACAACTGGAAGACCCACTTCGGCGACACGATGCGGGGTGGGAAGTTCCTCAACAACTGGCGGATGGCCGAACTGCACGCCAAGGAGGCACCGGACCGCGTCTGGGAGCTGGAAACCTATGGCGCGCTGTTCGATCGCCTCAAAGACGGCAAGATCAGCCAGCGCAACTTCGGCGGGCACACCTACCCGCGGCTGGCGCACGTCGGCGACCGCACCGGTCTGGAACTGATCCGCACGATGCAGCAGAAGATCGTTTCGCTGCAGCAGGAGGATTACGCCGAACTCGGCGACTACGACGCGCGCATCAAGGTGTTCGCCGAGTGCACCATCACCGAGCTACTCAAGGACGGCGACGCGATCGCCGGGGCCTTCGGCTACTGGCGCGAGACCGGTCAGTTCGTCCTGTTCGAGGCGCCCGCGGTGGTGCTCGCCACCGGCGGAATCGGCAAGTCGTTCAAGGTCACCTCGAACTCCTGGGAGTACACCGGCGACGGGCACGCGCTGGCCCTGCGGGCGGGCGCGTCGCTGATCAACATGGAGTTCGTTCAGTTCCACCCGACCGGCATGGTGTGGCCGCCCAGCGTGAAGGGGATTCTCGTCACCGAGGGTGTCCGCGGTGACGGCGGTGTGCTGAAGAACTCCGACAACAAGCGGTTCATGTTCGACTACATCCCGCCGGTGTTCAAAGGCCAGTACGCCGAGACCGAACAAGAGGCCGACCAGTGGCTCAAGGACAACGACTCGGCCCGCCGCACCCCCGACCTGCTGCCCCGCGATGAGGTCGCGCGCGCGATCAACTCCGAGGTCAAGGCCGGCCGGGGCAGCCCACACGGTGGCGTGTTCCTCGACATCGCGTCCCGGTTGACGCCCGAGGAGATCAAGCGGCGGCTGCCGTCGATGTACCACCAGTTCAAGGAGCTGGCCGGCGTCGACATCACCAAGGAGCCAATGGAAGTCGGACCCACCTGTCACTACGTGATGGGCGGTGTCGAAGTGGACGCCGACACCGGCGCGGCCACGGTCCCGGGCCTGTTCGCCGCGGGCGAGTGCTCGGGTGGCATGCACGGCTCCAACCGGCTCGGCGGCAACTCGCTGTCGGATCTGCTGGTGTTCGGCCGGCGGGCCGGACTGGGCGCCGCCGACTACGTGCGGGCGCTGAGCAGCCGTCCCACGGTCTCGGCGGAGGCCGTCGAGACCGCGTCGAAGCGGGCGCTGTCCCCCTTCGAGGGGCCGGCCAACGGCGCCCCGGCGGAGAACCCCTACACGCTGCAACTCGAGCTGCAGCAGTCGATGAACGACCTGGTGGGCATCATCCGCAAGGCGGACGAGGTCTCCGAGGCCCTCGCGCGGCTCGACAAGCTACGCGAGCGGTTCAAGAACATGCACGTGGAGGGCGGCCGCCAGTACAACCCGGGCTGGAACCTGGCGATCGACCTGCGCAACATGCTGCTGGTCAGCGAGTGCGTCGCCAAGGCCGCGCTGGAGCGCACCGAGAGCCGCGGCGGCCACACCCGCGACGACCACCCGGCGATGGACTCGGGGTGGCGCAAGGTGCTTCTGGTCTGTGAGGCCGCCGGTGGCGACGAGGTGATCCCCGACATCAGCATCACCCGCAAGGACCAGGTGCCGATGCGGTCCGATCTGCTGGAGCTCTTCGAGATCTCCGAGCTGGAGAAGTACTACACCGACGACGAGCTGGCCGAGCATCCAGGACGGAGAGGCTAATGACCTACGACGCGACCATGCGTGTGTGGCGCGGTGACGATGCCAGCGGCGCGCTGCAGGACTTCACGGTTGAGGTCAACGAGGGCGAGGTGGTGCTCGACATCATCCATCGCCTGCAACAGACCCAGACACCCGACCTCGCCGTGCGGTGGAACTGTAAGGCGGGCAAGTGCGGCTCCTGCTCGGCGGAGATCAACGGGGTGCCGCGGTTGCTGTGCATGACCCGGATGTCCACCTTCGCCGAGGACGAGGTGGTGACCGTGACGCCGCTGCGGACGTTCCCGGTGATCCGGGACCTGGTCACCGACGTTTCCTTCAACTACGAGAAGGCGCGCGAGATCCCCGCCTTCGCGCCGCCGAAGGACCTGCAGCCGGGCGAGTACCGGATGGCGCAGGCCGACGTGCAGCGCTCGCAGGAGTTCCGCAAGTGCATCGAGTGCTTCCTGTGCCAGAACGTGTGCCACGTGGTCCGCGACCACGAGGAGAACAAGAAGGCGTTCGCCGGACCGCGATTCCTGATGCGGATCGCCGAGCTCGAGATGCACCCGCTGGACACGCTGGACCGGCGCAACCAGGCTCAGGAGCAGCACGGGCTGGGCTACTGCAACATCACCAAGTGCTGCACCGAGGTCTGCCCGGAAAACATCAAGATCACCGACAACGCGCTGATCCCGATGAAAGAGCGGGTCGCCGACCGCAAGTACGACCCGGTGGTGTGGCTGGGCAACAAGTTGTTCCGGCGCTGACCCGAGCGTTAGCCCGCCCGGCGCGCCGGGTACCCGCATAGCACCCAACCTCCGAAAGGCAGCGTGGGAGACATGCGAGAAACCACCAGCATCAACGAAATCCGAACCGCCATCCGGGAGTTGTCCGCCCGAGCCGATCTTGCGCGTAAGGAAGGCCGCCCCGACGACGCCGCCGAGATCGAGCAGAGGATTGCGGGCTTCCGGGCGGAACTCGGCCGGCGCCCGTAGCCGCGTTCAGACGCCGAGGCGCCGGAACGCGCTGCGGTGAAACACGATCGGGGCGACGTCGGCGTCCACCGTCACTTCGTTGACCCGCAGCACCACGATCGTGTGATCCCCGGCCGGGATGAGCTGTTCGATCGCGCTTTCCAGCCAGAGACCGGTGCCCTTGATGAACACCGCGCCGCTCTCCCTGGACTCCGTCTCCAGACCGGCGAACCTGTCCCCGGTCTTGGCGGCCAGGGTGCGGGCGGCCTCGTCGTGGGCTTCGCCGAGGACGCTGATGCCCAGCATCGGCAAGTCTTTGAGCTTGGGCCACGTCGTCGAGGTGTTCTGCACACAGAACGACACGAGCGGCGGATCCAGGGAGACGGGGACAAAGGTGCTGGCGGCCAGGCCGTGCCGGGTTCCCTGGACTTCGGCGGCGATGGCGACCACCCCCGAGGGGAAGTGGCCGAAGGCCTCACGAAGTGTGGATGGTGTCAGGTTCTTGTTCGAGTTCACCGGAATTCATTCGCCCCTTGAGCCGAGAACGGGATTCTCATTCCCGACCCTACCTGCCGAATGTCCGTGCGCCGACGCCACATCGGGGTGTGCGCGCAACCTGCTCTTCCAGGCGTTGCGGCCGTAGACCGAGAAGATCGGATCCGCAGGGTCGGTCACCCGGCCGGCGCGCGCCCGCAGTTCGGGGGGCAGCGTCAACACCGGGATTCGGGCGTCCAGCCGGGGGTTGAAGAAGTACGGCACCGAGATCCGGTCCGCGGGCTGCTCCTCCAGGTTCACCCGGTGCTCGGTGGCGCGCAGGTAACCGCCCGTCGCCACCTCCAGCAGCTCGCCGATGTTGACGACGAAGGCGCCGTCGGCGGGCGGCACGTCGATCCATTCCCGGGTACCGGGCCGGCGCACCTGCAGGCCCCGGCTCCCCGGCTCGGCCAACAGCAGGGTGAGCACGCCGGAGTCTTTGTGTAGGCCGACGCCCTGCGGCGAGGCCGCGCTGCGCGGGTAGCGCACGATCTTGATCAGCGTGGCGGGCGTCTCGGCGAAGGCGGGGTCGAAGACGTCCGCTGGGCTGCCCAGCGATACCGCCCAGGTGCCGGAGCAGGGTGCGGGCTACCGCGGATAGCGCGGCGTCCCAACGATCGACGATCCCGGGCAGTTCGGGCAGCGCGGCCGGCCACTGGTTGGGCCCCTGCAGCCACAGGTAGTCGGGCTTGCCGGGCGCCCCGATCGGCGCACGTTCCGGCCCGATGTCGATCTGCTCGCGCCAGTCCACCTGGCCGCGGGTCAGCTCGCCGCCCATTCGGGTATAGCCGCGGAAATGCGGACTGTGCACCATCGCGACCGCGTCCTTCTCGGCCTGCGGCAGCTCGAACAGCCGGCGCGCCACCTCCAGCAGCCTGCCGGCGAGCTCGTCGGGCACGCCGTGCCCGGTCAGGTAGAAGAAGCCCACCTCGTGCGCGGCCTCGCGCAAACCCCGCCGCAATTGGGCCGCCGACGTGCGCAGATCCACTACGGGCAGGGTGGTGATGCATCCCATAGTTTGAGATCCGTTTCATTATCGCCGCAGGTCAGAGGCGCTCTAGCGGCTCCCCAACCGGTTGGTTAATTAGACGATGAAATCTAGCTCACATTGACTTGCGTTGAACTGTCTCGGAGCGATATTTTAGCGGTGTTACTGGTGGGTAACTTAGAAGTAGTACCCAACCACAAGTGGCATTCTCAACGAGGAGGAACCGTAGTGAGCCACTACAAGAGCAACGTCCGTGACCAGGTGTTCAACCTGTTCGAGGTCTTGGGCGTTGAGAAGGCTTTGGGCGCCGGCGACTACAGCGATCTGGACGTCGACACCGCGCGCGAAATGCTGTCAGAGATCAGCCGACTGGCCGAGGGCCCGGTGGCCGAGTCGTTCGTCGAGGGGGACCGCAACCCGCCGGTCTTCGACCCGAAGACCCACTCGGTAACGCTGCCGGAGTCGTTCAAGCAGTCGATCCGTGCCGTCCAAGAAGCCGGTTGGGACAAGGTAGGCCTCGAGGAGGCCATCGGTGGCATGCCGATGCCCAAGGCGCTGCTGTGGGCGTTGCACGAGCACCTGCTGGGTGCCAACCCGGCCGTGTGGATGTACGCCGGCGGCGCCGGCTTCGCCAACATCCTCTACCACCTCGGCACCGAGGAGCAGAAGAAGTGGGCCGTGATCTGCGCCGAGCGCGGGTGGGGCTCCACCATGGTGCTCACCGAGCCGGACGCCGGTTCCGACGTCGGCGCCGGGCGGACCAAAGCGGTTCAGCAAGAGGATGGTTCGTGGCACATCGACGGGGTCAAGCGCTTCATCACGTCAGGTGACTCCGGCGACATGTTCGAGAACATCTTCCACCTGGTGCTGGCCCGCCCCGAGGGAGCGGGCCCGGGCACCAAGGGCCTGTCGCTGTTCTTCGTTCCCAAGTTCCTGTTCGACTTCGAGACCGGTGAGCTGGGCGAGCGCAACGGCGTCTTCGTGACCAACGTCGAGCACAAGATGGGTCTGAAGGTTTCGGCCACCTGTGAGCTGTCCTTCGGCCAGCACGACGTGCCCGCCAAGGGCTGGCTGGTCGGCGAGGTGCACAACGGCATCGCGCAAATGTTCGACGTGATCGAGCAGGCCCGCATGATGGTGGGCACCAAGGCGATCGCGACCCTGTCGACCGGCTACCTGAACGCGCTGGAGTACGCCAAGTCCCGCGTGCAGGGCGCCGACATGACGCAGATGACCGACAAGACCGCTCCGCGGGTGACCATCACGCACCACCCCGACGTGCGCCGGTCGCTAATGACCCAGAAGGCCTACGCCGAGGGTCTGCGTGCGCTGTACCTCTACACCGCGACCTACCAGGACGCGGCGGTTGCCGAGGCCGTGCACGGTGTGGACGCCGAGCTGGCCGTCAAGGTCAACGACCTGATGTTGCCGGTGGTCAAGGGTGTCGGATCCGAGCAGGCCTACGCCAAGCTCACCGAGAGCCTGCAGACCTTCGGTGGGTCCGGCTTCCTGCAGGACTACCCGATCGAGCAGTACATCCGGGACGCCAAGATCGACTCCCTCTACGAGGGCACCACGGCCATCCAGGCGCAGGACTTCTTCTTCCGCAAGATCATCCGCGACAAGGGTGTGGCGCTGGCTCACGTGTCGGGCGAGATCCAGAAGTTCGTGGACAGCGAGTCCGGCAACGGCCGGCTGAAGTCCGAGCGCGAGCTGCTGGCGAAGGCCCTGGCCGACGTCCAGTCGATGGCGGCCACGCTGACCGGCTACCTGATGGCCGCCCAGGAGGACGTGACCAGCCTCTACAAGGTCGGCCTGGGATCGGTGCGCTTCCTGATGAGCGTCGGCGACCTGGTCATCGGCTGGTTGCTGCAGCAGCAGGCGGCGGTGGCCGTGCAGGCGCTGGACGCCGGCGCCAGCGGCGACGAGCGGTCCTTCTATGAAGGCAAGGTCGCGGTGGCCTCGTTCTTCGCGAAGAACTTCCTGCCGCTGTTGGCCAGCACCCGCGAGGTGATCGAGACGCTGGACAACGACATCATGGAGCTCGACGAAGCCGCCTTCTGACAGGCAAAAGCGAAGGCCCCGCTTCGGGATGGGAGCGGGGTCTTTGCTTTCACGGGCACAAACGGCACAAAAAGGCCGCCGCTGGATCCCCTCACTCCAGCGGCGGCCCTTTTCGTACGCCCGTCCGCGCTGACCGGCGGTCGTTTCAGGGATGCCCCGTATTGCCGTCGGGGTCGGGGGGTCAGACCACAACACGGGGTCATCCGGGCACTCGGATACCCCTCCGCCGTGATTACTAACCCGCTGTGACCGATCTCATGAATCGGCCGACCCCGGGGGCGGCTCAGGCCTCCAGGATCGCGGCCACGCCCTGACCACCCGCGGCGCAGATGGAGACCAGGGCCCGCAGCGGCTTGCCCGCGCCACCCTTTTGCTCCGCCCTCTTCTGGGCGAGCTGCTTGGCCGCCTGGGCGAGGATCCGCCCGCCGGTCGCGGCGAAGGGGTGGCCCGCGGCCAACGAAGAGCCGTTGACGTTCAGCTTGGAGCGGTCGATCGACCCGAGCGCGGCGTCCAGGCCCAGCCGCTCCTTGCAATAGTCCTCCGACTCCCACGCCTGCAGGTGCGCAAGCACCACCGAGGCGAATGCCTCATGGATCTCGTAGAAATCAAAATCTTGCAGTCCCAGTCCGTTTCTCGCCAGCAGCCGCGGCACCGCGTAGGTGGGTGCCATCAACAGGCCGTCGCGGCCGTTGACATAGTCCACGGCAGCGGTTTCCGCGTCCACCAGGAAGGCCAGCGGCGTCAGCGAGTGGGCTGCCGCCCACTCCTCGGAGGCCAGCAGCGCGACGGAGGCGCCGTCGGTCAGCGGGGTGGAGTTGCCGGCCGTCATCGTCGCGTCGCCCGACTTCACCCCGAACACCGGCTTGAGCTTGGCCAGCTTCTCCGCCGACGAGTCCGGGCGCAGGTTGTCGTCGCGGTACAGCCCGAGGAACGGGGTCACCAGGTCGTCGAAGAAGCCCCGATCGTAGGCGGCGGCCATGTTGCGGTGGCTGGCCGCGGCCAGCTCGTCCTGGTCGACGCGCTTGATGCCCATCTCCTTGGCGGTGATCGCCTGGTGCTCACCCATGGACAGCCCGGTGCGCGGCTCGCTGTTGACCGGAATCTGGATGCCCAGGGTCGCGGGCAGCGTGCCCACCAGCCTCAGCCGCTGCACGTTGGACTTGGACCGGCGCAACTTGAGCAGGGTGCGGCGCAGGTTGTCGCCCAGTGCGATCGGCGGGTCCGAAGTGGTGTCCACGCCGCCGGCGGCGGCCACGTCGTAGCGCCCGGCCGCGATGCCGTCGGCCGCGGCGATGGCCGCCTGCAGGCCGGTGCCGCACGCCTGTTGCAGGTCGAACGCCGGCGTGTACGACGACAACGCGGAGCCCAGCACGCATTCGCGGGTCAGGTTGAAGTCACGGCTGTGTTTGAGCACGGCGCCGCCGACCACCGCGCCCAGCCGTTCGCCGGCCAGCCCGAAGCGGTCCACCAGCCCGCCCAGCGCGGCGGTGAACATGTCCTGGTTGGACGCCTCGGCATAGGCGCCGTCGGACCGGGCGAACGGGATGCGGTTGCCGCCCAGCACGGCGACGCGTCGCCGTTGCGAGCTGCGCTGGTTGCTTGCCTCGGAACTTGCAGGGGCCACTGTCTTCTCCGTGTATCTGCCGTCTATCGGTTTTGGGATGCCCGTCTGGGGCCATACTACCCACTGTTCTTACTCTGAAGTAAGTTCGTCCCCGATACGGTGGGCAGTAGGCACACCCCGACTTCGCAAGCGCATGGAAGGTAGCTCCGGTGGCTCCCAAGGTCTCGTCCGATCTGTTTTCTCAGGTTGTCAATTCCGGTCCTGGATCGTTTCTCGCCAAGCAGCTCGGTGTCCCGCAGCCCGAGACGCTGCGCCGCTACCGGCCCGGTGACCCGCCCCTGGCGGGCTCCCTGCTGATCGGCGGCGAGGGGCGAATCGTCGAGCCGCTGCGCGCCGCGCTGGACAAGGACTACGACCTGGTGGGCAACAATCTCGGCGGGCGCTGGGCCGACCAGTTCGGCGGCCTGGTGTTCGACGCCACCGGAATCACGACCCCGGAGGGTCTCCGGGGGTTGTATGAGTTCTTCACGCCGCTCCTGCGCAACCTGGGCCATTCCGCGCGCGTCGCGGTGGTCGGCACCACGCCCGAGGCCGCCGCCAGCCCCTACGAGCGGATCGCGCAGCGCGCCTTGGAGGGCTTCACCCGCTCGCTGGGCAAGGAGCTGCGCAACGGCACCACGGTGGCGCTGGTGTACGTCTCACCCGATGCCAAACCCGCTGCGACGGGCCTGGAATCGACCATGCGGTTCATCCTGTCGGCCAAGTCCGCCTACGTCGACGGCCAGGTGTTCTACATCGGCGAGGCCGACTCCACGCCGCCGGCCGACTGGGAGCGGCCGCTGGACGGCAAGGTTGCCATCGTGACCGGCGCGGCCCGCGGGATCGGCGCGACGATCGCGGAGGTGTTCGCCCGCGACGGCGCCCGCGTCGTCGCGATCGACGTCGAGTCGGCCGCCGAGACGCTGGCCGAAACGGCCAGCCGGGTCGGGGGCACGGCGTTGTGGCTCGACGTCACCGCCGAGGACGCCGTCGACAAGATCACCGAGCACCTGCGCGAGCACCACGGCGGCCGCGCCGACGTGCTGGTCAACAACGCCGGCATCACCCGCGACAAGTTGTTGGCCAACATGGACGATGCTCGCTGGGACGCCGTCCTGGCCGTCAATCTCCTTGCCCCGCTGCGGCTTACCGAAGGACTGGTGGGCAACGGCAGCATCGGCGAGGGGGGCCGGATCGTCGGGCTGTCCTCGATGGCCGGCATCGCGGGCAACCGTGGGCAGACCAACTACGCCACCACCAAGGCCGGGATGATCGGCCTCACCCAGGCGCTGGCGCCGGAGCTGTACGCCAAGGGCATCACGATCAACGCCGTCGCGCCGGGTTTCATCGAGACCCAGATGACGGCGGCCATCCCCCTGGCCACCCGTGAGGTTGGCCGCCGGATGAACTCGCTGCTGCAGGGCGGCCAACCCGTCGATGTCGCGGAGACCATCGCCTACTTCGCCAGCCCGGCGTCAAACGCGGTGACGGGCAACGTCATCCGCGTCTGCGGCCAGGCCATGCTGGGCGCATAGCTGAGGAGAAGCGATGAATCAGCCAAGCGGCCTGAGGAACATGCTGCGCGCGGCGGCCGGGGCCCTGCCGGTGGTGTCCCGCGGCAACCAGCTGCCCACGCGCACGGTGGACATCGAGGAACTGCCCATCGACCGCACGAACGTGGCCGAGTACGCCGCGGTCACCGGCCTGCGCTACGGCAGCAACGTACCGCTGACCTATCCGTTCGCGTTGACCTTCCCCGCAATGATGTCGCTGGTGACTGGCTTCGACTTCCCTTTCGCCGCAATGGGTTCGGTGCACGTCGAGAATCACATCACGCAGTACCGGCCGATCGCGGTCACCGAGACCGTCGGCGTGCACGTGCATGCCGAGAACCTGCGTGAGCACCGCAAAGGTCTGCTGGTCGACCTGGTGACCGACGTGAGCGTCGGCAACGACACCGCGTGGCATCAGGTGACGACCTTCCTGCACCAGCAGCGCACCAGCCTGTCCGACGAGCCCAAGCCCCCACCGCAGAAGCAGCCCAAGTTGCCTCCGCCCAGCACCGTCCTGCGCATCAGCCCCGGCCTGATCCGGCGCTACGCCGTCGTCGGCGGCGATCACAACCCGATCCACACCAACCCCATCGCGGCCAAGCTGTTCGGCTTCCCCACCGTGATCGCGCATGGAATGTTCAGCGCGGCAGCGGTATTGGCCAACATCGAGGCCCGGTTCCCCGACGCTGTGAAGTATTCGGTGCGGTTCGGCAAACCGCTGGTGCTGCCCGGCACGGCGGGGCTCTACATCGACGAGGCCCATGACGGCTGGGACATCTCGCTGCGCAACATCGCCAAGGGCTACCCGTATCTGACCGGCACGGTCCGGGCGCTTTAGCGCTTTCGGTGGCGATCCGCTAGCCCGAGTGCGTCGGGCCGCGGCCCTTGGCAAGGACTTTCAGCCCGTGGGCGCCGGTCGCGGTCAGCAGAAAGAGCAGAAACAACCACAACGGCGGCCGGGCGAGCTCCCAGACGAAGATGGCCGCCCAGATCGGTGAGCCCTGCGTCACCGCGAGCACGCCGGCGGCGCCCGCGAGTGACACCGCCGGCACGTGCAGGTGAGTTCCGGTCGCCCAGTTGATCGTCAGCACCAGCGCCGCACCGGCGGCCGCGCCGGTGGCCAGCGAGGGTGTCAGCATCCCGCCGGCCCCGCCGGCGCGCAAGAACAACGCGGTGAGTAACGGTTTCAGGGCCAGAATCGCGAGCGCCGACAACGGCGTCATGCCGCTGGCCAAGCTGACGGTCAGGATGCTGCGGCCGTTGCCGGGCAACTCGGTCCACCAATGCGAACAGATGCCCATCACCAGCCCGGCCCCGGCGAGCGCGGGGACCAGCACCCAGGTCCGCATCTGCCTGGCCGGCCGCGCCGCCGCCATCAGCCGGTTGAACGCCAGCCCGACCGCGAGGGTCAGCGGCGCCAGCAGCAGCCCGTGCGCGGTCAGCAGGTACGTCGACTCCCCGATCGGCCACTGCAGGTTGGGTTCGTCGCGCGTGATTGCCGAACCGACGGCGACCGCCAGGCTCGAGGAAATGACCGCCGCGCCGACCGCCCGCGGGTGCCAGCTGTTGAGCAGGATCCGCACCGAGAACAGCGCACCGGCCAGTGGGACGGCGTACACCGCGCCCAGCCCGGCGCCGGCCGCGCACGCGAGCAACACCTCGCGATCGCGGGGCGATAGCCGCTTGAGCCAAGCCGTCCCGAAATCGCCTAGCGCCGCGGCGAATTGACGCGGCGCCCCCTCCCGCCCGAGGGATGCCCCGGACCCGACGAGCAGCACCTGCAGCATCGCGTCGACGCTCCAGGAAAACCGCGGTATCCGCTCGCGGCGCGCGATGGTCTCCGCCAGGGGCGGCACGTGCGTCCTGCTCCGCAGGATCCACCACCCGACCGCCGCCAACGCGGCGCCGATCATCGGCCCCACCACGCGGCGCACCGGGCTGCTGCCGGCAACGCCGACCAGCAGTGCGCCAAAGGTGTAGTTGTACGTGACGTGTTGGACGAAGCGCAGCACCAACGTCGTCGCCAGACCGGCCACCCCGGCCAGCAACCCGACGATCACTACGGCGCAGAAGAAGTCGACGGTGCGGGCGGGCGGTCGAGCCACATGACGAATGTAGGGGCTAGCGCCGGGCCGCGCCGCGGCCGCCCTTCTTGGGCAGCGCCGCGGCGGCGGCCTCCCGCTCCTCCGGCCCGCCCCGCAGGCCGTGCCAGAACAGGTTGATCATCAGCTCGGCCGCCTCGTCGGCGTCGATGTCGCCGATGCTGAGCTGGTTGGCCATCGCCTCGCCCGCCCCCACCAGCGCCACGGCCATCATCTCGTGCTCGCGGTCGGTCCGCCTGCTGCGGCTGCCGGCCCGCACCAGCCCGGCGACCAGCTCGATGATCTGTTCACGACCTTCGCGCACCAGGTGCGCGAACGCCTGCGAACTGGTGGCCTGGGTGTACATCACGATCCACGACGCCCGGTTCGCATCGATGTAGCGCATGAACGCCACGATGGTGTTGCGCAGCAAGTCTTTCGGGCTCTGGGTGAAGTCGATGTCGGCGCGAACCGCGTCGATGAACCGGCCCATCTCCCGGTTCAGGCAGGCGCCGAACAGGTCCTCCTTGGAGCCGTAGTACAGGTACAGCATCGGCTTGGAAATCTGCGCCTCGGCGGCGATGGCGTCCATCGAGGTCTCGTGGTAGCCGTTGACCGAGAACATCTGCACCGCGGCGTCGAGCATCTGTTGCTCGCGGACAGCGCGCGGTAACCGCTTGGTGCCACCCGCCATCGCTTGCCTCTCTAGCCCGTCTATCTGACTCCAGAGTAAGCAACGCGCCGGGTCGGCACACGCTTTAGTGGCCGCAGGCCGGACTGCGACCCTTCATCGTCGCCACCCGCGTCAGCGCGTCATCGACCCGCTGCGAAGGCAACTCACCGGCGGCCACGGCCTTCTGCAGCCGGTCCAGGACCGCGGGCACCTCCTCGGTGGTCACCCAGAGCGCGACGTCGGTGCCGGCCTGCAGCGTGCGCAGCACCGCCTCGGCAACCCCGTATCGGTCGGAGATGGCGCCCATGCTGGACAGGTCGTCGGTGAACACCGGGCCGTTGAACGGTGGAGCGCCGTAGCCGACGCCGTTGCGCAGCAGCTGCACCGCCGCGGGGCTCAGACTGGCCGGGTCGTCGCCGGTCAGCCCGGGGACCTGCAGGTGGCCCAGCATCACCGCGACCGGGGCCGCGGTGATCAGCGTCCGGTACGGCACCAGGTCAAGGTTCTGCAGGTCGCTCAGCGGCGGTGTCACCACGCCGCCGGTGTGCGAGTCGCCCGAGCCGTGCCCGTGTCCGGGAAAGTGCTTGAGCACCGGCAGCAGGCCGGCGTCGCGCAGGCCCTGTGCGTACGCCCCGGCGTAAGCGATGACGGTGTTGGGATCGCCGCCGAACGAGCGGTCGCCGATCACGCCGCTCGTGGCATCGGTGACGTCGACGACGGGCGCGAAGTCGATGGTGATGCCCAGCTCGCGCATCTTCTTCCCGCGCTCGGCCGCCAGGTCGTGGACTTGGGCGACGGTCTGGGTCTGGGCAAGCTGCCGGGGCGACGGTGCCTCCCCGATCAGCGACCGCAACCGCGACACCCGGCCGCCCTCCTCGTCGACGCTGACCGCCAAGGGCAGCGGTCCGGCCTTCGCCGCGATGTCGGCGAGCGGGCCTTTGAAGATCGACAGGTCGGTCCAGCTGCCGATGAAGATGCCGCCCACGTGGTAGCCGTCCACCACCGAGTGGGCGTCATCGGCGCTTTTCACACCCACCATCAGCAGCTGGGCCAGCTTGTCGCGGACGGGCAGCGTGGTGACGTCGCCGCAGGCCGGCGGCGCTGGGGCGGCCGCCGGCTTGCCGGCCGAGGTCGACGGGCCCGGTGGCCGCGCGGCGTGGTGAGCGCAGCCCGCCAGCAACACCGACACGGAGACGAGCACGGCCAAGGTCCGCGAAAATGACATCGGGCCATGTTTTCATGGCGCTATCCGGGCCTCCGGATCTGGGGAGCGACGAGGTTTCGTCGGGGGTTTTCTTCTTCGGCTGCGGGGGCACTCCTGGGCTGGTGCCAGCGGGGCTAGGGGGCCAAGATGCCAGCGTTGACCGGTTTCACCCTGGCCGCGGCGGCCAGCATCGCGGTGGGTCTGTCGGTGGGTGTCGCGACGACGGTCGGCGTCACGCTGGCCGCCGCCGAGCACGGCGGGGCGCCGGCGCGGGGCCGTCCGGCTTCGCTGAACCCGCTGGGGCCCCACCAGGTCCAATACGGCGACCGGTGCTTTCACGGTCACTGCCTGCCCTGACGAGCGCCCCGGGGCGCCGACCCCCTTCTGCTAGGTTGGCGCTAGGCCGACCACGTTTTCCCGATGCCGTTAGGAGCCGTCGATGAACCGGATCATTGCGCCCGCCGCCGCGAGCGTGGTGGTTGGTCTGTTGCTCGGCGCGGCAGCGATCTTCGGTATCACCTTGATGGTGCAGCAGGACACGAAACCGCCACTCCCCGGGGGCGATCCGCAGTCGTCAGTGCTCAACCGGGTCGAGTACGGCAACCGTAGCTAGCGGCGATCGCAAGCGCAGTGGGTCGCCGGCTGCGGACTCAGCGGCCATAGCGGCGGCCGGCCCGCCGGCCCCTGGCTTGCCTGCCGCGTCCGTTTCGCGCCGATGGCTGTGGCTGGTCGGTGCGCTCGCCTGCGCGCTGACGTTCGGCCAATCCCCCGGCCGGGTTTCCCCCGACACCAAACTCGACCTCACCGCCAACCCGCTGCGTTTCCTCGCCCGGGCCACCAACCTGTGGAACAGCGACCTACCGTTCGGGCAGGCGCAGAACCAGGCCTACGGCTACCTGTTCCCGCATGGCACCTTCTTCGCGATCGGCCATCTGCTCTCCGTGCCGGGGTGGATCACGCAACGGCTGTGGTGGGCGCTGCTGCTGACGATCGGCTTCTGGGGGCTGTTGCGGGTCGCCGAGGCGCTGGGCATCGGCAGCCCTGCGTCACGGGTGATCGGCGCCGCAGCGTTCGCGCTGGCGCCGCGGGTGCTGACCACGCTGGGGTCCATCTCGTCGGAAACCCTGCCGATGATGCTGGCGCCGTGGGTGTTGCTGCCCACGATCCTGGCCCTGCGCGGTTCCGCCAACCGGTCGGTGCGAGCGCTCGCGGCGCAGGCCGGTCTGGCCGTCGCGTTGATGGGCGCGGTCAACGCGATCGCCACGCTGGCCGGCTGCCTGCCCGCGGTGATCTGGTGGGCGTGCCACCGACCGAACCGGCTGTGGTGGCGCTACACCGGGTGGTGGCTGGTGGCGCTGTTCCTGGCGATGCTGTGGTGGGTGGTGGCGCTGGTGATGCTGCGGGCCATCAGCCCGCCCTTCCTGGACTTCATCGAATCCTCCGGTGTTACAACGCAATGGTCGTCGCTGACCGAGATGCTGCGCGGCACCGACAGCTGGACCCCGTACGTGGCGCCGACCGCCACCGCGGGCGCCCCGCTGGTGACCGGCTCGGCGGCCGTCCTGGCCACCTGCCTGGTCGCGGCGGCGGGGCTGGCCGGGCTGGCCAGCCCGCGAATGCCGGCGCGCGGACGGTTGGTGACGATGCTGCTGGCCGGCGTGGTGTTGATGGCCGCCGGTTACAGCGGCGGGCTGGGCTCGCCGGTGGCGCACGCCGTGCAGACGTTCCTGGACGCCGGCGGCGCGCCGCTGCGCAACGTGCACAAGCTGGGGTCGGTGATCCGGATCCCGATCGTGCTGGGCGTCGCCGGAGTGCTGGGCCGGATACCGCTGCCCGGCCGGGAGCCCGTCTCGGCCTGGCTGCGCGCGTTCGCCCACCCCGAGCGCGACCGGCGGGTGGCGGTGGCGATCGTCGTGCTGACGGCGCTGATGGTGAGCACCTCGCTGGCGTGGACCGGCCGGCTCACCCCACCCGGCACCTTCAGCGCGATTCCCCGCTACTGGCAGGAGACCGCCGCCTGGCTCAGCGAGCACAACACGGGCGCGCCGGTGCCCGGCCGGGTGCTGGTGGCCCCGGGGGCGCCGTTCGCCACGCAGGTGTGGGGCACCAGCCATGACGAGCCGCTGCAGGTGCTCGGCAACAGCGCGTGGGGCGTGCGCGACTCGATACCGTTGACCCCGCCGCAAACCATCCGGGCGCTGGACTCGGTGCAACGCCTGTTCGCCGCCGGTCGCCCCTCGGCTGGTCTGGCCGATACCCTTGCCCGCCAAGGTATTTCGTACCTGGTGGTGCGCAACGACCTGGACCCGGACACGTCGCGCTCGGCGCGGCCCATCCTGGTACACCGCGCTGTCGACGGGTCCCCGGGGCTGCGGAAGGTGGCGCAATTCGGCGAGCCGGTGGGTCCCGGCACCCTGGCGGGCTTCGTCGCCGACAGCGGACTGCGTCCGCGCTACCCGGCCGTGGAGATTTACCGGGTGGAGGTCGCCGGCGATCCGGGCGCCCCGTACTTCGCCGACGTCGACCGGCTGCCCCGGGTGGACGGCGGACCGGAGGCGCTGCTGCGCCTCGACGAGCGGCGCCGGCTGCAGGGCCGGCCGCCGCTGGGCCCCGCGCTGATGACCGCCGACGCGCGCGGCGCCGGATTGCCGGTGCCGACGGTGACCGTCACCGACACCCCGGCGGCCCGCGAGACCGATTACGGCCGGGTGGACCAACATTCGTCGGCCATCCGGGCCGCGGGCGACGCACGGCACACCTACAACCGGGTGCCCGACTACCCCGTCCCCGGCGCCGACCCGGTCGTCGGCGCCTGGAGCGGCGGCCGGATCACCGTGTCGAGCTCGTCGTCGGACTCCACCGCGATGCCCGACGTCGCGCCGGCGACCTCCCCCGTCGCCGCCATCGACGGCGACCCGGCTACGGCGTGGGTGTCCAACTCGCTGCAATCTGCCGTCGGGCAGTGGCTGCAGGTCGATTTCGACCATCCGGTGACTAACGCGGCGATCACCCTGACGCCCAGCGCGACGGCCGTCGGCGCGCAGGTGCGCCGCATCATGATCGAAACCGCGACCGGCAGCACCACCCTGCGGTTCGACGAGCCCGGCAAGCCGCTCGCCGCCGCGCTGCCCTACGGCGAGACGCCGTGGGTGCGGATCACCGCCGCGGGCACCGACGACGGGTCCCCCGGCGTGCAGTTCGGCATCACCGACCTGGCGATCACCCAGTACGACGCGTCCGGATTCGCGCACCCGCTCGACCTGCGGCACACCGTGCGGGTTCCCGGGCCACCACCCGGCGCGGCGGTCGCGGGCTGGGACCTGGGTTCCGAATTGCTCGCCAGGCCGGGCTGCGCGTCGACGCCGGACGGCGTGCGCTGCGCGCCGTCAATGGCCCTGGCTCCGGAGGAGCCGGTGAATCTGAGCCGGACGCTGACCGTTCCGGCACCGATGTCGGTGACCCCGCTGGTGTGGGTGCGGCCACGACAGGGACCCAAACTGGCCGACCTGATCGCCGAGCCGAACACCACCCGGGCGCGGGGTGACTCCGACCTGGTGGACGTCCTCGGCTCCGCGTATGCGGCGACCGACGGCGACCCGTCCACGGCATGGACGGCGCCGCAGCGGGTGGTGCAACACAAGACCCCGCCCACGCTGACGCTCACCCTGCCGCGGCCCACCGAAGTCGCCGCGCTGCGGCTGGCGCCGAGCCGATCGGCGTTGCCCGCGCACCCGACGATGGTGGCGGTCAACCTGGGCGACGGCCCGCAGGTGCGCGCGTTGAAACCCGGTGAACCACAGACACTCCCGCTGCATCCCCGGGTCACCGACAGCGTCACCGTCAGCCTGCTGGACTGGGAAGACGTCATCGACCGCAACGCGCTGGGTTTCGACCAGCTCAAGCCGCCGGGGCTGGCCGAGCTGGCGGTGCTCGGCGCCGACGGCAAGCCGATCGCGGCCGCCGAAGCCGCCCGTGATCGCACGCGCGAGATCGCCGTCGACTGCGACCACGGCCCGGTCATCGCGGTCGCGGGCCGGTTCGTGCACACGTCGATCCGCACCACCGTCGGCGCCCTGCTCGACGACGAACCGGTTGCGGCGCGGGCGTGCGACCGCGACCCGATCGCCCTGCCGGCGGGCCAGCAGGAGCTGCTGATCAGCCCGGGAGCCCAGTTCGTCGTCGACGGTGTCGACCTGTCCCCGCCGGCCGCGGCCGCCGCGACGCCCGGCCCCGTCGGGGTTCCGGTGTGGCGGGCGTGGGGTCCGGACCGTCGCGAGGTGCAGGCTCCGCCGTCGACCACGTCGCGGGTGCTGGTCATCCCGGAAAGCATCAACCCCGGTTGGGTGGCGCGCACCGGCACCGGGGCCCGGCTGACCCCGGTCGCCGTCAACGGGTGGCAGCAGGGCTGGGTGGTGCCGCCGGGAGACCCCGGCACCATCACGCTGACCTTCCCGTCCAACGCGCCGTACCGGCTGGGTCTGGGGCTGGGGCTGGCCTTGCTGCCGCTGCTGGCCATGCTCGCGCTGTGGCGCACCCGAAGCGGGCGCGCCGACGGCGCTCCCGCCCAGCCGTGGCAGCCGGGACCATGGGCGGCGGCCGCCGTGCTGGCCTGCGGGGCGGTGATCGCCGGTGTGGTCGGGGTCGTGGTGGTCGGCGGAGCCCTGGGCCTGCGCTACGCGTTGCGCCGGCGGCGCATGGACGACGCCACGATGGTCCTGAGCGCGGGTGGGCTCATCCTGGCGGGCGCGGTGTTGTCACGGCATCCCTGGCGGTCGGTCGACGGCTACGCGGGCCATTCCGCGAATGTTCAGCTGCTGGCGCTGATTTCGCTCGCGGTGGTCGCCGCTTCGGTGGTGACGATGGGCGATGCGGCGGGCCGGTCCCGGGACGAATAGCGGTCGAGGGTATTGGCTGGCGGTTTACCGGCTGCTTGACTGGATATGTGGGTCTGTGTGACCGCCACCGTCCAAGGAGTTACGGCCATGGGCTGGTTTTCAGCTCCCGAATATTGGCTCGGCAGACTGGTGCTCGAGCGGGGCGCCGCGGCGGTCTACCTGCTCGCGTTCGTCGCGGCCGCGGCGCAGTTCCGCGCGCTCATCGGGGAGCACGGGCTACAGCCCATTCCACGGTTCTTGGCCGGGCAGTCGTTTTGGCGGACGCCCAGCCTGTTTCATCTGCGCTATTCCGATCGGCTGTTCTCGATGGTCTCCTGGTTCGGCGCGGCACTGTCGGCGGCGATCGTCGCCGGCGCGGCCGACGCGGTGCCGGTCTGGGCGGCCATGCTGATGTGGCTAGCGCTGTGGGTGCTCTACCTCTCGATCGTCAACGTCGGGCAGACCTGGTATGCGTTCGGGTGGGAATCGCTGCTGCTCGAGACCGGATTCTTGATGATCTTCCTCGGCAACGACCAGGTGGCGCCGCCGGCGCTGACCTTGTGGATAGCCCGATTGCTGTTGTTCCGAGTGGAATTCGGCGCCGGGCTGATCAAGATGCGGGGCGATCCGTGCTGGCGCGACCTGACGTGTCTGTACTACCACCACGAAACGCAGCCCATGCCCGGGCCGTTGAGCTGGTTCTTCCACCACCTGCCCAAGCCGCTGCATCGAATCGAGGTGGCGGGCAACCACTTCTCGCAGCTGGTCGTGCCGTTCGGGTTGTTCGCGCCACAACCGGTGGCCAGCATCGCCGCCGCGATCATCGTCGTCACCCAGCTGTGGCTGGTGGCGTCGGGTAACTTCGCCTGGCTCAATTGGGTGACGATCCTGTTGGCGTGCAGCGCCATCGACGACTCGTCGGTCGCCCGGGTGCTCGGTTCGCACGCCCACCCCGCGCCGCCGGAGTCGCCGCTGTGGTTCGCCGCGCTGGTGATCGCGTTCGCGGCGGCGGTGTTGTTCATGAGTTACTGGCCGGTGCGCAACATGCTGTCCTCGAGTCAGCGAATGAACATGTCGTTCAACTCTTTTCACCTCGTCAACACCTACGGCGCGTTCGGCAGCATCGGGCGCATCCGCCGCGAGGTGGTGATCGAAGGCACCGAGGACACCCGGCTCAGCGACCAGACGGTGTGGAAAGAATACGAATTCAAGGGCAAACCCGGCGCCGTGGGCCGGCTTCCGCGGCAGTGGGCGCCCTACCATCTGCGCCTGGACTGGCTGATGTGGTTCGCCGCCATCTCACCCGGCTACGCCCAGCCGTGGCTGACACCGTTTCTGCAGCGGCTGCTGCGCAACGACCGGAACACGCTGCGCCTGTTGCGGCACAACCCATTTCCGGATGCGCCGCCGCGTTACGTGCGCGCGCAGCTCTACGAGTATCGCTTCACGACGCCCGCGGAGCTGCGCCGCGAGCGGGCCTGGTGGCATCGGACACTGATCGGTGGCTACGTCCGGCCGATGGCACTAAAGGCAGATTCCGGAACGGGCCGGGGCTAACCGGGCGCGGGCCGGTCAAGCAATTGAAGACGCGCGTCGAGTAGACGTGGGTAGTACCAGTAGTAGCCCGCGAGATAAGCGAAGGCCACCGCCAACAATAGACTGCGCAAGGTGAAATGTTTTGCGTCACCAATGAAGCCGAACACTTGCACCGCCACGAGGATCCAACAAGCGGTGATCATCAGTTTGGCGGAACCCACGATGGAGTCGCGTGCGCGCTCGATCAGTTGCCTCGCTGCCCGGCGCGTTGCCGGATCATCGGGAGGGAGCCCGAACGCATCGCCTTGGACATTTGACGACATTCAGCGAATGACAGTGTTCTGAGCGACGGGCGCAGCCCCGCCATGCGGCGCACCGAGCCGAGCGCCGTGGCCAGGCCGATCACCAGTGCGACGACCGCGTCGGTGATCCACCACGGTGCGCTGGTCCAGTGCGACGAGGGCGGCCCGCTGGGGTAGTCGCCGATCATCACCAGCGGTGTCAGGCCCAGCATCATCACCAGGGCGTACAGCGGCCACTGCAGCCACCAGGGTCTCAAAGACAACCACAACGACACAGACGAAACCTTATCGAAGCGCGGCCCAGCTATGCCGCGTCATCGTCGTCATCCTCACGGCGGAGCAGTTTTTCGGGGTGGTGGAAGGTGTTGGTACGGGGTTGGCCGCGGTCTAGGTGTGGGGGTGGGATCCATTCGGTGTGGCCTTTGGTGTTTTTGCGGGTAATCCAGCCGCCGGGTTTGAGCAGGCGGTGATGGGGTCCGCAGGCGAAGGTGAGGTCGTTGATGTCGGTGCGCCGGGTTTTGGCGTAGTCGGTGACGTGGTGGACCTCGGAGAGGTAGCCGGGCACGGTGCAGCCCGGGGCGCTGCAGCCGCGGTCGTGGGCGTAGAGGACGATGCGTTGTCCGGCGGTGGCCAGCCGTTTGGCGTGGTAGAGGGCCAGGGGTTTGGCGTTGTCGAAGACGGCCAGGTAGTGGTGGGCGTGGCGGGCCAGGCGGATCACATCGCTGATCGGCAATCGGGTGCCCCCGCCGGTGCGGCCGGCGCCGGCGGCGGCCTGCAGCTCGGCAAGGGTGGTGGTGATGACGATGGAGGCGGGTAACCCGTTGTGTTGGCCGAGTTTTCCCGAGGCCAACAACGCGCGTAGGGCGGCGTTGAGTGCGTCGTGGTTGCGTTGGGCGGTGCTGCGGGCGTCGCGGTCGATGGCGTCTTGGCTGGGGGCGCCGTCCACGCACGGGGTGTCATCGAAGGGGTTGCACATGCCGGGTGCGGCCAGTTTGGCCAGCACCGCCTCCACGGTGGCGCGCAGTTCGGGGGTGAGCAGGCCCCGTAACTCGGACATGCCGTCGGGGCCCTGCCGGCCCAGGGTCAAGCCGCGGCGGCGCGCGCGCTCAGCGTCCGTGTAGCTGCCATCGGGGTTCAGGCAGTCGGCCACGTGCTCGGCCAGTGCGGCCAATTGCTCGGGACGGTAGTGCGTCCCGTGGGTGGCCAGGTCAGCCTCCACGGCGGCACGGGTCGCTGCATCGACCCACCCGGGCAGGCGGTGAAAGAATTTGCGGATCACCGCCACCTGCCCGCCGCCCAGTGTGCCGGCGCGCTGAGCGGCCGCGGTGGCCGGCAGGATCGGCTCCAAGGGCTCACCGGTCAGCCCGTGCCGCGGGCCCAAATCCACCGCTTCTTTCACCCGCCGCGACGCCTCGGCGCGGCTGATCAAGGTGGCCTCGGCGATCGCGTGCGGCAGCGTGCCACCCAATTCTTCGGGGGTGGCCTGGTGGCCAAGGGAGTTGATCACCGGATGTTCGAGCGCCGGCAACTGGCGACGCACCTGCTCGCAGCGCTCCAACATCGCCAGCTGCTGCTGAACAGTCATCGCCTCCACCGGCAACGCGCGGGCACGGGCCAACACCGAATCCAGGTCGTCAAACATCGCCTCGGCGTCGGGATGACCACTTGGACCCATACCGCCAAACTAGCTACCCCCACCGACAAACAAGCCCCAGAAATCGCCACAGATGCACACTCGCGCAAAAACTTTGGAAAATTCATGCCGCCCGGCCGATGGCGCTGCCGGCGGCGACGTCACAGCACGGCTGAGCTAGGCCGCGTCGTCGTCGTGGAAGTTTGCCAAATGCCCAGCAAACCGAACGTCTTCGGTGTATAGCGGTCACTGTGAGCTACGTGCTTATTAGCTCAGCAGGAGGATGAGATCATGGCTATGACACGGGTGATCGCCGCAGCCGCCATCTTCGCCGGTTTAGCTGTCGGTACGGCTAGTGCAGCGTGGGCCGACACGACGTTGAGCGGCCACTACACCTGGACTTCGACAACCCCTCGGGGGTCGGCGATGTCCGGCGACTACTACTTCACACCCTGCGGCGACGGATGCGCTTCGGTAGCAACCACACCCGGTGGCCAGGCCGTGGCCCTGGCGCGGCTGATCAACGGGCAGTGGACGATGGAAGGCACCTGGGCCATCCGCTGTGCCGACGGTAGCCCCGGTCCCAATGAGCCCTACCACGACACGTGGGATCCGAACACCCTGGAAGGCACGAGCACCTTGATGTACAACGTGCCGGCCTGCGGCCACCCACCGGGATATCAACAGACGAATCACCTGCAACTCAGGCAAGCGCCCTGACGCGTAACTGCCTGTCGCGACTGCGACTCAGCCGCCAACCAAGGAGCCGAGCATGAGAACAGCACTCGTAGGGTTGGCCACGGTGCTGGCCCTCTCCGGCTTCATGTGGACGGTGGATCTGATGCTGGGGACGGGAACCGCCCTTGCCGCCTGCTCGACGAACAACGGCGGTAACCAGCCGCCGGAATGCGCACCGCCCGAGGGACCCCCGGGCTGCTACACCTCACACATCTGCAGCCAGATGTGGTGCCCGAACGTGGGCCAGATGCGGCGCATGCCGGACTGGGACATGAACGTCTGCCATACCTATTACTTCGCTCCGGACTCCGGTCTGCCCGCGCTGATCGTGCCAGGACAGCCGCCCGGCCTGCGGCTGCCGCCGAATACCGGTGTCTGCCCACCCTTTGCCTGGATGTGTCCGTGAATTACAGCGTCTCGTCCAGCTCGCCGAGCCGGTCGGTCAGCCGCAGATTCTCCGAGTAGTCGACCGGGCAGGAGATCACCGACACCCCGTCGTCATCGAGTGCGGCCCGCAGTGTCGGCAAGAGTTCCTCCGCGCTGTTGATCCGATACCCCTTGGCGCCGAAGCTTTCCGCGTAGGTCACCACATCGGGGTTGGAAAACTTCACGTAGTAGTGCGCGCCGAGTTCGAGGTCCATTTTCCACTCGATCAGGCCATAACCGCCGTCGTCCCAGATCAGCACGACCAGCGGTATCCGCTCACGGACCGCGGTCTCGATTTCCTGCGAGTTCATCAGGAACGCGCCGTCGCCGACGACCGCCAGCACCTTGGACTCGGGACGCGCCAGCTTGACACCCAGCGCACCGGGTAGCGCAAAACCCATGGTGGACAAGCCGTTTGACACCAGGCAGGTGTTGCACTCATACGTCGGGTAGAGCCGCGCCATCCACATCTTGGTGGCGCCGGTGTCCACCAGGACGACGTCGCTGCGGCCCAGCGCGGCGCGGGTATCGGCGACCACCCGCGCCGGAGCGAGCGGATAACGCGAATCCTCTTGCCCCCGAGCGAATTCCTCGGCCAGCAGGCCGTGGCCGGGTACCTCCGGATCGGCCTCGTAGGCGTGGCCGTCGAGCGCGTCCGTCAATGCGTTCAAAGAGGCGCTGATGTCGCCGATGATCCCGACTTCCACCGAATAGTGCGCGTCGACCTCGGCCGGGAAACGGTGGATGTGGATGATCTTCTTGTCGGCCTGCGGGTTGATCCGGACCGGGTCGAACTCCTGCAGCTCGTACCCGACGGCGATTACCACGTCGGCGTTGTCGAAGCCGAAGTTGACGTAGTCGTGGCGCATGAACCCGAGGGTCCCGATGCTGTTGGGATGGTCGTCGGGCATCACTCCCTTGCCGTGGAAGGTGTTGGCGACCGGGATACCGAATTCCTCGGAGAACCGGACCAAGGCGGCGGTGGCGTTGCCGCGGGCGGCGCCGTGACCGGCGAGCACCACCGGCCGCTTCGCCTTGCGCAGGATGTCGACCGCGCGCTCCACCTGACCGGGCGCGGGCGCATCGGGGCGGACGACGTTGCGCGGCAACGGCGTCAGGTCATAGTCGGTCTCGTCGGCATCGATGTGCTCCGGCACCGCGAGATAGACCGCCGCCGGGCGTTCGGTCTCGGCCACCTTGAACGCCTTGCGGAACATCTCGGGTATGGCGCGCGCGGTGGGGACTCCGGCCGCCCACCGGGTGATGGGCGCGAACATCGACACCAGGTCGACGTACTGGTGCGACTCCTTGAATTCCCGGTCGTGGCCGACCTGCGCGGAGATCGCGACCAACGGGGTGCTGTTGGTAGTGGCGTCGGCCACGCCGAGTTGCATGTTGATCGCGCCCGGTCCCAGGGTGCTCGAGACCACCGCGGCGCGGCCGGTCACCCGGCCGTACATCTCGGCCATGAAGGCCGCGCCCTGCTCGTGCCGGGTGAGCACATAGCGGATGCTCGACGACGCCAGCGCCTGCACAAAGCGGATGTTCTCCTCACCCGGCAGACCGAAGACCACGGAAACACCCTCGTTTTCCAGGCACTTGACCATCAGCTCGGCGGCTTTACTCATCCGGCACCTCCCTCGGGGGAACGATAGTGGCAGGCTGGGTGTTGGACCTTTTACCAACCCCGAAGCGAAGGATGTCAGCGTGCCCATCGCCACCATCAACCCGGCTACCGGCGAGACAGTAAAAACCTTCACCCCGGCAACCGACGAAGAAGTCGACGCGGCCATCGCCGCCGCCTACGCCCGGTTCCAGGACTACCGCCATAACACCACCTTTGCCCAGCGCGCCGGGTGGGCAAACGCCACCGCCGATCTGTTGGAAAAAGAGGCCGACGACGTCGCCGCGATGATGACCCTGGAAATGGGCAAGACCTTGAAGTCGGCCAAGGCCGAAGTACTCAAGTGCGCCAAGGGCTTTCGCTACTACGCTGAGAACGCCGAAAAGCTGCTGGCCGACGAGCCGGCCGACGCGGGCAAGGTCGGCGCGTCCAAGGCCTACATCCGCTACCAGCCGCTCGGCGTGGTCCTGGCCGTGATGCCGTGGAACTTCCCGCTCTGGCAGGCCGTGCGGTTCGCGGCGCCGGCGCTGATGGCCGGCAACGTGGGCATTCTCAAGCACGCCTCGAACGTCCCGCAGACCGCGCTCTACCTCGCCGACGTCATCGCGCGCGGCGGCTTCCCGGACGGTTGCTTCCAGACGCTGCTCGTCTCGTCCAGCGCCGTCGAGCGCATCCTGCGTGACCCCCGCGTCGCCGCGGCGACCCTGACCGGCAGCGAACCCGCCGGCCAGTCGGTCGCCGCCATCGCCGGGGACGAGATCAAACCCACCGTGCTCGAGCTCGGCGGCAGCGACCCGTTCATCGTGATGCCGTCGGCGGACCTCGACGAGGCGGTCAAGACCGCGGTCACCGCCCGGGTGCAGAACAACGGCCAATCCTGCATCGCCGCCAAGCGATTCATCATCCACACCGACATCTACGACGCGTTCGTCGACAAGTTCGTCGAGCGGATGGCTGCGCTCAAGGTCGGCGACCCGACCGACCCCGACACCGACGTCGGCCCGCTGGCCACCGAGTCGGGACGCGACGACATCGTCAAGCAGGTCGACGACGCGGTGGCGGCGGGCGCGAAGCTGCGCACCGGCGGCAAGCCGCTCGACGGGCCGGGCTGGTTCTACCCGCCGACCGTAATCACCGACATCACCAAGGACATGGCGCTCTACACCGAAGAGGTCTTCGGCCCCGTCGCGTCGATGTACCGCGCCGAGGGCATCGACGAGGCGATCGAGATCGCCAACGGCACCACCTTCGGGCTGGGCTCCAACGCCTGGACTCGCGACGAGGCCGAGCAGCAGCGCTTCATCGACGACATCGAGGCCGGCCAGGTCTTCATCAACGGGATGACGGTGTCCTACCCGGAGCTGGGCTTCGGCGGCGTCAAGCGGTCCGGATACGGCCGCGAACTCGCGGGCCACGGGATCCGCGAGTTCTGCAACGCCAAGACCGTCTGGGTCGGGTAGTGGCGATCGCAAGCGCGGCGTAGCCGCGCGCTGGGGCATCCCCGCTTGCGGCGGACGGGTCGCCACCATCAGGGCCGCCGAGGACGGGGCCGCCGCGGGCGACAAGAAGGTCGAGTAGCGGCTCAGGCCGACGCGGCGGCCAGGGCCTTCTCGTCCTCGTCGGCGAAGGTGTCCTCCAGGTGCAGCGGCGAGTAGTCGAGGTCGATCTCCTCGAGTGGCCGGCCGCGGGCGCTGGAGATCGTGCCGAAGCGCCGCATGCCCTTGTCGGACGCGTAGGCCATGAACTCGTCCACCGAAAGGCCGAAGGGCATCGGATCGTAAAGGGAGAAGCCCTCTTCGATGAGGCGCAGCCCCAGCGGCATGAGCTCGTTCATGCGGGTTTCGAAGACGCCCCAGTTGGCGTCGTCGGCGGCGACGTGGCGGCGGCAGGTGAAGGTGCCCCACGCCATGTGGCGGCGCTCGTCGTCGCCGATGCGCCGGACCAACTCCTGCATGCCGGGGAGGATGCCGCGCTCCACGCAGATCTTGTGCCAGCCGAAGTAGCCCGTGAGCGCCAGCATGCCTTCGACCATGTGGTTGTAGGTGACCGACGCCCGCACCTGGGCGGCCGGAGACGGGTCGACCGACAAGGCGTTGAGGCAGTCCGGCAATTCCTCGTAGAAGATCGTCCGGTAGGTGGGGATGTCGTCGAGGTACTCGTGCAGGTCATCCGTGACACCGACAGCGTCGAGCCACATGCGGAACACCTGAACGTGCTTGGCTTCCTCGAACGCGAACTGCGTCAGGTACATCTCGTCGCCCAGCCGGCCCTCGACCCGCATCGCGGACATGAACGGCTGAATGTCCTCGGTGACCGCCTCCTCGCCGGCGATGAATTCCGCGCACAGCCGGATGGCGTAGTGACGTTCGTCTTCCGAGAGCTGCTCCCAGTCGGCGCGGTCGCGGGAGAAGTCGATGTCGGCCGGGTCCCAGAACTTCGCGTTGCCGCCGGCGAACAGCCGCAACGGCAGGCTGTCCCAGTTGAGTCCCCCTCGAACCATCGAGTTCGTATGCGTGCGTGTCATGAGACCTCCTCGGATTGTTGTGGGGCTGACTGGACGGGCGGGCGCGGGGCCGCCGCGAAGGCGGCCGCCAGTACGCCGACGAGCCTTCGCACCGCCAGCGCCGGCTGCTCCGGGGTGGGTTCGTCGAGCCCGAGGATCGGATCCAAACCCCGCATGTAGGGCGCCAGGGCCAGGTGCGGAAATATCAAGAGCAGCAACGACAACAGCGCGTCGGTGTCCGAATCGGCACGCAGGTCGCCGCGCACCTTCGCCTCGCGGACGAGCGGCCGCATCACCTCCAGGTAGTGCCGGTGGATGACGTTCTGGACGCTGATGCGGGCTTCGGTGTCGACCTCGAGGGTCGCCGCGGCGTGCAGCGCGCGCTCGTGCGGGTGGTCGGCGAAGTAGGCCACCCACGCGTCGAGCCAGTCCGTCAGAAAGTCGAAGAACGGCCGGCTCGGGTCAAGCTCGCGGATGCGGTCTTCCATGTAGGCACGCACCCGCTGGCTGGCGATGTCGGCGATGAACGCGAACAGGTCGCGCTTGTCCGCGAAGTACTGGAACAGGCTGCCCTTCGCGACACCGGCCCGCCGCGCGATGACGTTGAGGCTGCCCCGGGAGAACCCGTGCGCCCCGAACTCCTGTTCCGCCGCCTCGATGATGGCGGCGCGACGGGCGGGGTCGACCCGCGCCCAAGTCACCGTTGGCAAATGCGGCCTCCTAGCGTCGATGACCACTGGTCATATTACGGTGAGCTGTGTCACAGTCAAGGGTAGGCGCGTCAATCCGGGGCGCCCAGCGTCACGCTGGCGCGACGATCGACATGGGGTGCCACGCTGGCGTGACGCTCGGCGAATGGCCTGCTCTACGGCCGCATCTGGTACGCGCCGTTGAGGGGAAGGATGTGTTCCTTCCAGATCTGCGCGTAGCGGGCGGGGTCGTGGACGGGGCGACGGATCATCCGCGTCGCGAAGCGGGCCTGGTCGTCGGTGGTCGCGGGCTTGTCGCTCAACTCCACGGCGTAGCCGTTGAAGTCGCGGACCAGCACGGCGAAGATCGCGTCGATCAACGTCTCGTCGACATCCGACAGCGCGGCCTCCTCGAGGATGAGCTGCGCATAGGGAACCGTCGCGAACAACTGACCAACGGCGAACGCGAAATCGACGTCCTTCTGTTGCGCGGCGTCGGGCGTCGCGCTGGCCAGCATGTCGGCGAGCACGTCGATCTGCTTGCGCAGTAACGCCACGTTGGGCAGGTGCCCGAAGCCCTCGAACGGCGCGCGCCAGTCGTGGAAGCGCACCTTGCCCAGGCCCCCGGTCGGGCCCTGCGCGAACAGGAACGCGTCGTCGGCCGCGTCGTCGCGCCGGCCGATGATCGGCAGCTCGGCGTTGGGGGCGAACAGGAAGTTGGGCATGAACTTGGCGAGCAGCCCGATGTTGATGTGCACAGTGCCCTCGAGCCTTGGCAACAAACCGATCTCGCGGGTGACGGCCTCGAAGAAGGTGTCCTTCTCCACCCCCTTCGCGGCGATCACATCCCACAGTGCGATGACGACCCGCTCCCCTTCGCTGGTGATCTTCGCCTTGGTGAGCGGGCTGTACAGCAGGTAGCGCCGGTCGTCCGCCGAGGCGCCGCGCATGTAGTCGCAGGCGCGGGTGGCGACCAGCCGCATCGCGACCAGCCGCAGGTAGGCGTCGGTGAGCAGCCGCCGCACGTGGCTGAAGTCGGTGACGACGGTCCCGTACAGGACGCGGTTGGAGGCGTGGGTGACCGCCTCGTACATCGCGTGCGTGCACATGCCGACCGCGCCCCAGCCCAGGTTGTACTTGCAGACGTTGACGGTGTTGAGTGCGGCGTGGAAGGCCCCGGGACCGCGGTGCAGGATGTCGGCCTCGGTGACGGGGTAGTCGCGCAGCGCGTAGTTGGCGACGTAGTTCTGCGAGTTCACCACGTTCTTGATCAGGTCATAACGGTCGTGCTGGGAGTCGGCGGCGAAGAACACGTATTCGTCGGAGCCGGCGATCTTGCCGAAGGTGGAGACCATCCGCGCCACGTTGGCGTTGCCGATGTAGTACTTCTCGCCATTGGCGACCCAGCCGTTCTCGGACGGCGTCAGGATCATGTCGGTCTGATAGACGTCGGCGCCGTGGGTCTGCTCCGACAGGCCGAAGGCGAACACCTCGCCGGCCTCGAGTTGGGCGGCGGCCTTGCGCTTGGCGTCGGTGTTGTCGCTCATCCAGATCGGGCCCAGGCCCAGCGCGGTGACCTGGAAGGGGTACCAGTAGCTCAGCCCGTAGAAGCCCACGATCTCGGCGAACTCGCTGATCCGGTAGGTATCCCAGCGACAATCGTCGGCGCCGTACTCCGACGGCGTCAGCAGGGACGCGAAGATGCGCTCGCGTCCGATGTGGTCCAAAAACTCTGAGTACCACACCCGTTCGTGATCGTCGGACTTCAGCCGCGCCTTGCCGCGCGATTCGAAGAAGTCCACCGTCGCGGCCATGATCTCCGCAGAACGCCGGTCTGGGTATTTGCGTTGCAGGTGGTTGGGATTGAGCAACATGACGCGACTCCCGCGGGTTCCGGTTGGGACGAGGGTGACGGTACTGCACGTTAGGGCGCGCCGGAATAAATCGGCACTGTTCTCCGACCACCGGGTCGACCTAGCATCAGTCACGTGTCAGAACTCAATACCGCCCGCGGCCCCATCGATACCGCCGACCTCGGCGTGACGCTCATGCACGAGCACGTGTTCATCATGACCACCGAGATCGCGCTGAACTATCCCGAGGCGTGGGGTGACGAGGAACGGCGGGTGGCCGATGCCATCGATCGGCTCAACGAGCTGAAGTCCCGCGGCGTCGACACCATCGTGGACCTCACCGTGATCGGGCTGGGCCGCTACATCCCGCGCATCGCCCGCGTCGCGGCGGCCACCGAGCTGAATATCGTTGTGGCAACCGGGCTTTACACCTACAACGACATCCCGTTCCGGTTCCACTACGAAGGCCCCGGAGGGATGCTGGACGGCCCCGAGATCATGACCGAGATGTTCGTCCGCGACATTGAGCAGGGCATCGCCGACACCGGCATCAAGGCGGGCATCCTCAAGTGCGCCACCGACGAACCCGGCCTCACCCCCGGCGTCGAACGGGTACTGCGCGCGGTGGCGCAGGCGCACAAGCGCACCGGCGTGCCGATCTCCACGCACACCCATGCCGGCCTGCGGCGCGGCCTGGAACAGCAGCGCATCTTCGAGGAGGAAGGTGTCGACCTGAGCCGGGTGGTCATCGGCCACTCCGGCGACAGCACCGATGTCGGCTACCTCGAAGAGCTCATCGCCGCCGGCTCCTACCTCGGCATGGACCGCTTCGGCCTCGACGTGATCTCTCCGTTCGAGGAGCGGGTCAAGATCGTGGCGCAGATGTGCGAGCGCGGGCACGCCGACAAGATGGTGCTCTCGCACGATGCCAACTGTTATTTCGACGCGCTCCCCGAAGACCTGGTGCCGCAGATGGCGCCGAATTGGCATTACCTGCACATCCACAACGACGTCATCCCCGCCCTCAAGGAGCGCGGCGTCACCGACGAGCAGCTGCACACCATGCTGGTCGACAACCCCCGCCGCATCTTCGAGCGGCAGGGCGCGTATGAGTGAGCCGATCCCGCCGATCGGCACCCAGATCTCGGCGCTGGCCGAACTCGCCCCCGACGAGCCGGCGGTCACCTGTGATGGAGTGACCATCACCCGCGCCGAACTCGACCGTTCGACGAACTGGCTGGCCCGCGCCTACGCCGAGCGCGGTGTGGGGGTCGGCGACTACGTGACGATGGTGCTGCCCAACTCGATCGAATGGATCCAGGCCGCGGTGGCGTGCTGGAAGCTGGGCGCGGTGCCGCAGCCGCTGTCGGCGCGGTTGCCGGACGCGGAACTGCAGGGCCTGCTGGAGTTGCGCCCACCCACCTTGTTGGTGGGCCGCGATCATCCCGGAATACCAAGCGTGCCAGCTGGTTTCACGCCGGGACCGCATTGCTCGGACGCGGAGCTGCCGGAGGCGGTGTCGCCGGTGTGGAAGGCGATGGGGTCCGGCGGCAGCACCGGCCGCCCCAAGCTGATCGAATCCGGCGGCGACAGCCGGATCCCGGCCGCCATCGGCTATCCGCTGGGCGCGCAGGAGGGCGATGTCACCCTGATGCCGGTGCCGCTGTCGCACAACACCGGCTTCACCGCAGCGACCATGGCACTGTTGATGCGCCATCACCTGGTGCTGATGAGCCGGTTCGAGCCGCAGCAATTCCTCCGGCTGATCACCGACCATAAAGTCACCTTTTTGACGACGGTGCCGACGATCATGCAGCGGACGCTGCCGGTCTATCACGCCGATCCGGGCGCCTACGACCTGTCGTCGATCCGCCGCTTCTGGCATCTGGCGGCGCCGTGCCCGCCCGCCGTCAAGCAGGCGTGGATCGATCTGCTGGGTCCGGAAAAAGTGTGGGAACTCTACGGCGGCACCGAATTACAGGCGCTGACCTTCATCTCCGGCGACCAGTGGCTGACCCACCCCGGCTCGGTCGGGGTGGTGGTCGCCGGCGAGATGAAGGTGCTCGACGACGACGGAAACCCCTGTCCGCCCGGCGTGGAGGGCGAGATTTACATGCGGCCCGCGCCGGGCAGCGCGCCCACCTACCGCTACGTCGGCGCGACGGCGAAGAGCCGCGACGGCTGGGACTCGTTGGGCGACCTCGGCTATTTCGACGCCGACGGATTTCTGTATCTGTCGGACCGCAGGGTGGACATGTTCACCGTCGGCGGCCGCAACGCGTACCCGGCCGAGATCGAGAATGCGCTGTCGGCACACCCGGACGTGTTGTCCTGCCTCGTGGTCGGCGTCCCCGACCCGAACTCCGGCGATCTCGGGCAGGTGCCCTACGCCCTGGTGCACACGGCCGACGACGCGACGCTGGACGCCGCCGGGGTGCGGGAGTTTCTACGCGAACACCTTGCGGCGTACAAGGTGCCGCCCACCCCGGACTTCGTAGAATTCGTCGACGCCCCCCTGCGTGACGACGCCGGGAAGGCGCGGCGGTCGGCGGTGCGCGCCGAGATCGTGGAGCGCTTGGCGGCCGTCGGGCCGGCCTGACGCGCACCAAGAATCCTCCAAGTCGGCGGGCCCATCATCGGGCAATGCAGATCGAACCGCTGAGCACGGAGTTGATCGACCGTTACCTGCGATCGCGTGAGTTGCGCTTCTTCCGCAGCGATGACGGCGAGGAGTTCATGATGCTGCCCAGCTACGAGCGCGGCGAGCTGCACGTGAACCTGCGGATCAACGGTTTGCGGCGCGACGTTTTCGAGATCTCCATCAGCCCCGCCGGGCACTACCCCGCTACCGAGCGGCCGCGGCTGATGGAACTGGTCAACGACTGGAATCGCGAAACCCATTGGCCCAAGGCGTTTGTGCGCGAGACCGCCCGGCCGAGCCACGTCAGCGTGGTCGGTGAGAACGCTTACCTGCTGACCGACGGCATCCACCTCGAGGCGCTGGGCAATCTCATCCGATCGACCGTCGAGTACGGCGCCGATCTGTTCCAGAAGATCGAGCGCGCCATCTGCCTGCCGTCCGCCGAGACGCTGGAAGAGTGGATGGACCGCACCGGCTAGGGCGCGATCGCGTCCGCCTCGGCGTCCACCACGTCTGCGGTTTCGGCCGGCCTTTCGCGTCTCTCCCAGTGCCGCAACGCTTCCCGGCAGGGCGCCTCCACCAGCCCGTAGCTGACCGCGGCGATCGCCCAGCCGAAGATCAGCGTCAGCGTCAGCACGGCGGGCATGCGGCCGGTGAACGCGAACGTCCCGAGCACCGGGAACACCATGGCCAGCGCGGCCAGGTGCCACACGAACAGGCCGTAGGACCACCGGCCCAGCGTCACCATGCCGGTGCTACCCAGCAGCCGGTGAGAGGTGTCGACCCGGTCCAGCACCAGCGGGGCGACGAGTGCGAACGCCACCAGTGAGCCCGCCGCCGTCTTGACCGCGAACTGGGTCGCCGTGCCGGGAATCAGCCCCTCCGGGCCCGCCAGCGGGGAGGCCGCAAGCAGGTAGGCCAGCACGGCGACGACGGCCATCGGCACCCGCCGGCGTGCCCACCGGTGCGGCAGGGCGACCGGGCTGTGGACCCATTCGGCCAGCAGCATGCCCGCGGCGAACCAGGAGAAGAACGCGGGCGGCAAGTTGAGCGGGTTGGTGCCGGCGCCGGAATGAATGGGCACCCAACCCCAGGCCCAGCTCAGCGCCGCCAGCGCGGCGATCGTCGGCACCCGCGCGCCGACCGGCAGCCGCCGGGCCAGCAACGCCAGAATCGGCAACGCCAGGTAGAAGCTGACCTCGACCGAGAGGCTCCACATCTGGGTCAGCCCGCCGGTCAGGGTGAGCGGCACATAGATCTGGGTGAGGGTGAGGTTGGCCAGCCACACGGTCGGGCTGGCGTGATCCGCGTCGGGCAGCAGCGACAGGATCACGACGACCGCCACCACATAGGCGGGCATGATGCGCACCACCCGCGACCGCAGGTAGTGGCCGGTGCGGGGACGCGGTCCCAGGCCGCGTGCCGCCGCGGCGTGGCCGCGCCACAACAGGAAGCCCGACAACGCGAAGAACACCGCGACGGCCAGATCGAAGCGGCCGAAGAGCCGGCCGGTGACACCGCTGGAGTGCCCGGTCTGGAAAGCGACGTGCGTGACGACCACTCCCATGGCCGCGCAGGCGCGCATCCCCTCTACGGCGGGCAGGAAGCTGCGCGTCCCGCCCACCTGCCGGCCATCGGTCACCCCCACAGTCTGCATCCGATGGGTAATGGGTACACCCGAAGCACCCGCGCGCGATAGCGACAGGTTCGTAAGCCGGGGCCTTACGTTCTGCTGTTAGGGTCAAACGGGTTTGCGGCTGACGGCGCAAGAGAGCACTAGGAGGGCACAGCAACGTGAACCGAGCAGTCATGTTGCGGTTCGCCGCATGCGGGATCATCGGTCTCGGGGCCGCCCTGCTGATCGCCGCGCTGCTGTTATCGACGTACACCACCAGCAGGATCACCAAGGTCCCGCTCAACATCGACAGCACGCTCATCAGCGACGGCACGGGAACCGCGCTGGACTCCGCATCCCTGTCGACCGATCACGTCGTCGTCAACCAGAACGTCCCCCTGGTCTCCCAGCAGCAGGTCAGCGTCGAGTCGCCCGCCAATGCCGACGTGGTCACGTTGCAGGTCGGAACGTCGGTGCGGCGCACCGACAAGCAGAAGGACAGCGGGCTGCTGCTGGCGATCGTCGACACCGTCACCCTCAACCGCAAGACCGCGATGGCGGTCTCCGACGACACCCACGCCGGCGGCTCGGTCCAGAAGCCGCGCGCCGTCAACGACGAGAACCCGCCCACGGCCATGCCCCTGCGGCACGACGGGTTGTCCTACCGGTTCCCCTTCCACACCGAGAAGAAGACTTACCCCTACTTCGATCCGATCGCGCAGAAGCCGTTCGACGTCAACTACGACAGCCAAGAAGACGTCAACGGCCTGACCACCTACAAGTTCACCCAGAACATCGGCTACAACGCCGACGGCAAGCTGGTGGCGCCCGTGGCGTACCCGTCGCTGTTGGCCGGCAACGAGGACGCCAAGCAGACCACCTCCGCGTCGATGTGGGGCGTGCAGGGCGGCGATCCGAACGAGCAGATCACCATGACGCGCTACTACGCGGCGCAGCGGACCTTCTGGGTGGACCCGGTGTCGGGCACCATCGTCAAAGAGACCGAGCACGCCAACCACTACTTCGCCCGCGACCCGCTCAAGCCGGAGCTGACGCTGGCCGACTATAAGGTCACCTCCAACCAGGACACCGTCGAATCGCAGGTCAACGCGGCCCGCGACGAGCGCGACCGGCTGTCGCTGTGGTCGCGGGTGCTGCCGATCACCTTCACGGCGGTCGGTTTGATCGCGCTGGTCGGTGGCGGCCTGCTCGCCTCGTTCAGCCTGCGGACCGAGAGCGCGTTGACCGATCCCGGCCTGGACCGGGGTGACCAGGACTTCTTCGGCCGCACCGGGCTCGAGGAGCCGGTGCCCGGCGCCGAGGCCGAGACCGAGAAGCTGCCCACGCAGCGCCCCGGCTCGCGCGACGATCCCGGCGCGGACGCGCCCACCCTCGGCTCCGATGAGCCGCCCGAGTCGGGGCCGCCCGAGCCCGCCAGTCCACCCGAACGGGAATAGCCCGCCACGTGCGCTGGACCCGACCCGGGTACGCGTTGGTCTTGGCGCTGCTGGTGGTCGGGCCGCTGCTCAAGCCCGGTTACCTGCTGCTGCGCGACGCGGTGTCCACGCCGCGCTCGTATGTGTCCGACACCGCGCTGGGCTTGACGTCGGCGCCGCGGGCGACGCCGCAAGACTTCGCGGTGGCCCTGGCCTCTCACGTGCTGGACGGCGGCGTCGTGGTGAAGGCGCTGCTCGTTCTGGGGCTCTGGCTCGCGGGATGGGGCGCGGCCCAACTGGTCGCGACGGCGCTGCCCGACGCGGGCGTGGCCAGCCAGCTCGTCGCCACCACGCTCGCGATCTGGAACCCGTATGTCGCCGAGCGGCTACTCCAGGGCCATTGGAGCCTGCTGGTCGGCTACGGCTGCCTGCCCTGGGTTGCGGCGGGCATGCTCAGGCTGCGGACGGCCTCCGGTTCGTTCTTCGGGTTGGCGTTCTGGATCGCGCTGGCCGGGCTGACGCCGACCGGTCTGCTGCTCGCCGCGACGGTCGGGCTGGTGTGCGTGGCCGTGCCCGGCGGGGGGCGGTCGCGCCGGGTGTGTGCCGCGGTGACGCTGGGCGCCGCGCTGGTGGCGGCGCTGCCCTGGCTGACCGCGTCCGCGCTGGGCTCGTCGTTAACCTCCCACACGGCGGCGAACACGTTGGGGGTGACCGCGTTCGCGCCGCGCGCCGAGCCGGGTCTCGGCACGCTCGCCAGCCTGGCCAGCCTGGGCGGGATCTGGAACGGCGAGGCGGTGCCGATCTCGCGGACCACCCTGTTCGCGGTGGCCTCGGCCATGGTGTTGCTGGGCGTGCTGGCGGTCGGGGTGCCGACGGTGGCGCGCCGCCCCGCGGGGCGAACGCTGCTCGTGTTGGCGGCGGTGGCGGTGCTGGTTCCGGCCGGGCTGGCGACCGGCCCGGGACTGCACCTCTTGGGTGCGCTGGTTGACGCCGCGCCCGGATTCGGCGTGCTGCGCGACGGGCAGAAGTGGGTGGCGCTGGCCGTGCCCGGCTACGCGCTGGCGGGCGCCGGCGCGGTGGTGGCGCTGAGCCGGTGGGTGTGGCCGGCCCTGACAGCACCGGTTTGCTGCCTCGCGCTGATCTTCGCGCTGCCCGACCTGGCCTGGGGGGTATGGGGCCAGGTGTCGCCGGTGCAGTACCCGCGTGGGTGGCCGGCGGTGGCCGCCGCGATCAACGGCCAGCCCGCGGCGGTGGCGGTGTTGCCGGCCGGCACCATGCGGCTGTACTCCTGGTCGGGTCGGGCTCCGGTGCTGGATCCGCTGCCCCGCTGGGTGCGCGCCGACGTCCTGAGCACGGGCGACCTGGTCATCTCGGGGACCGTCATCCCGGGCGAGGGCGCCCGGGCCCGCGCGGTGCAGCAATTGCTGCTCGCCGGGCCCGATCCGTCCGCCCTGGCCCCGGCCGGGGTGGGCTGGCTGGTCGTGGAGTCGGACACCGCCGGCGACATGGGGGCGTCCGCCCGCACCCTCGATGCGCTGACGCCGGTCTACCGCGACGACAACCTTGCGCTCTATCGCATCGGCGGCCACACCGCCGGGGTGTCAGCCACCGCCCGCACGACGACGCTGATCGCGCATCTGGCGTGGCTGGCGGCGCTGGTGGTCGGCGGCGCCGGCGCGGCTGTCGCCGCGTGGCGGCGCCGGCCGGCTACACCACGCCGCTGACCGGGTGGCCGGTCCGCACGGCCTCCAGGACCGCGCGCATGGCGTCGGCGCTTTGCCGCCAAGAGAATTCACCGCTTCGGGTGTGTGCCTTGGCGCCGAGTTGGTCGCGCAAGACGGGGTCGGAGAGCACCTCTTCGAGACGATCCACCAGTTCGGCGTGGGTGTCCACCAAGATCCCGGTCACCTCGTCGACGATCGAATCCGACAGGCCGCCCGAGGACCGGTAGCCGATGGTCGGCACCCGATGCTGGGCCGCCTCGACGACCGCCAGGCCCCAGCCCTCCTTGCGCGAGGGCAGCAGCTGCACCCAAGCGCCTTGCAGCACATGGTGTTTGGTCACATCGTCGACGTGGCCGTGGAACGTCACCGCGTCGGAGATGCCGAGCCGGTGGACGTGGTCGACGAGCCGGCGCCGCCACCAGCCATCGCCGACGATGTCGAGGTGCAGACCCGGCATGCGCGGCCGGAGCCGCGCGACGGCCTCGAGAGCGTCTTCGATCTGCTTGTGCGGCACCAGCCGCGACAACACCACCACCCGGGGCGCGGCGGCGCGCTGGCCGGACAGCGTGCGCGCCGGAGCTTCGTCGAGGCCGTTGCGCACCACCGCGATCTGCGCGTGGTCGACGCCGAGCGCCACCAGGTCGCGCGCCGACGGCAGCGACACCGTCACGTACTGGTTGCGCCGGTTCAGCCATGGCGACAACGTCGACTCGACGAACCAGCCGAGCCGCCCGAGCACCGGGCCGGCCACCGGCCACTGCTCGCGGTGGCAGTGGTGCACCAGGACGACGACCCGCCGCCCGTACACCAGCCGGGCGAGGAACGGCAGGCCGTTCTGGGTGTCGACGACCACGTCGGGCCGCACCCGCCGCAGCGGTCCGAGGCCCAGCCGCGCCGCCGCCATCGCGAGTAGGGCCCAGACGTAGACGGAATACCGGCCGCCGGCGCGGTCGATGCGCACGCCGTCGACCACTTCGCGGCGAGGGGCCCCGGGGTAGCGGGCGGTGCGCAGCGTGACCTCGATGCCGGACGCGGTAAGCTGCGCGCCGATGCGCTGCAAGTAGGCTTCGCTGCCGCCGCCCTGCGGGTGTCCGGTATCGCGCCAGCACAGCAGGAGCACCGAGCGCAGACCAGACATCACCGGTCAGCCTATCCCGGTGACGACGCCCAACAACGATGCGCGTCGTGGGCGGCCGCCATTCCGTCACTTGCACCACACTGGCCTCCGCCGCGGAAGGACCGCTCGAAATGCCCACCTCACAGCGACAACGCCCCATGATGGGAGCGGGCCACCGATTTGTCGCTGTGAGGCGGGCACATCCGGTGCCGCCCGATCCAGGGACGGGTGTGACGCGAGTGACTAGAAACCGCCCGGCGGCGACGTGCGTCCGCGCTGCGTAGGGTTGGCCGGTGGCCGTGACTGACGTCTTCGCGCGGCGGGCGACCCTGGCCCGGGCGCTGCGGCTGCTGTCCGAATTCCGCTTCGAGCAGTCGGAGCCGGCCCGGTTCTACGGCGCGCTGGCGGCGGATACCGCGGCGATGGTGGGTGACCTGTGGCTGGCCGCGACCGGCGACACCCCGGCCGGCCGTACCCTGCTCGACGTCGGCGGCGGTCCCGGCTACTTCTCGGCCGCGTTCGCCGACGCCGGGATCCGCTACGTCGGCGTCGAACCCGACCCGAGCGAGATGCACGCCGCGGGACCCACGCCCGCAAGCGGCGACGGGAACTTCGTCCGCGCCTCTGGCCTGGCGCTGCCGTTCGCCGACGACTCGGTGGACATCTGCCTGTCGTCCAACGTCGCCGAACACGTGCCGCGGCCGTGGCAGCTGGGCGCCGAGATGCTGCGGGTGACCAGGCCGGGCGGGCTGGCCGTGCTCTCCTACACCGTCTGGCTGGGCCCGTTCGGGGGGCACGAAATGGGCCTGAGCCATTACCTCGGGGGCGCCCGGGCCGCCGCCCGCTACGCCCGCAAACACGGGCATCCGGCGAAAAACAACTACGGGTCGTCGTTGTTCGCGGTGTCGGCGGCCGACGGCCTGGAATGGGCGGCCGGCACCGGGGCGGCGGTGGCGGCATTTCCCCGCTACCACCCCCGATGGGCGTGGTGGATGACCTCGGTGCCGCTGCTACGGGAGTTCGCAGTCAGCAATCTGGTGCTGGTGCTGCGGCCCCGATAATGAAACATGTTCTCGTTTTGCGTCGGCTTGGGTAGGGTGGCGCCATGCGCGCCGGCGACGATGCGGCGCGAAGCAATGAGGAGGAGCGGCGCAGATGCCCGAGAGCCAAACGACGGAATACGACAAGCTTTTCATCGGCGGCAAGTGGACTGAGCCGTCGACCGACGAGGTGATCGAGGTGCGCTGCCCGGCCACCGGCGAATATGTCGGCAAGGTGCCGATGGCGGCGCCCGCCGACGTCGACGCCGCGGTGGCCGCGGCCCGCGCCGCCTTCGACAACGGACCCTGGCCCACGACGCCGCCCAAGGAGCGCGCGGCCGTGATCGCCAACGCGCTCAAGTTGATGGAGGAACGCAAGGACCTGTTCACCCAGCTGCTGGCGGCCGAGACCGGCCAGCCGCCGATGGGCGTCGAAACGATGCACTGGATGAGCTCCATCGGGGCGCTGAACTTCTTCGCCGGCCCCGCTGCCGACCAGGTCAAGTGGAAAGAGGTCCGCACCGGCGGCTACGGGCAGAGCATCGTCTACCGCGAGCCCATCGGCGTGGTGGGCGCGATCGTCGCCTGGAACGTGCCGCTGTTCCTGGCGGTCAACAAGCTCGGCCCGGCGCTGCTGGCCGGATGCACCGTGGTGCTCAAGCCGGCCGCCGAAACCCCGCTGAGCGCAAACGCTTTGGCGGAGGCCTTCGCCGAGGCGGGGCTGCCCGAGGGAGTGCTGTCGGTGGTGCCCGGCGGGATCGAGACCGGCCAGGCGCTGACGTCCAACCCGGGAGTCGACCTGTTCTCCTTCACCGGCAGCTCGGCCGTCGGCAAGGAGATCGGCCGGCGCGCCGCGGACATGCTCAAGCCGTGCACCCTGGAACTCGGCGGCAAGTCCGCGGCCATCGTCCTCGAGGACGTCGACCTGGCGGCCGCGGTCCCGATGCTGGTGTTCTCCGGAATCATGAACACCGGACAGGCCTGCGTGGCCCAGACCCGGATCCTCGCCCCGCGCTCCCGCTACGACGAAATCGTCAACGCGGTAAGCGCTTTCGTGCAGGCGCTGCCGGTGGGCCTGCCGTCGGACCCGGCCGCCCAGATCGGTTCGCTGATCTCGGAGAAGCAACGCGCGCGGGTCGAGGGCTACATCGCCAAGGGCATCGAGGAGGGCGCGCGGCTGGTGTGCGGCGGCGGCCGCCCCGAGGGCCTGGACAGCGGCTTCTTCGTGCAGCCCACGGTCTTCGCCGACGTCGACAACAAGATGACGATCGCCCAGGAGGAGATCTTCGGGCCCGTGCTGAGCATTATCCCCTACGACACCGAGGAGGACGCGATCAAGATCGCCAACGACTCGGTGTACGGCCTGGCCGGCAGCGTGTGGACCAGCGACGTGGAACGCGGCATCGCGGTCTCGGAGAAGATCCGCACCGGCACCTACGCGATCAACTGGTATGCGTTCGACCCCTGTTGCCCGTTCGGGGGTTACAAGAACTCCGGCATCGGCCGCGAGAACGGCCCGGAGGGTGTGGAGCACTTCACCCAGCAGAAGAGCGTGCTCATGCCGATGGGCCACACGATCGAGGGCTGACCCCGGGACGCACCGAGCGTGCACTCGCCGCGATAAATCAGGACCAACCTCGCGGTGGGTGCACGTTCGGCGTTTCAGGCCGTCGGCGAAGGTGCCTGCGCGGCGCCACAGCCCCCAGATTATGCAAAAGAGCATAGAAACCTGGTTGTTACACCCCCGTCAGTCACGGTTCACAACGACGCGCAGCGCCGTTTCCCGTGGTTCAGCGCTTACATAGGGAATAGATTTGCTTACTGGACCGCTGTCTTATATGCTTCTAAGCATAATCATGGGCTGCACTTAGGCCGGGAGAGAATCATGTGGATCATCGAGGTGAACATCGGCGGCTATCAATTCACCCGCGAAATGCCCGACCTCAAGCGCCGGAATTTCCGCTTCAGCCCCCGCAGCATGCATTGGCCGGTACTGCGGCAATCGCACGCTGCATGACGTTAGCCACGGGAGACACGAGAGTGGCGACCACGAGCGAAACAGTGCAGGACCTCACCCCGACGAAGCGCGGCGGCACGCGCAGGAGAATGCTCGCCAGCGCCGCCGAGGTGATGCGTGAACGAGGCGCAGCGGGAGTGACCATCGATGCGGTGCTCGCCCGCAGCGGTGCGCCGCGCGGATCGGTTTACTACCACTTCCCCGACGGCCGCAATCAGATTCTGATCGAGGCGCTGCGGTATTCCGGTGATTCCATCACCGCGATGATCGACGACGCCGCCGAGCAGGGCGCCCGGGTGCTGCTGGGCAAGTTCGTCGAGTTCTGGGAGCGACTGCTGACCGAGGGCGGCTTCAACGCCGGCTGCCCGGTGGTGGCCGCGGCGATCGGCTCGGACGACGACGACGCCCAGCTTTCCGCCGAGGCCGGCGCCATCCTGGGCCGCTGGTGCGCGTCGCTGACCCGGGCGTTCACCCACGACGGCTTCGACGAGCCATGCGCCGCCTCGCTGGCGGTGATGTCGGTCGCCGCGCTGGAGGGCGCCATCGTGCTGTCCCGCTCGACCGGCAGCATCGACCCGCTGCGTCAGGTCGGCGACCAGCTCGAATTCCTGATCAAGGCAAGGGAATTCGTGCTCCGCAATAATATCGGGGAGTAACTCCTCAGTCGCTGGCCGGCAGCGGCTTGACCTCTTTGAGCTGCAGCGCGGTTGCGCCCACGCTCAGGCTGCCGGCCCCGGGCTTGGTCACCAGCACCTCGGCACCGGTCTCGTCGACGTAGCGCTTGCCCATCACGGTGCCGTCGGCAAAAGCCGGGTCCAATTCGCCCGAACGCTCGGCGCCAATCGGCACCATAGGCGCACCGCCACAACGCAAGTCGTCGAGGCTGTCGGCGCTCCTGACGACGATCACCTGCGTGTCACACACCTGGCTGGCCAAGCGGGTTCCGTTCTTGATCATGCCTTCAGCCCTTCTAACATCTCGATGATCTCCCGGCGAAGCACCTTGCCGGTGGGGGTCGTGGGCAGCTCGTCGCGAAACACTACCCGGTCCGGGGTTCGTGACCCGCGCAAGCTTTTCCGGACATGCTCGCGCAATTCCTCGGGGTCCGGATCCGCACCGGGGCGGGGCACCACCACCGCGACGATCGCCTGGCCCCACTGCGGATCCTCGACACCGACGACGGCGACGTCCCGCACGTGCGGGTGCTCCACCAACACCTCTTCGAGCTCGGCGGGCGCGATGTTCTCACCACCGCGGATGATGGTGTCGTCGCTGCGGCCGCCGATGAACAGGTAGCCGTCCTCGTCCAGCATGGCGATGTCTTTGGTTGGGAACCAGCCGTTTTCGTCGAGTACCGAACCGATCCCGGTGTAGCGGCCGGAGACCTGCTCGCCGCGGACGAACAGCTCGCCGGTTTCGCCCGGCCCGAGCACGTTGCCGTCCTCGTCGCGAATCTCGATCTCGATGCCGGGCACCGGCTGCCCGACCGACGCCAGCCGCCTGGCGACCTCGGGTGCCTCCGCGGCCTGCGCCGCCCGGTGGTCGTCCGGGGTGAGCACCGCGATGGTCGAGCTCGTCTCGGTGAGGCCGTAAGCGTTGACGAAGCCCACGCCCGGCAGAAGTTCGAGGGCCCGCCGGACGAGCGGGAGCCCCACCTTGGACCCGCCGTAGGCCAGGTTGCGCAGCGACGGCAGCGCGTGGCCCTCGGCCTCCAGCGCGGCAACGATGCGGTCCAGCATGGTGGGCACCACGGTCGCGGTGGTCACGTTCTCGGCGTTGATCAGCCGAACCCATTCCTGCGCATCGAAATTCGGCAGGTAGACCATCTTGCGCCCGGCATACAGGTTCGACAGCGCGGCGCCCACCCCGGCGATGTGATAGGGCGGCACGCAGATCAGCGCGGCGTCGCTCTCGGCGGCCGACTCGAATTCGACCGTGCCGGTCACGTAGCTGGTCAGGTTGTTGTGCGACAGTTCGACGGCCTTGGGCTGCGACGTGGTGCCCGAGGTGAACAGCACGATCGCGACCGAGTCCGGATCGGGAAACTCCGCGGCCGGCTCGTTGTCGCGGGCGGCCGCCAGGAATTCGTCGGTGGTCATCAGCCGCGCCGTGGTCTCGCCGACCATGTCCCGGTAGCGGCTGTCGACGATCACCAGGGGCTCGGGCAGGCGCTCGATGAGCGCCTGGATGCCGTCGGCGGAGAGCCGGTAATTGATCGGCGTGAACGGCAACCCCGCGCGCGCGGCGGCGAAGATCAGCACCGGCAGCATCGCGCCGCCGGTGCCCACGTAGGCGACGTGTCGGGCATTCGATCCAGCGATCACCCCGGCGCCACCGTCGGCGAGATCGCTGAGCTGCTGCGTCGTCAGGCGCGTGTCCCCGGAGACCACCGCAGTCCGATCGGGATTGCTCGACGCGGCCATCTCCAGAAGCAAAGAAATGCTCATCCTCGGTCTTCCTGGATCTCCACGCCTTTACAAAACTTGGTCACAGTGTAACCCGTCCGGCCGAACGTCAGCTGCCCGTCCAGCGCGGCGGGCGCTTTTCGGCGAAGGCGATGGCGCCCTCTTTGGCGTCGTTGGAAGCGAACACCGGCGCCAGCAGCTTGTTCTGCTCGGCGAACATGTTCTCGGGGCTCCACCCGCGCGACTCGACGATGATCCGCTTGGTGGCGGCCACCGCGAGCGGCCCGTTGGCGGCGATCTTCTCGGCCAGCGCGATGGCCTCGTCAAGCGCCTTGCCCGGCTCGGCCAACACGTTGACCAGCCCCAGCTTGTGGGCGCGCTCGGCCGGCAGGTTGTCGCCGGTGAGCGCGAGCTCCATGGCGATGGCGGACGGGATGCGCTGCGGCAGCCGGAGCAGACCGCCGCCACCGGCGACCAGCCCGCGCTTGACCTCGGGGATGCCGAAGGCCGAATCCTTGGACGCGACGATCAGGTCGGTGGCCAACGCCAACTCGGTTCCGCCGGCCAGGGCATAGCCCTCGACCGCCGCGATGAGCGGTTTGACGGGCGGGCGTTCGGTGAAGCCCATGCCGCGCCCCTGGACGATGGGGAGTTCGCCGCGCGCGAAGGCCTTGAGGTCCATGCCCGCGCAGAACGATCCGCCGGCGCCGGTGAGGATGCCCACCGAAAGACCCGGGTCGCCGTCGAGGCGGTCGACGGCCTCGGCCAGGCCGTTGGCCACCGCGGCGTTGACCGCGTTCTTGGCCTTAGGCCGGTTGATCGTGATGATCAGGATCCGATCCCGCTGTTCGACCAGGACTTCGGGTTCGCTGGCTTCTTCGCTCACGGTGCTCACGTGCCGCACAGCTCCTTAAGGGTAGGGATGGCTGCTTATCCGACCGATGGTAACGGTCGACGGAAATGGCATTGGCACCAGCCGAGAGTCCCGTTTCCGGGACAGCCCTCAGGCCGGCGCCATCGCGGCTTCGATGACGGTGAGCTCCTCGGAAAGTCCCGCGGCCCTTCGTATTTCGATGAAGTCGGCGACCATGGCCTCGGTCACCTCGTGCGGGTCCTTGAGCGTGGCGCCGTCGGACAGCACCGAGATGTTGAGCTGGTCGACGTAGCTCCACACGGTGATGTTGAGGCCGCTACCGGCGGTCAGCGGGCCCACCGAGTAAATCTCGGTGACCAGCGCCCCGCCGACCCGCCCGCGTTTGCGTGGGCCGGGCACGTTGGAGATGTTCAGGTTGAGGATCTTGTTGTGCCCGTCGCGGCCGGACGCCCAGCGGAAGAAGGCCTGGGTGGGCGCGGGCGGCATGTAGGCCGCCCAGCGGCTGACCAGCTCGGGGCCCATCAGCTGATTGCTTTCCTTGGCGGCGATGGCGTTCTCGTGGGTGCACCGCACCCGCTCCAGCGGATCGTCGGAGTCGGTCGGCAGGCCCACCAGCACGCCGGTGAAGCGATTGCCGGAGATCCGCTCGGGCGAGAAGTCGAAACTCATCGGCACCGACGCCAGCAGGGGCACGGCGGTGCCGTCGTAGCGCAGCAACAGGGTGCGCAGGGCACCGGTGGCCATGGCCAGGACCATGTCGTTGATCGTCGCCCCGAGCCGCTTGCCGGTCTCCTTGACGTCGGCCAGCGACAGGGTGGCGGTGGCGAACCGGCGCTCCGCGGTGATCTTGTGGTTCATGAAAGTCGGCGGCGGTTCGAACGGGCGGCTCAGCTCCGGCGACAACTTGCGCGAGCTGCGCCGGACCCGGCCCAGCCCCTGCGCGGTGTAGCGGACCGTCGCGGGGATTCGCCCGACGTGCCGCAGGTGATCCGCGAACGCCGAACCCATCAGCTGCCGGGCGGTGGGCGCCGGGTCGGACACGTACGGGCCGCCCTCCGGCCCGGGCTGCAGGTCCATGCCGCGGGCCATCAGGTTGGCCGAGGCGACGCCGTCGGCGAGCGCGTGGTGGATCTTGCCGACCACGGCGATCCGGTTGTTCGCCAGCCCTTCGATGAAGTACATCTCCCAGAGCGGGCGACTGCGGTCCAACGGCGTGCTGGCGATGCGCCCGATGGCCTCGTCCAGCTCGCGCCGGCCGCCGGGCGCGGGCAACCGCATCGGGCGAATGTGGTAGTCGAGGTCGAGCTCACAATGCTCCCGCCACATCGGGTGGTGAAGCTGGAAGGGAATCTCGACCAACTGGTAGCAGAATGGCTCGAGCTTGCCCAGCCGGCCGCGGATGACTTCGCGAAACGCCTCGACGCCGAAGTCAAACCGATCTGAATCGAGTTCGATCACAGCGGCTTTGATGGTGTGCATGTGCACGTTCGGCGTTTCACTGTAAAGCAGAACCGCGTCCCACCCGCTCAGCCGTTTCACCGCTGCCCCTTACCCATAAAGGGACCATACTCAGCAGCGGCAGTTCAGATAACCTCTTTGGCCGCGTTTGTCTTGGTGCGATAGACCTGGTTGAGGAACAGCGAAGTCGCGTGCGCCGCCGCTCCCGCGCGCTCCCCGTCGATGAGGTCGTACCCGTGGCCCGCGCCGGGCAACTCCAGGTAGCCCACCATCGAATGCGAGACCGCCCGCATCCGTTCGACGAAGCTGCGCGCCTGTTCGACGGGGATGACGCTGTCCTTGCTGCCGTGAATCACCAAGAACGGCGGGGCATTTCGGTGCACCCTCGCCATCGGCGACGCGTCGCGGAACACCTCGGGGTGGCGGTCGATCCTGCGCTTGACCACCACCCGCTCCAAGAAGTCGACGAACCGGTCCCGCTCGGGGGTCGAGCGGTCCTCCCAGTCATAGCGGCCGTAGATGCCGACCACCGCGTCCACCGAGCTGTTGGCGCCTTCGGGCAGCTTTGCATGGTACTTCGGATCGTCGGGGGTGAGGCCGGCCAGTGCGGACAGGTGCCCGCCGGCCGAACAACCCGCCACCGCGACGAAATCGCGGTCGCCGCCGAACTTGTCGACGTTGGCGCGCGCCCACGCGATGGCCGTCTTGACGTCGATGATGTGCCGCGGCCACCGGTGATGCGGGGCGACGCGGTAGTTGATCGCCAGGCAGACCCAGCCCTGCTCGGCCAGCCGGGACATCAGCGCGGAGCCCTGCCCCATGCACCTGCCGTGCACCCAGGCGCCGCCCGGGACGAAGATCAGCACCGGCGCGGGCTGGCCGGTCAGGTCCTTGCGGCGCCAGACGTCGAGCACCTGCGCTGGGTGGTCCCCGTAGTGGACCGCGCGACGGTGGAGGTAGCGGCGCTGGCGCATCGCGTCCCAAATCGGCGGGGTTCGTAGCGCCGCGGGCCATTCCAGCTCGAGGTCGGCCGCGGACACGATTCCCCGGAGGGCCGCCAGTGACACGTCCCGAGTGCTCTCCCGATCCCGGCGGCGAATCTCGTCACTGTCCGAAGGCTGCCGGGGCTTGGTCATGCCGGAAAAGAAGTCCGGGGCGTGCCGTGCGCCCCAAATGCCCATCGCGGTGAGGCCACCCAGCGGTTCGAGGTGCTTGCCGACCACCGGCAGCGAAGCACCCGCGACGCTCAAGGCCAGCGCGTAGTCGCCCGGACGAGCCCGCAGCAACTTTTTCGCGCACGATGTCATAGTCGGCCTCCTTGCCGTCGTGTTAGGGCAGCGTACCCCCGGCCCCCGGTCCGAAACTGACGTTTGCGTCGACGCAACATCCGACATCTGAAAGACACCTGGCGGGCGATTGCCCTGCGCAAATACGGGCTGCTATCGGTCGCCGTGGCGTTTGCTATAGGCGTGGGCGGGGGCCCGTCGCGACACGCTCACACCGCCGCCAGGCAGGCGATCACCCGCCCGCCGATCAGGCGGACACCGGTCAGCGTCAGACCGACCTGCGCGGCGAGCGCGGCGGCGCTGTCCACGCCGACCGACGCCCACCGAAACCAGGGCCCGATCTCGCATGCGGACTCCAGCCGCACCCAGCGCGCACGGATGCCGATGTTGTCGGCGTCGAACTCGGCAACGCAGTGCCCACCGCGGGCCAGCAGCTCGGCGGCCCGCCCCAGAATGCGGCGCGGGTCGCCGCCGAGGCCGACGTTGCCGTCGACCAGCAATACCGTCTGCCACAGACCCATCGCGGGCAGCGGGTCGAACACGTCGCCCAGCAGGACGGGCGCCCCGCCGCGGCCCGCCAACCGGATCGCGGCCACCGAGCGATCGATGCCCAGGGCCGGTATCCCCCGCTGAATCAGCCGGGCCACCAACCGGCCGGGCCCGCATCCCAATTCGATGGTCGGCCCGGTGCACATCTGCGTGACGGCTTCGTCGAAGACTTCGTCGAAGGCGTCACCAGATCCATCACCGGGACACACGTCATCGGGACATCGCACACCCAGCCAGCGGTGGGCCGGGAGCGGTCGCAGCTCCCCGTCGTCATGGCGAATCCAACATCGCTCGCCGCCGAGTGCCCGATCGTAGAGATGCCCCAGCATTCACGTCCCTCGCGTCCTGCCCGGCCGGGCGGTCCACGCTCGGTCCCGGTGAGGGACGTTGCGACGACGAAACGCTGGCGCGTTCCGCCCTCGCCAGCATTCCACCGATACCCCGATATTTGTTCGGCTAATCCACCGCCCTCTGAGTACGCGCCCGGCCGCGGAATGGTTCATTCCCGGTCGCTTCGCAGAAGCCCGGTCTCCCACGGTTTCTCACGGCTCACCGGGCAGTACCGAACAAGAAGGCGTCCAGTACGCCGTTCACCCTGGCGGGGTCTTCCAGCGCCGCGAGATGCGCGATCCCGTCGAGCACGGTGAAGGACGCGTCGGGGATGGACTCCGCCATGGCCCGGGTCTCCGCCGCCGGGAAGGTGGCGTCTTCCGCGCCGGCGACCACCAGAACCGGGGCCGCGATGGTTCCCAGCAGGGCGTGCTGGTCCGGCCGGGCGGGCACCACGCTGCGGACCGCCCAGCGTGCCGAATCGATGTTGACCGCCCGCAGGCTCGCGCGCACGGTCTGCACCACGTCCGGACGGGTGCGCAGCGTCGTCGGCCCAAGGAAGGCGCGCAGCGCCGACCGGGTCAGCGGCGGCCGGATGCCGCCCAGCACCGCCGCAACCCGCAACATGGCCGCGTACTTGGCCTTCTGAGCTGACCCGGCCTTCGAGGCCGTGCAGTTCATCAGCACGGCGCGGTCGACGCGGTCGGGATAGCGGGCCGCGAACGTGGCGCCGATCATGCCGCCCCAGGAATTGCCGACGAAGTGGGCTTTGGCGATGCCGAGCCCGTTCAACAGGTCGACGACGCAGCGGGCGCAGTCGGCGAACGTGAAAGCCGACCGGAGCCGCTCGCTTCCGCCATGGCCGGGCGGATCGATCAGCACCAGGCGGTGGCTCGCACCGAATCGGGCTGCCTGGCCGGCCCAGAGGTCCCCGGTCATCAACAGGCTGGGCCACAGCAGCACGGCGGGCCCGGTGCCGGGGCTGACCTGGACGCGGATCTTGCCGAGCACGGTATCGATGTACCGCGCAGCGTTTGCGGTCACGCTGCCTCCCGAAGTCTGAATCACCGCATCTCACTGATACCAGGCCCCTCGAGCGTTCCGCGTCGGTGATACTGATGCGGTGCCGAACACCGATGTTCACCCTGACCTGCAGCGGATCGCCCGTTTCACCCCGCGCCGCCTCGTCGGCCCCCGGACCCTGCGGCTCATGCGGGCGGCGACGACCTTGCGCGGGCGCCTTGGTAAGCCAGCCCGCGACGTCGAGGTGATCACGCTCGGTTCTGGGGCCGGCGTCCGGCTGTTCCGGCCGGTCGGCGTCGCCGAGCCGACCCCCGCGCTGCTGTGGATCCATGGCGGCGGTTACGTGATCGGCACCGCCCAGCAGGACGACCGGCTCTGCAGAGCATTCAGCCGGCGGCTCGGCGCCACCGTCGCGTCGGTGGAATACCGCCTGGCGCCCGAACATCCGTATCCCGCCCCGCTGGAAGACTGCTATTCGGCGTTGACGTGGCTGGCCGGCTTGCCGTCCGTGGACCGGTACCGGGTGGCCATCGGCGGCGCGAGCGCCGGTGGCGGCCTGGCCGCGTCCCTGGCGCTGCTGGCCCGCGACCGCGCCGAGGTGAGCCCGGCGTTTCAGCTGCTGAGCTATCCCATGCTCGACGACCGCAGCTCGGCCACCGCCCGCAAGTCCCACTATCGGCTCTGGGACAACCGCAGCAACGAGTTCGGTTGGGCGGCGTACCTCGGCGACGCCGACCCGCAGGTGGCCGTGCCGGGGCGCCGCGATGACATGGGCGGGCTGCCGCCGGCCTGGATCGGGGTCGGCACGCACGACCTGTTCCACGACGAGGACCTGGCCTACGCCGAGCGCCTCACGGCCGCCGGGGTGCCGTGCCACGTCGAGACCGTTCCAGGCGCCTTCCACGGCTTCGACCTGGCCGTACCGAAAGCGCAAGTATCGCAGCGGTTTTTCGACAGCCAGTGCGGCATTCTGCGTTCCGCGCTCGCCGCGGCGCCGTGATCGCCGGTCACATCGCGAAGTAAACGAGTTCGCCGCCGATGACGGTGGCCGCCACCATGCCGGCGTCCAGCTCGGCCAACGCCGTCGCCGGCGGCTCGCTCAGCACACAGAGGTCGGCCAACTGTCCGACCGCGACGGTCCGCGCCCGCCCCGGTCGCTCCGGCTCCCCCAGGAACATCGTCAAAGCCTCTCGGGCAGAGACACATTCGTTGGAGTTCAGGACGGTGCCGCTCAGGGTCGTGCGGTAGACCGCGGCGCGCATCGCCGTCCAGGGGTCGCCGTGACCGAAGGGCATGTCGGTGGAGAGTGCCACCGGCACCGTCGCCTCCACCAGGGAGGCGACCCGCCAGAGCTGAGGATGCTCGGCGGCGGGGACGTCGGCGAGGTAGTGATCACCGCGCTCGGCGACGAAGTTGGGCTGGGTGACCACCGTGACCCCCAGCTCGGCCAGGTCGGCCAGGTTGTCGTCGGGCACGACGGCCGCGTGCTCGATGCGATCCCTCGGATGGCTGCCGGCCGCCCGCAGGGCCGCGACGGTGACGACGAGTTGGGCCGCGGTCACGCAGTGCACGGCGACCGGCCGGCCCGCGTCGTGCTGACCGGCGATCCAGTCCGTCAGCGCGTCCAGATCGAGGCGGTCGTCGTGCAGGATCTTCTTGCCCGGGCACAGGAAGCTCGGCCGTGGCCGGAACTCGCCGCGCCGGTGCGCCACCATCAGCGACACCATGTCATCGGCGTCGAGGTCCGGGGTGGCGTCGGTGACGCCGGTGACGCCGGTCGCGGTGATTCGCCGGCTCAGTTCCGCGAGGTCGCTTTCGCGCCGCTGCAGCAGGTCCGACCAGCCGTGGTCCGCGCTGCGCAGGCGCCCGTCGGGATGTTCGGCCAGCCCGACCCGGCCCAGCGCCTCGGAGTTGAGGATCCATAGCGCCCCACTGCGGTGCTGGATGCGCACCGGGACGCTGCGAACCATCGCGTCGAGGGCGGTCCGGTCCAGGTCGCCCGCCACCGACTCGTGGTAGCCGACGGCGCGAATCCAGCCGTCGGGACCCGGCGTCGCATTCGACAGCAGTTGTGTCAGTTCGGCTTTGGTGCTGACCCCGGACGGCCCGACGAAGAACGAATCCAGCGCGGAGGCCGCCGATCGCAGGTGCACGTGATGGTCGTGCAGGCCGGGCAGCACGGTTCCGCCGCCGGCGTAGAGCACGCCCTCGCCGCGCTCGGCAACCAGGCCATCGCCCATTTCGTCGATCCGCTCGCCAACCCGGATGTCGGTCGTCGTCCCGTCCAGGAGCGTGGCCCTCCGAATCAGCATGGCGTGCCGCGTCTTTCGGTCACAATTCTGCGCACCGCCCGGTTGTCCGCGCCCAGCCTTACCGCCGGCCGGCCGGGCGGCGGAGCCGGTGGGGGCGGCGCGGGCAGGTCCGAGAGCGATGCTCGGGTCGGCAGCGCCGCGTAGCTGGCGGCGACGGCGGCCATCGAGACCTCGACGAGCTCGCCGCCACCGCGGCCCAGCGATTCGGCGACCGCCCGCGCAGCCTCCAGCCCCGTCAGCGGATCGGCGATGGCGTCACCGCAGAACACCGGTCCGTCGGGGGCGACGCCGACGAGGCCGCCGCCCACCGCCGCGTCATCGCCGAACGCCGGCCTGCCGTCGTCATATCCGTTGATACGCAACCAGATTCGACCTCTTAGCGGCTCGACATCGTCCGGCCCGAGTCCGCGCCGCGTCAGCGCCGCGGGGCGCGAGCCCTCGATCACCACGTCGGCGGCGGTGAGCAGCTCGCGCAACTCGTCGGCTTGGCTGCCGAAATCGACACAGTACGAGAGCTTTTGGCCGTTCATCCAGTCGAAGAACGCGCGGTTGCCGCCGCGGGTGCCGTCCGGACGGTCCGGGCTCTCGACCTTCACGACGGTCGCCCCGGCGCGTGCCAGTAGCTGTCCACACAGCGGGCCCGCCCACATCGAGGACAGGTCGGCGACCAGCAGCCCCGCGAGGTCGCGCGCCGGTCCGCGGCCACCCCGTGGCCGCGTCCGCGGCGCCGCGGCCGCGGCTTCGCCCAGGCCCGCCGCGGGGATATCGAGCAGCGTCGCGCGCTCGACGATCGCGCAGCGGGGTTGAGTTGCGGCCCAGCGCCGCAACGTCGGCCAGGGGTCGCAGGCCGCCTCATCGGTCTGCACCAGCGCGGGAACGGCGGCGACGTCGTCCGGGCGCGACAGCGTGATCGCACACCAGCCGTCGGCGGCGCACAGCAACCGGGAGCCGCCCCCGGCGGACACCCGGCCGCCGCGGGTCAGGCCCAGCAGGGCGGCCCGCCCGGCCAGCAGACCGGCGGCATCGACGGTGATGCCCAAGCGCTCGGCCACGGCCGCGGCCACCCGCCCGGCGTGGGCCAGCACGTTCGCGCGGGAGAAGTCGGGCGGCCCGTCCGGCAGGCCGGTCAGATAGGCCAGCCCGCTGCTCCCCCACTTCGACGTAGCCGAGCTCACGTTCCCCATTGTGCTCGTGGTGCGCGCCTAAAACTGCAGGGCGCTGAATCGCCAGTCCAGCACCGCGCGGTCGGGTTCGCCCGCGACGTCACTCACGGCGTAGACCAGCGACCGCAGCCCCAGCACGCCCCCGTGGCCGGTCGGCTCGGCGGACTCGACGTGCAACTCGCTATAGAGGGTGTCGCCCTCGTGGACGGGCCCGGTGTGATCGCACGACTCCCAGCCCAGCACCGTCGCGAGGTTGGGCAGCAGCCTGTTCGCCTGCGCGAGGGCCAGCCCGATGGTATGGCCGCCGTAGACCAGCCGGTGCCCGCTGGTCCGCGAATCATGGTGGGTGGCAGCGATGTTCAGGGTCAGCCGGGCCAGTTCGGGCGCGCTGGTCACCACGTCGGCCGTGCTGCGCAGCACCGCGCCGGCCAGGCCGGGGTGAAAGTGCGGCCCAGGCACCTTGTTCCGGAACAACTCGCCGTCCCAGTGCGCGGCGGGGTCGGTGGCCGGGCCGGGCGCGCCGGCGCCGATTCCGGACAGGTCGTCGCTGGGCGCACCCTGGGGATTCCAGTCCGGGCCGGCGGGCAGCATGGCGCACCGGTAGAAGTCGAGGACCAATCGATCGGCCTGGTCGATCGTGATCATCCGAAGCGCCGCCAGCCCCGTCGGTGCCCGGCCCGGCTTCGGCGAATTGGCCCGTAGCCCAACGACTTCGGTGCGGGTGTAGATGGTGTCGCCGATGACGGGGAATCGGTGAAACGTAAGGCCACGGTAGAACAGGTTGGCCTTGACCCGCTGGGTGGCCAGTGTCGACTGGCCGATTGCGACGTCGCACACCAGCGCCGGGTGCGCCAGCGGTCCCGGCACGCCGGTCACGGCGGTGCACAACACGGCATCGCATGCCAGGCGCAGCCGGTCGCCCACGATCGCCTGGTGGGCCGCCGCCAGCCCCGAGGACAGCGTGACCGCGGGCGCCCAGTCGAAAACCTGGCCGACCGCGAGGTCGTCGAAGTACGGCCCGCCGGGGCGGATCCCCGCATACCCGTCACTAGTCACAACGCCACATGCTGGCAGGGTGTGGAATCGAGGGTCAACTGCGTGGCGATCGCGAGCGCGGCGAAGCCGGGCGAAGCGGGTCGCCACCATCAACGCTGGTGGCGATCGCGAGCGCGGCGAAGCCGGGCGAAGCGGGTCGCCACCATCAACGCTGGTGGCGATCGCGAGCGCGGCGAAGCCGGGCGAAGCGGGTCGCCACCATCAACGCTGGAGGGCGATCGCAGGTGAGTGACGAAGAGGACATGCTGGTGGCCACGGTGCGGGCGTTCATCGACCGCGACGTCAAGCCGACCGTCCGCGAGGTCGAGCACGCCAATACCTATCCCGAGGCGTGGATCGAGCAGATGAAGCGGATCGGCATCTACGGCCTGGCCATTCCCGAAGAATACGGCGGGTCGCCGGTGTCCATGCCGTGCTACGTGAGGGTCACCGAGGAGCTGGCCCGCGGCTGGATGAGCCTGGCCGGCGCGATGGGCGGGCACACCGTGGTGGCCAAGCTGCTGGTCCTGTTCGGGACCGAGGAGCAGAAGCGGGCCTACCTGCCGGCGATGGCGTCCGGCGAGCTGCGGGCCACGATGGCGTTGACGGAACCGGGCGGCGGGTCGGACCTGCAGAACATGACGACGACGGCCTTGCCTGTTGAGGGCGCGGACGGCGCCCCTGGCGGCCTGCGGATCAACGGCTCCAAGACCTGGATCAGCAATGCGCGGCGGTCCGGGCTGATCGCGCTGCTGTGCAAGACCGATCCGAATGCCACGCCCCGCCACCGGGGCATCTCGATCTTGCTCGTCCGGCACGGGCCCGGCCTCACGGTGTCGCGGGACCTGCCCAAGCTGGGCTACAAGGGCGTCGAGTCCTGCGAGCTGTCCTTCGACAACTTCGCGGTACCCGAGTCGGCGGTGCTGGGCGGCCGGATGGGCGAAGGCTTTTCGCAGATGATGAAGGGGCTCGAGACGGGCCGCATCCAGGTGGCCGCCCGGGCGCTGGGTGTCGGCACGGCGGCGCTCGAGGACGCGCTGGCCTATGCGCAGCAACGGGAGAGCTTCGGACGGCCCATCTGGAAGCACCAGTCGGTGGGCAATTACCTGGCCGACATGGCGACCAAACTGACCGCCGCCCGCCAGCTCACCCGCTACGCCGCCGAGCGCTACGACAGCGGCGAGCGCTGCGACATGGAAGCCGGAATGGCCAAACTGTTCGCCTCCGAAGTGGCGATGGAGATCGCCCTGAACGCCGTGCGGATTCACGGCGGCTACGGCTACTCATGCGAATACGACGTGGAACGCTACTTCCGCGACGCTCCCCTGATGATCGTCGGCGAGGGCACCAACGAGATTCAGCGCAATGTGATCGCCGCACAGTTGGTGGCGCGGGGCGGTATCTGAGCGCGAGTCCGAATGTGCGGGCTTGACGTCGGGGCGTGCTGTATCCTTGCCTGACTTCTCAGCAAAGCTGCGCGGAATTAAAGTTACTGCAACGAAAGAAAGTCGGCTGCCATGAGTTATCCCCCAGGGCCCTACGAAGGCTCCCCGGAATGGCAGGGCCAGCAACCGGAATGGCAGGGACAGCCGCCGCCTTGGCAGGGCCAGCAACCGGGTTGGCCGGGCCAGCAACCGGGTTGGCAGCCGTCGCAGCCGGGCTGGCAGGGTCAGCCGGAGCCGGAGAACTACCTCGTCTGGGCGATCCTGTGCACCGTGCTGTGCTGCCTGCCGATCGGGATCGTGTCGATCGTGTACTCCACCAAGGTGTCCGGGCTATGGGCCCAGGGGCGTTACGCCGAGGCGCAGGAGGCGGCCAACAACGCCAAGAAGTGGGCCATCATCGGCGCGGTCGTCGGCGCGGTGTTCGCGGTGATCATGGTGATCCTGTACGTCGCCATCGGCGTGATCGCCGTCTCGAACCTGCCGTCGACCACGACCACCACGTATTCAGGCTTCTGACAACGTTTTAGGCCTCAACAGCGTCGACCAGGCCCCAGGCCAGCGCGGTGCCGGCGTCGATGGTGCGGCCGGACAGCACGAGATAGGCGGTGCGCCACCGGCCGATCCGGCGGGTGACGCTCAGCGTCCCGCCGGCGCCGGGGATCAGCCCCAGCTGAAGTTCGGGTAGCCCGAACACCGAATCGTCGCGCGCGGTCACCCATCCGCAGAACGCCGCCATCTCCAGCCCGCTGCCCAGCACCCGGCCGTGCACCTCCGCCCTGCAGGCGCGGCCGAGCCGGGCGGTCAGCGCATCGAGCGCCAGGGCGGGGCTGTGCCGGGTGCGGGCCAGGTGCGCGCTCGCCGGGTCGGCGAAGGTGCCGAATTCGGCGAGGTCGCCACCGCTGCAGAACGATGGTCCGTTGCCGCTCAACACGATCCCGGTCACCGACGGGTCAAGTTGCGCGACGGTCAGCGCCTCCAGCAACGCGGCCCGGGCGTCGGTGGAGAAAGCGTTGTGGCGTTGCGGGCGGTTGAACGCGATGCGCAGCGTGTCGCCGTCGCGGTGGGTCCGTACCGGCTCGGCGATGTCGGGCAGCCGGGCCGGACCGCGTGCTTGCAGCCAACGCGCAAACTCGGGACCCGCCTGCAAGGTCGAATAGGCCAGCGACTCGGTCACCACCGCCGACAGGGCGGGCCCACCCGGGTCGACTCCGCGCAACACGTCGTCACAGACACCGCTGGCCTGCGGCCAGTTGTGGCAGCGCGCGGTCAACTCGGCCAGCGCGCCGGGCACCGAATCGACGGTGACCACCCGGCGATCGTCGCAAGGGTCTTCGGTCAACGTGAAAGTCGCCGCCTCCAAACATGATTCGTGGCGGGCGAGGTCGGCGCCCGCGCCGTAGGCCAGGATCACCCCCGGCGGCGCCGCGGTGCCGGGTTCGGGGCCGGCAGCCGGCGGGCTCGACAGGTCCAGCACCCGGAGCATGGGTCACACCGAATATTTCTCGATCAGCCCGTTCTTGTAGAGCTTGCCGGTGTCGGTGCGTGGCAGCTGCGCCTCGAATGCGATCGAGCGCGGACACTTGTAGTGCGCCAGGCGATCTCGCAACCACGTCAGCAGCTCGTCGGCGAACTCGTCGGTGGCGTCCGCCGGGTCGACGGTTTGCACGGCCGCCAGCACGCGTTGCCCCATCTCGTCGTCGGGAACGCCGAACACGGCCGCGTCCAACACCTTCGGATGGGTAACCAGCAGGTTCTCGGTTTCCTGCGGGTAGATGTTCACCCCACCCGAGATGATCATGTGGTGGCGCCGGTCGGTGAGGTAGAGGTAGCCTTCGTCGTCGACGTAACCGATGTCGCCGACCGTCGTCCACCCGCGGTTGTCCCGGGACGCAGCGGTTTTCGCGTCGTCGTTGAGGTACTCGAAGCTGTAGCCGCCCGCGAAGTAGATCTCGCCGGGCTGGCCCGGCGGCAGTTCGTTCCCGTTCTCGTCCAGAATGTGGATCTCGCACGCCATCGGCTTGCCGACCGAGCCCGGATGCGCCAGCCACTCCTCGGCGCTGATCAGGGTCGACCCGATCGCCTCGGAGGAGGCGTAGTACTCGTCGATGATCGGCCCCCACCAGTCCATCATCTGCTTCTTGATCTCCACCGGGCACGGCGCCGCCGCGTGCATCACCCGCTGCAGGCTGGACAGGTCGTACGAATTACGCACCGCCTCAGGAAGTTTCAGCATCCGGGTGAACATTGCCGGGACGAACTGGCCGTGCGTGACACGGTGACGCTGGATGGCGTCGAGGCAGCCTTCGGGATCGAATTTCTCCAGCACCACCGTGGTGACCCCGCCGGCCTGCGCGCTCATCGACCACACCGACGGCGCGGTGTGATAGAGCGGCGCCGGGCTCAGATAGATCGAATCCGGGTTCATCCAGAAGCTGACCAGGGCCGACATCATGCCGGGCGCCTCGGACGGTGGCACGTGCGGCAGTTCGCGTTTGATGCCCTTGGGCCGGCCGGTGGTGCCCGACGAATACTGCAGCAGGTCGCCTTCGCGTTCGTCGTCGATGGGGGTGTCCGGCTCGCCCGCAACGCATTCGGGGTAGCGCCGCCAGCCCTCGAGATCGTCGTCCGCGATCAGCAGCAACCCGGGCAGGCCGCCGGGCAAATGCTCGGCCAGGTTCTCGCACGTCTTGCGCAGCGCCGCCGACCCGATGATCGCCTTGGCGGCGCTGTTGTCAACGATGTAGGCGGCCTCGGCGGCGGTCAGGTGGGTGTTGATCGGGACGTAGTAAAGACCGCTGCGGCGCGCCGCCCACATGACCGCGTGCATGTGTTCGTTGTTCTCCATCAGGATCGCGACGGCGTCGCCCTCGACGAGGCCTGCGCGCCGGAAATAGTGCGCCAGCCGGTTGGCCCGCGCCTCCAGCTCATCGAAGGTGATGACCGTCCCGGACGGGTGAAGAATGACGGCGGGCTTACCGGCGCCGAGGTACTCGCGAATCTGCATGCGCAGACTGTACCGCCGAAAAACTTGACGGGTGTCAAGTGGTCGCGCTACTCCCCGGCAAGCGGGCGGTGCTTCCCCGGGAGCAGGAGGGCGCTGTCGCCGAATTCATGCCAGAGATAGCCGTGTATGAGGGCTTCCCGGTAGGCGGCACCGACAAGTTCCGAGCCCGCGACCGCCTCGAGCAGCAGCAGGTGCGAGGCGCCGGCATCATGCCACCCGGTGATCAGGCCGTCGACCACCCGGCAGGGCCGGCCGGGGCCGAGCACCAGATCGGTCCAGCCGGCCGCCTGCCGTACCACTCCGCCGGCGGTGGCCGCCGACTCCAGGGCGCGGGTCGCGGTGGTGCCGACGGCGATCACCCGGCTGCCGGCCTCGTGCGTCGAGTTGACCAGCCGCGCGGTGGCCGACGGCACGTCGAACCATTCGGGGGTCGGGGGTTCGCCCGCCTCCGCCGACGACACACCCGCGTGCAGCGTGATCGGCGCGATCCCGATTCCAGCCGAGACTAGACCGGTCACCAGCTCCACACTAAATGGCCTTGCCGCGCTTGGCATTTCGGCGCTACCGGGGTGCCGGGCGAAGACGGTCTGATAGTAGCGCAGCGGCCACTGTCGCGGCACATACGAATACCTGATCGGCCGCCCGCGCCGGGCGAGGTACGACCCGACCCCGCTCGCGGGGCCTTCGATGACCACCCGCGCGGTCCACAACCTGGCGCCCTCGACCCCGGCTTCCGGATAGGACGAGCCGATGACGAGCGCTGCGCCACCGGGCATCTCGATGCGTTCACCGGGCCGGATGTCGGTGAGATGTCCGGTCGCCTGCGCCGCGGGCCGCAGCTCCACCACCCAGCTATGCGTTGCGCGCGCCATCGAGAAGTGCACGGCGATGGCCCGCCCGGCACGGTGGGCATCGACGGCAGCGGGCATGGTGGCGGAGTTGTTCACCACCAGGAGATCCCCGGGCCGCAGGTGATCGCCGAGGTCGGCAAAGCGGGCGTGGCTGACCCCGCCCGGCCGGGCGACCAGCAGTTTGACCGCGTCGCGGGCGACGCCGTGCGCCTCCGGCGGCTCGACGGCGTCGGTGCCGGGGGGACGGCGGAACCGGGTGGTGGGCGTCGCGAGAGTCATCGCAGAACCCCGGACGGTGCCAGGTCCGCGGATCGGTAACGGCCCGAGGGGGGCCGCGTGTCCAGCAGGCGCAGTAAGGCCGGCACGACGGACTCCGGTTCGGCCCGGTCGGAGATGTCCTCACCGGGGAATGCGGCCTGGTGCATCTCGGTGCGCATGTCGCCCGGATCGAAGGCGTAAACCGGGACCTCCGGGGTCGCCGACACCTCCGTGGCCAGGACCGCCGACAGCTGATCCAGCGCGGCCTTCGACGAGCCGTACCCGCCCCACCCCGGGTAAGCCTCGACGGCGGCGTCGGACGTCAGATTGACGATCGCCCCCGCATTGTCGCGAAGGACCGGCAGCACCGCCTGAATCAGCGCGAGCGGGGCGAACACGTTGGCCGCATAGACCGCCCATAGCTCGCGGAGCGGGTAGTCGGCGAGTGCCGGTTGCGGGCTGGGCCCGAGACGGCTGGCGTTGTTCACCAGAAGCCGAAGAGGTCCAGCCCCGATTGCGGCGGCGACCAGTGCGCCACGGTGCGAGGCGTCGGTGACGTCACCGGGCAGCGCGATCAATCCGGCTGAATTCAGTTCTGTAACGGTGCGTTTCAGGTCAGTGCTGCGGCGGGCATCGGCGACGACGGTCCACCCCCGGTCGAGCAGGGCGGCGGTCACCGCCCTACCGAACCCGCGCGAGGCGCCCGTGACGATGGCTACGGGACGGGATTGAGATTGAGTCATACGGCAATACTGATAGTTGAAGTAAACTTTAAGTCAAGTCTTCGGATCGAGGGAGCCACATGGACAAGCGGGATCTGTTCACCGTCAGCGAGATCGCCCGCCGCAGCGGCTTCGCCCCCTCGGCGATCCGCTTCTACGAGGGCCAGGGCCTCATCGCGGCGACTCGGACGGCCGGCGGCCAGCGCCGGTTCGAGCGACAGATGTTGCGCCGCTTGGCTTTTATCCGCGCCGCTCGAAACGTCGGCTTGACCCTGGACGAGATCGCCGACGCCCTGGCGACGCTTCCCGACGGCCGCACCCCCACCAGGACCGACTGGACGCGGCTATCCAAGACTTGGCGCACCCGCCTCGATGACCAGATCGCCGGGCTGATCGCGCTGCGCGACAATCTCGACTCGTGCATCGGCTGCGGATGCCTGTCGCTGAAGCGCTGCGCCATCTCCAATCCGGGCGACTCGGCAGCGGTCGCCGGCGCGGGTGCGGTGTATCTGCCGAAGTCGCTGCGACGGCAGGCGATCAGCGGCTAGCGCCGAGGCCTAGTCGGCGTCGGCCAGACGCTGCTTGAGCGCCTCGAACTCGTCCTTGACGCCCGTGGGCAGCTTGTCGCCGACGAACTCGAACCACTCTTCGATCAGCGGAAGCTCCTGGCGCCACTCGTCGGCGTTGACCGCGAGCGCCTTCTCGACGTCCCCGGCCTCGACGTCGAGGCCGTCCAGGTCCAGGTCCGCCGCGGCCGGCACGACGCCGATCGGGGTGTCCTGGCCGCCGGCCTGGTGCTCGATGCGGTCGACGATCCACTTCAGGACGCGGCTGTTCTCGCCGAAGCCCGGCCACAGGAACTCGCCCTGGTCGCCGCGGCGGAACCAGTTGACGAAGAACACCTTCGGCATCTTGGACTCGTCGGAGTTCTTGCCGAGGTCGAGCCAGTGCTGGAAGTAGTCACCGACGTGGTAGCCCAGGAACGGCAGCATGGCCATCGGGTCGCGGCGCACCGTGCCGACCTTGCCTTCGGCCGCGGCGGTCTGCTCACTGCCCATGGTGGCGCCCATGAACACGCCGTGCTGCCAGTCGCGGGCCTGCGTCACCAACGGCACCGTGGTCTTGCGGCGGGCGCCGAACAGGATGCCCGAGATCGGCACGCCCTGCGGGTCGTCCCACTCCGGCGCCAGGATGGGGCACTGCGACATCGGCGTGCAGTAACGCGAGTTCGGGTGCGCCGCTTTGGTTTCCGTCTCGCGGATGTACCAGTCGTTGCCCTTCCAGTCGATCAGGTGATCCGGCTCGCCCTCCAGGCCTTCCCACCACACCTCGTCGTCGTCGGTGAGCGCGACGTTGGTGAAGACGGTGTTCCCCGCGGCGATGGTGCGCATGGCGTTGGGGTTGGACTTCCAGTTGGTGCCCGGCGCGACCCCGAAGAAACCGAACTCGGGGTTGACCGCGTAGAGCCGGCCGTCCTTGCCGAACCGCATCCAGGCGATGTCGTCGCCCAGGGTCTCGGCGCGCCAGCCCGGGATGGTGGGCTGCAGCATCGCGAGGTTGGTCTTGCCGCAGGCCGACGGGAAGGCCGCGGCGAAGTAGTACGCCTTGTTCTCGGGGGAGATCAGCTTGAGGATCAGCATGTGCTCGGCCAGCCAGCCCTCGTCGTGGGCCATCGCCGACGCGATGCGCAGCGAGTAGCACTTCTTACCCAGTAGCGCGTTGCCGCCGTAGCCGGAGCCGTAGCTCCAGATCTCGCGGGTCTCCGGGAAGTGGGTGATGTACTTGGTGTCGTTGCAGGGCCACGGCACGTCCTGCTGGCCGGGCTCCAGCGGGGCGCCCACCGAGTGCAGCGCCTTGACGAAGAACCCGTCGTCGCCCATCTTTTCCAGGGCTGCCTTGCCCATCCGGGTCATCGTGCGCATGGACACGACGACGTACTCGGAGTCGGTGATCTCCACGCCCAGCTTGGGGTCGTCCGCGCCGAGCGGGCCCATGCAGAACGGCACCACGTACATGGTGCGGCCGCGCATGCAGCCGCGGTACAGGTCGGTCATCAGGCCCCGCATCTCGGCCGGTTCCATCCAGTTGTTGGTGGGGCCGGCGTCGATCTCGCGCTCGGAGCAGATGAAGGTCCGCGACTCCACCCGCGCCACGTCGGACGGGTCGGACAACGCCAGGTAGGAGTTGGGGTGCTTCTTCTCGTTCAGCTTCGTGAACGTGCCCGCCTCGACCAGCTGACCGGCGAGCCGATCGAACTCTTCGGCGGAGCCGTCGGTGAACACCACGCGCTCGGGCTGCGTGAGCTCGGCGACCTCCCGTACCCACGACAGCAGCCCCTGATGCTTCGTGGGCGCGGTGTCCAATCCGGGGATGGTCGCTGAGGTCATCGAAGTCTCCTGAATTCTTCTGCGTACTCGGGCTTCTTTTGGGTGCCTAACGCATATGCGGTCGCCCACACAACGGTTGACATGGTGGCGTTAACTACAGGTTATCGTGAGCACCTTGTCGGGGAAGTCTCGGGCAGGTATAAGCCTTCTCACAACAACGATTCAGAAGATCCGCCAGAATCTCCATCGCCGCTCCTAGAAGCCGGTTTTTCGGTTGCCTCGATTTCTCCGTCCAATTTGCCGTCGGACGCTTCATCGGTGGCCGAAGATATACCCGCTTCACCCAGTTCCGCACGAACGGCGTCCAGGGCCGCCAGCACCGTCGGCAGCTCCCGCTCCCGCGCGGCGGCGGCCCGCGACGCGGCCATGGCATGGGCGCGCAGCTCGCGGTCGATGGCGCTGACCTGGTCGCTCACCTCGGCGTTCTCCACCTCGTCCTGGGCCAGCACCGCTTTGCTGAGCACCGACTCGGCCACCAGGACGCGGGTGGCCACCAGCTCCTCCGCCACCGATCGCAGCGAGGAGGTCACATCGCCCGCCCAGCGGTCCAGGAGCGCCCGGTCGCGCAGCAGGCTACGGATATTGACCACCAGGAGGGTGACCGCCAGCCCGATCGCCACGCACGTCACCGCCGCGACGACGGACAGCGCGGGACTGAGCCGAGCGGCCGGCCCGCTCATCAGCCGGCTCAGGGTCAGCGCCACGCCCAGGCCGAACCCGGCGCCCAGCAGCATCATCAGCCAGGTCTCGTGCCGCCGCGATTTCAGCGGGGGCGGAGGGACGTCGACCGTCGGCAGCTCCTCGACTGCCGGCAGCGTCGTCGCGACCCCCACCACCTGCGCGACATCCGCAAGGTGGCTGGCGGTGCCCTCGTTCACTTCGGCGACCAACTCGTCGAGCCGGCCACGCGTGTGCGCCTCGAAGCCGGGCATGTGGCGCCGGGACAATCCCGCGGCGTCTTCCTGCAGCTCGCTACGCACCGACGAGCAACGATTGCGGGCGAAGTGGGACAGCTGGACCCGCGCCTGCTGAATCTGACCGCGCAACGTGATGGTGCGTTCGGTCTTCGCCTCGCGCCTCTGCCGCAGCGCCGTGCTGCGCTCGTCGCGCAGCGCGTCGACCCGAGCCCGCCGCCCGGCGCCGTCGGCGTCGCGGTCGAACCGCTGCGCCACGGTCCTGAGCCGGAACTCCCACGCCCGCAGCCGGTTTCGGCGCGCGGCCTCGGAGTCGGCCAACCGCGTCGACAGCGTCTGCACCAAATCGTCGACGTCCTGCTCGCCGAGGTCGGGCATGGCGGCCGCCCCCACCCAGGGCACGCCGCGGTAACGCGGCGCGTGCGCGGCCAGCGTCTCGCGGTTGGCGGCCAGCACGTCGCGCCAGGCGCGATGCACGTCGATCTTGGACACCACTGGAACCACCACATCGGTGTGCGCGGCGGCGGAGTCCAGCAGCGCGCAGTCCGACTGCGTGAGGTGGGCCGCCGCCGAGACGACGAACACCACCGCCGTCGGCGCCTCGCCCGGGCCCAGGTCCGCCGACTCGACGAACTTGTGCTCCGGCAGCCGCTCGCGCAGCGCCGCGGCCACCGCGGTCACCCCGGCCATCCACGGCCCGGTCACCAGCACCACGTCACGGCGGTGGATGGCGGGCGCATCCAGCTCCGGACCGATGCTTGTCACCAGCGCGTCGACGCGGGCGACCGGATCGTCGTGCTGGTCGGCGCTCATCGCCAGTCCCCCAGCGGGTCGCCGGGCAGCGACCCGCAGGCCCGCGACCACAGCCGCATCGAGCCCCTGGCGATGTCGGCCCCGCAGGCGCGGTGCAGCTCGCTCGCCGACACCCGGCTGTAACGCTGCCACCGCACCGCGCGCGGCAGGTGCGCGGACGGGTCGCGGTCCCGATCAGCCGGTTCCCCGTGGTCCGGGTCCAGCCCGGCCGCCTCCGCCAGGTCGACGGCGGCCGCCATCCGGGCGACCACCGTGTCGTCGTGGGACAGGAATCCGCTGATCGTCGCCGCCGATTCCCCCAAGCCGACCGCCAGGGCCTCCAACTCCGCGACGGCGTCCAGCACCCGCTGGTAGCGCACTTCGGCGCCGGCGATCGCAATGTGGGACAGCACGGCGTCGAGACCGCTCGTCCGGCGCAGCAGCGCCCGCACCTGCGCGGCCGTCCTGCCCTGCCGGACGGCGGCGACCCCGATCGCGATGCCGAACAGGTCCAGGGTGTTCAGCAGGCGCAGCCGCACGTCGGCCGGCACCGGATTGTCCGCCGACATGAACCCGGCGAACGAGCCGTCGAGGGAGGCGGCCACCCCGGGGTGTGCGGCCAGCGTCCGCAGCGCCGCCCACAGCGGGGCGTCCAGGTCGTCGACCGCGGCGACGGCGAGCAGGCCGGCCATCGGCACCGTGGGCACGCCCGCCAGTTCGGCAAGCTCCGCGCAACGCGTTCGCGCCACCGCGATCGGCCCGTCCCCGCCGGCGAGGGAACCGGCCAGGTCGGCCTTGTTCAGCACCGCCACCACCGGACGTGCGGCGGCGGCGATCGCGTCGATGTCTTCGGGCTTGACCACCTCGGTGGTCACGTGCACGACGACGTCGACTTCGCGGCCGCCGGCGGTCGTCACCGAGATCCCCGCGGGGGCTCCGGCGCGGTCAAGCGCCCGCGCCACCGTGGCGCACCCCACGCCGCGGCGTCCCCGGACCAGCACGCGCAAGGGCGCGGCCGTTCGCTCGGCGATGGCCGTCACGCGCGGGTCGGCGTGGCCGGCGGCGAACCGCGCCAGCTCGTCGACGAAATCCTGGTGTCCTTGTCCGCTCATCGTCCCCTCATGATCTGCGTTCGGTTCGTTGGATCCGACCCGGGGGCCGGTCGGGTCCCCCCGAATGGTGGCACTTGCGTCACTTTGATGCGAGCCACCGATTGACTGTTACCAGCTGAAGGCAACTGTTGGGTATCAATCTGGACCAGGGGCGGCTACATCACTCGGTTATGGGCCACCATGGACAAATGCATGCGCAACCCCGGGCGGGAGCGTTCCCCGACGCGCCTGAGGAGGAGTCGGACGACCGTCGCGGCCAGCGCTACCTTCCGGCATCGAGCTTTCGCTCCCGACGATCCGCCCTTTCCGACGCCCAGCGGCAGACCTGGGAGCGGCGGTGGCCGGAGCTGGGCCTGTCCCTGGACGCCGCGGCCGGCGAAGGCGACGGCGCCGGACAGGCGCCGCTGGACACCCGCGCATGGTTTGGCCGCCAGGCGCCGCTGGTGCTCGAAATCGGTTGCGGCAGCGGCATATCCACGCTGGCGATGGCTAAGGATGAGCCCGATGTCGATGTGATCGCGGTGGAAATCTACAAGCGCGGGCTGGCGCAGCTGCTGTGCGCGATCGACCGCGAGGGGGTCGGCAACATCCGCTTGATCCGCGGCAACGGGGTCGAGGTGCTGCAGCGGCTGATCCCGTCCGGTTCGCTGACCGGGGTGCGGGTGTTCTTTCCCGATCCCTGGCCCAAGGCCCGTCATCACAAGCGCCGGTTTCTGCAACCGGGCACGATTGGCCTCATCGCCGACCGGTTACTCCCTGGTGGTGTCCTGCACGCCGCGACGGACCACCCCGGGTACGCCGAACACATCGGCGAGGTCGGCGACGCCGAGCCGCGGCTGCGTCGCGTCGATGCCGCCAGCCGGCTGCCGATCTCGGTGGTGCGGCCCACCACCAAATACGAGACGAAGGCCCACGAGGCGGGCAGCGCCGTGACCGAATTCATCTGGCTACGACATGAGTAGGCGATGACTATGAGCCTGGCGGAAGAACAGACCACGGCAGCTGAACCTTTGCCGGCGTTGCCCGACGACGCGCTCGGCAGCTTCTCGCCGCCGGGCGGGCGCGTATTGCTGGTGTGGGACGCGCCCAACCTCGACATGGGGCTCGGGTCGATCCTGGGGCGACGCCCCACCGCCCTGGAGCGTCCGCGGTTCGACGCCCTGGGGCGCTGGTTGCTGGCGCGCACGGCCGAGATCAGTGCCGGCCGGCCGGGCGTCATCGTCGAACCCGAGGCCACCGTCTTCACCAACATCGCGCCCGGCAGCGCCGACGTGGTCCGCCCCTGGGTGGACGCCCTTCGTAACGTGGGATTCGCGGTCTTCGCCAAACCGAAGATCGACGAGGACAGTGACGTCGACCGCGACATGCTCGCCCACATCGAACTGCGACGCAGCGAAGGGCTGGCGGCGCTGGTGGTGGCGTCGGCCGACGGCCAGGCGTTTCGCCAACCGCTCGAGGAGATAGCACGCTCCGGGGTCACCGTTCAAGTCATCGGATTTCGCGAACATGCGAGTTGGGCGCTAGCGTCGGATACCTTGGACTTTGTCGACCTGGAAGACATCAGCGGTGTGTTCCGGGAGCCCTTGCCGCGGATCGGCCTAGATTCGCTGCCTGACCAGGGAGCATGGCTGCAGCCGTTCCGGCCGCTGTCCGCTCTGTTGACCGCGCGTGTGTGACACTGGAAAACCGATGCGCGGGTCGTTGACGATCCAGTAAGGAGCTTGCGTGTTCGCCTGGTGGGGTCGAACTGTGTACTGCTACCGGTACATCGTTATCGGGGTCACGGTAGCTCTGTGCCTTCTCGGCGGCGTCTTCGGGGTCAGCCTCGGCAAGCATGTCACCCAGAGCGGTTTCTACGACGACGGCAGTCAGTCCGTCAAGGCCTCGGTGCTGGGCGACCAGACCTACGGCCGCGACCGCACCAGCCACGTCGTGGCCACGTTCACGGCTCCCAGCGGACAGACCGTCGATGACGCCGCGTGGCGGGACAAGATCGTCGGCGAGCTCAACAAGTTCAAGACCGACCATCCCGACCAGGTCGTCGGCTGGGCCGGGTGGCTGGCGGCACCGGAGAGCACGAATCCCCTGATCAAGGGGATGGTCAGCGAGGACAAGAAACACACGTTCGTGTCCATCCCGCTGAAGGGCGACGACGACGACAGCATCCTCAACAACTACAAGGCCATCGCGCCGGCGCTGCAGAAGCTCGACGGCGGCACGGTGCAGCTCGCCGGCCTCGAGCCGATCGCCAACGCCCTGACCGGCACCATCGCCACGGACCAGCGCCGCATGGAGGTGCTGGCGCTACCACTGGTCACGGTGGTGCTGTTCCTGGTGTTCGGCGGCGCGATCGCCGCCGGCCTGCCGGCCATCGTGGGCGGCCTCAGCATCGCCGGAGCCCTGGGCATCCTGCGGCTCGTCGCGGTATTCGGGCCGGTGCACTTCTTCGCCCAGCCGGTGGTCTCGCTGATCGGGCTCGGCATCGCCATCGACTACGGGCTATTCGTGGTCAGCCGGTTCCGGGAGGAGATCGCCGAGGGCTACGACACCGAGGCCGCCGTGCGACGCACCGTCATGACGGCCGGTCGCACGGTGACGTTCTCGGCGGTGCTGATCATCGCCTCGAGCGCCAGCCTGCTGGTGTTGCCGCAGGGCTTCGTGCATTCGCTGACCTACGCGATCTTCGCGGCGGTGGGGCTGGCGGCGCTGCTGTCGATCACATTCCTGCCGGCGTGCCTGGGCATCCTGGGCCGCCACGTCGACGCGCTGGGCGTGCGGACGGCGTTCCGGGTGCCGTTCCTGCGGAACTGGAAGTACTCGCGGGCCTACCTCAACTGGCTGGCGGACCGGCTGCAGAAGACCAAGACGCGCGAGGAGGTCGAGGCCGGTTTCTGGGGCAAGCTCGTCAACTGGGTGATGAAGCGCCCGCTGGCCTTCGCCATCCCGATCGCCGTCGGCATGATCCTGCTGGTCATCCCGCTGGGCAACCTGTCGTTCGGCGGCATGAGCGAGAAGTACCTGCCGCCCAACAACCCCGTGCGCCTGGCGCAGGAACACTTCGACAAGCAATTCCCCGGATACCGCACCGAACAGCTGACGGTCGTGATCGAGAGCACCAACCACAGCAAGGTGACCGACCAGCAGGTGGCCGACATCCGCAGCCGGATCAGTTCCATCTCCGGGTTCACCGACAAGACCTGGGAGGAGCGGCCCTGCCCGACCATCGCCGGGAACCCCTGCGTCGCCGGACCGAACGGGACGACGGTGCCCAAGGACGGCTCGGTGCGGGTGATCCAGAACGGCCTGCTCAATAAGAGCGACGCCGCCAAGAAGATCAGCGAACTGCGGGCGGTGAGCCCGCCGAAGGGCCTCGCCCTGCTGGTCGGTGGCACACCGGCGCTGGAGCAGGACAGCATCCACAGCCTGGCCGCGAAGGGCCCACTGATGCTGGTGCTGCTGCTCAGCGCCACGCTTCTGTTGATGTTCCTGGCGTTCGGCTCGGTGGTGTTGCCGATCAAGGCGGTGCTGATGAGCGCGCTGACGCTGGGATCCACCCTGGGCATCCTGACCTGGATCTTCGTCGACGGGCACCTATCGCATTTGCTGAATTTCACGCCGACTTCACTGATGGTGGTGCTCATCGCGCTGGTCGTGGCGGTCGGTTTCGGCCTGGCCACCGACTACGAGGTGTTCCTGGTCTCCCGCATGGTCGAGGCACGCGAACGCGGCATGTCGACCGCCGAGGCCATCCGGATCGGCACCGCGACCACCGGGCGCTTGATCACGGCCGCCGCGCTCGTACTCGCCGTGGTCGCCGGTTCGTTCGTGTTCTCCGACCTGGTGTTGATGAAATACCTGGCGTTCGGCCTGATGGCGGCCCTGCTGCTGGACGCCACCGTGGTCCGCATGTTCCTGGTGCCTTCGGTGATGAAGCTGCTCGGCGACGACTGCTGGTGGGCCCCGCGCTGGGCGAGGCGCCTGCAGAACAAGATCGGGCTGGGCGAGATCGACCTGCCCGACGAGCGCAAGCGGCCGACCCTCAACGGGCGGCCCGCGCGGCCCCCGGTGGCGGCCAGCCTGGTCGCCGCCGGGCCGCGCCCGCCGCACGACCCCACGCACCCCGCGGCCCTCGAGCCGTCGCGGGCGACCCGTCCGGGGCCGGCCGAACCCAAGCCCGGCACGGAAGTGCCAGCGGGCGCGGCGATGCGCTCCGCGCCGCCCGCGGCCGACGCCGCCGACACCACGCGTCTGCAGACCCGGCCGGGTCAGCCGACCGAGGCCAAGACGACGCGCCTCTCGGTGCCCAACGCCGCCCCCGCCGGCCCGGCGCACCACCCCGCCCACGAGCGGCCGGCCAATGCCGCCCCGCCCGCACCGGCGCGACCTTCCGCGCCTGGGCCCGCCGCGCCGCCGGCACCACCGTCCGGCGGCGAAACCCGGGCGATCCCGGTGCCCCCCAACCGTTCTGACGACAAGGGCGACGCCGTGGAACCCACCACCGCCATCCCGTCCGTGCGGCCGGAGGGCAACGACCCCGACGCCGCCACGGAGAAGCTGAACCCGCGCGGACAGGCCGATAACGGCGACGCGCGCCAGCGCCGGCGTTCGGGCGGTGGTTTGTCCGCCCAGGATTTGCTGCGCCGCGAAGGTCGGCTGTAGGGCCTCAGTCGGCCTTCGCTTTGGGTTCGTCCGGTTCGGCCTGCATGATGCTGCCCTCGTCGGCCTCTTCGGTCTGCTTCTCGGCTTCGGCCTCCGGATCCGGGGCTAGCAGCACCTGCATCGCGTTGTTGAGGAACGCGACCGTCGGCACGGCCAGCAGCGCGCCGACGATCCCGGCGAGTACGCCGCCGGTGGAGATGGCGAGCACCACCGCGAGCGGGTGAATCGAGACCGCGCGACCCATCACCAGCGGCTGCAGCACGTGGGCCTCCAGCTGGTTCACCGCGATCAGCAAACCGAGCGTGATCAGTGCGTACACAATGCCTTTGGCCAACAGGGCGACCACCACGGCCACCAGCCCCGAGATCAGGGCACCGACGAGCGGGATGAAGGCGCCCAGGAACACCAGGGAGGCCAGCGGCAGCGCCAGCGGGATGCCCATGATCGCCAGGCCCGTGCCCACCCCGGCGGCGTCGGTCAGGGCCACCAGGAAGGTGGCGCGCACGTATCCGGTCAACGACCCGTAGCCGGCCCGGCCCGCCTCGCTCACCCGGTCGCGGACGTCGGCCGGGAAGACCTTGGACACGTAAGCCCAGATGTTGCGGCCGCCGTAGAGGAAGAAGATGAGCGTGAACAGCACCAGCACCGCGGCCGTGACCAGCTCGGTGATGGTGGCCGCGGTGGACAGGGCGCCGCTTTCCAGCTTCGCCTGATTGTTGCGCAGCGCCTCGATGGCGGCGTTGCCCGCGTTGTCGATCTGTTCGCGGCGCAAATGCGCCGGCCCGTGGATCAGCCAGCGCCGGGTGGACTCGATGCTGCGGGTCACCTGCTCGGTGAGGCCCGGCAGACCGTCGATGAACTGGATGACGACGAACGCGAGGATGCCGCCCAGGATCGCGAACCCACCCAGCAGCACCATCGCCACCGCCCCGCCGCGGGGCAGGCCGCGCCGGTCGAGCCAGTCGACCACCGGCAACAGCAGGGCGCTGAGCAGCAGCGCCACCAGCACCGGGACGATGATGATCTCGAGCCTCTTCACCACCCACAGCAGGGCGAGCAGCGCGGCGAGGATGACCAGCAAACGCCAGGCCCAGGCTGCGGTCTTGCGGACGAGGGGTTCGACCGAAGCGTCGTCGGTGTTTGCCGGCATTGGGTGAGCCTATCCGGCGCGGGGCACCGCCAAACGTGCGCGGATGCGTCCGCACGCCGGCCGGCCACGGCCAGCCCGGCACGATCCGGTTACGACCCCGGAACTTCCGAGACACGGTCGGCGACGCGCGACGATCCCCGCGCCACCTGCACCGTTACCCTAAATCACGTGTCGCACGACGCACCCGCCCGCAATCTCGAATTCCCGCGCGAAGAGGCCCCGCGCGGGAAGTACTGGTGGCTGCGGTGGGTGATCCTCGGGATCGTCGCCATCGTGCTTGCCGTGGAGGTCGCCCTGGGCTGGCATCAGCTGGCCAAGGCCTGGATGAGCGTGTACGAGGCGAACTGGTGGTGGCTGCTGGCGTCGGTGGTGGCATCGGCCGCGTCGATGCACAGCTTCGCGCAAATCCAGCGCACGCTGCTGCGGTCGGCCGGCGTACACGTCAAACAATTGCGATCCGAAGCCGCCATCTATGCCGCCAACTCGCTGAGCACCACGCTGCCCGGGGGACCGGTGCTTTCCGCCACGTTTTTGCTTCGGCAGCAACGGCTTTGGGGCGCCTCGACGGTGGTCGCGTCGTGGCAGCTGGTGATGGGGGGCGTCCTGCAGGCCGTCGGCCTGGCGCTGCTGGGGCTGGGCGGCGCGTTCTTCCTCGGTGCGAAGAACAACCCCTTTTCGTTGCTGTTCACCCTCGGCGGCTTCGTCGCGTTGCTCATTCTCGCCCAGGCCGTCGCTTCACGGCCCGAGCTGATCGACGGCATCGGCGGCCGGGTGTTGTCCTGGGTCAACTCCGTCCGCGGGCGGCCCGCCGACACCGGCCTGGACAGGTGGCGCCAAACCCTGATGCAGCTGGAATCGGTGAGCCTGGGCCGGCGCGACATGGGGGTGGCGTTCGGTTGGTCGATGTTCAACTGGGTCGCCGACGTGGCGTGCCTCGGCTTCGCGGCGTACGCCGCCGGGGACCACGCGTCGGTCGCCGGGCTGACGGTGGCCTACGCGGCCGCCCGCGCCGTCGGCACCATACCGCTGATGCCGGGCGGGTTGTTGGTGGTGGAGGCGGTGCTGGTGCCCGGGCTGGTGTCCAGCGGCATGTCGCTGCCCAACGCGATCTCGGCGATGCTGATCTACCGGCTGATCAGCTGGTTGCTGATGTCCGCCATCGGCTGGGTGGTGTTCTTCTTCGTGTTCCGCACGGAGAACGTCGCCGTCCCGGACGAGGAGGAGCCCCTGCCCGACACCGAACCGACCGCGCAGCAGAACCAGCCCGCCAACGATCCGACCGAGACCGCCCTACAGGGCCCGTTACCGCCCGACCGCAGCGCGGAAACCGAGAACTAGCCGGCGGTGTTGCCGCGCGACGGGCCCGACAGCGGGTTGGCCGGCGCCGGTGCGACGGGGCCGGTGGCGGCCGGCGTGCCGGCCAGCGGTGACGCCCCTGCCGCATTACCCGGCAGGGCGGGTAGCCCACCGGCGGCGCCCTGCGCCTGCTGCATCATGCCCATCGCCTGGGCGGGCGAGATCGGCAACTTGCACTGCAGCGACAGGTTGGTCAGGGGCTGGGCAATCGACGTCATGTCGCCGGCCACCTTGGGGTTGGCCTCGAAGTAGGACTTCAGCCCGGTCATCGACTGCGGGCCCGCCTGCTGCTGCAGCATCGACGTCATCGTCTGGTTGGTCTCGGGATGCGAGTCCAGGTAGTCCCCCATCGACTTGGATACCGAACCGATCGTCCGGGCGACTTCGCTGGCCGAGCACGGGTCGGTAGCGCCCGTGGCCGGCGGCCCCGCCAGGACGGCGAGGGCGGCGCACGGCAGGGTGGCGGCGATCAAGCCGGCGAAGATTCTGCGGCGCCCGGTCGCGGTGCCTCTCGTCATGGAAACTCCTTCGTGTTTGCGACGTCGCACCCAGCACCGACGCCTCGCAAACGGCTGCAATAGACGGCCTCTTCGATAGCGGAGCTCCCCAGGGCTCAGCGGGCCATCCGACATCCTGCCATCGCCGCCGGCACCCCTGCCAGCCCGAGCGAGGCCCTGTGAGGAAAGTCCCGCCGGTCACCGGCTCACAACGGCTTGGCAGCGTCTTGGCAACAACGCCGTCGTTGCAGCTCAGGAACTAGAAAGCTCACATCATCCACAGGTCGCTGCGGTATTCTCGCCAACACGCGTTACGCGATACACGGGGAGTGACGAAATCCAGCAGTTAATGATGCGCCTCAGCCGCAGCCTGCGTAAGTACCGCTGGTTGGTCTTCACCGGCTGGTTGCTGGCTTTGGTTCCGGCGGTCTATCTCGCCCTGACGCAGTCGGGGAACCTGACCGGCGGCGGTTTCGACGTGGCCGGTTCGCAGTCGCTGCTCGTCCACGACCAGCTCGAGGAGCTCTACCACGACCAGGGGTCGTCCTCGCTGGCCCTGGTGGCCGCGCCCCGCCCCGATGCCAGTTACGCCGACATCAACGACGCGGTCGCGCAACTGAGGCGGACCGCCGCCGAGGTCCCCGGCGTCTCGGAGGTGCCGAACCCCACCCAGCGTCCGCCCCAACCCGACCGGCCGTACGTGCTGTCGCTGCGCCTGGACTCCCGCAACACCAGCGACGTCGCCAAGCAGCTGCGCACCAAGGTCGGCATCAAGGGCGACCAGCCCGGCCAGACCGCCAACGGCCGGGTGCGGCTGTACGTGATCGGCCAGGGCGCGCTGTCCGCCGCCGCGGCGCAGAACACCAAGCACGACATCGCCGCCGCCGAGCGCTGGAACCTGCCGGTGATCCTCATCGTCCTGCTCGCCGTGTTCGGCTCGCTGGCGGCCGCGGCGATCCCGCTTGCCCTCGGCGTCTGCACGGTCGTGGTCACCATGGGCCTGGTCTACCTGCTGTCCGCCTACACGACCATGTCGGTGTTCGTGACCTCGACGGTCTCCATGTTCGGGATCGCCCTCGCCGTCGACTATTCGCTGTTTATCTTGATGCGCTTCCGCGAGGAGCTGCGCTCTGGCCGCGAGCCGCGGGAGGCCGTCGACGCCGCGATGGCCACCTCGGGGCTGGCGGTGGTGCTGTCCGGGATGACCGTCGTCGCCTCGCTCACCGGGATCTACGTGATCAACACCCCGGCGCTGAAATCGATGGCCACCGGGGCGATCCTGGCCGTCGCGGTCGCGATGCTGACCTCGACCACACTGACCCCCGCGGCGCTGGCGACGTTCGGCCGCTCGGCAGCCAAGCGATCGGCATTCCTGCATTGGTCGCGCGGGCCGGAGGGTGGCCAATCGCGGTTCTGGAACCGCTGGATCGGCTGGGTGATGCGCCGGCCGTGGATCTCGGCGCTGGCCGCCTCGCTGGTCCTGCTCGTCATGGCCGCGCCGGCCTCCTCGATGGTGCTCGGCAACAGCCTGTTGCGCCAGTTCGACTCGTCGCACGAAATCCGCGCCGGCGTCGGCGCCGCGGCCCAGGCCCTCGGCCCCGGCGCGCTCGGCCCGATTCGGGTGCTGGTCACCTTCCCGGACGGCGGCGCCGCCTCGCCCGAACACAGCCAGACCATCAGCGCGATCCGGCAGCGGATGACGCAGGCCCCGAACATCGTCTCGGTGGCGCCGCCGCAATTCGCCGAGGACAACGGCAGCACCCTGCTGTCCGCGGTGTTGTCGGTCGACCCCGAGGACATGCGCGCCCGCGAGACGGTCGGCTGGATGCGCGCACAGCTGCCCAAGGTGCCCGACCGGGGAACCGCACGAGTGGACGTCGGCGGCCCGACCGCGCTGATCAAGGACTTCGACGACCAGGTGTCCAAGACCGAGCCGCTGGTGCTGGCCATCGTGGCGCTGATCGCGTTCGTGATGCTGCTGCTCTCGGTCCACTCGGTGTTCCTGGCGCTCAAGGGCGTGCTGATGACCCTGCTGTCGGTCGCGGCCGCCTACGGCAGCCTGGTGATGGTGTTCCAGTGGGGCTGGCTGAAGGACCTCGGGTTCGCCCAGATCAGCTCGATCGACAGCACGGTCCCCCCGCTGGTGCTCGCGATGACCTTCGGGTTGTCGATGGACTACGAGATCTTCCTGCTGACCCGCATCAGGGAACGCTTCCTGCATTCCGGCAACACCCGCGACGCCGTCGCGTACGGCGTGAGCACCAGCGCCCGCACCATCACCAGCGCGGCGCTGATCATGATCGCCGTCTTCATCGGCTTCGCGTTCGCCGGCATGCCGCTGGTGGCCGAGATCGGTGTGGCGTGCGCGGTGGCGATCGCCGTGGACGCGACCGTGGTGCGGCTGGTCTTGGTACCGGCGCTGATGGCGATGTTTGCGCAGTGGAACTGGTGGATCCCGCCATGGCTGTCGCGCGTGCTGCCGTCGGTCGACTTCGACCGGCCGCTGCCGGAGGTCGACCTCGGCGACGTCGTGGTCATTCCCGACGACATATCGGCGCTGACGGCGCCCAACGCCGACCTGCGGATGGTGCTCAAGTCGGCGGCCAAGCTCAAGCACCTGGCGCCCGACGCCATCTGCGTGACCGATCCGCTGGCGTTCACCGGCTGCGGGCGCAGCGGCAAGGAGAGGCAGGGCGCGCAGCTGCGGGGGCCGGACCAGGATCGCGGCCGTGACCCCGGTCAGATTCCCCATCAGGTCAACATCGACGACGAGAAGGCGGGCGTCGCGGTGGGCACCGCCGACCGCAGGACCGGCAGCAACGGTCACACCAACGGCACGGCCAAGAAGTTGGTCGGTGGCCTGACGTCACGCAACGGCATCGCCAAGGCGATCGTGGGGTCGGACCGGCCCGTCCACCCGGTCACGTTGTGGCGGGGGCGGCTCTCGGTCGCCATCGACGCGCTGGAGAGCGAGACCGACACCGCGGACCGGCCGGTCTACGAACGCCGCAGCCCCGTCGAAACCACCCACGTTCAGCTGCCCACCGGCGACCGGCTGCTGGTCCCGACCGGCGCCGAGACGCTGCGGCTGAAGGGCTACCTCATCATGTGCCGTAACAGTCGCCGCGATTACGCCGACTTTGCCGATATGGTTGAAACGTTGGAGCCCGAGACCGCCGCTGTGGTGCTGGCCGGCATGGACAGGTACTACTGTTGTCAGTCGCCCAGGCGGGAATGGATCGCCACCCAGTTGGTCCGTCGACTCGCTGATCCGGATCCCTGTGATTTGAACGACGAGCAGGGGTCGTCCGAGGCCGACGCCCACCCCGACTGGGAAGAGATCAGGCAGCGCTGCCTGTCGGTGGCCGTAGCGATGCTGGAGGAGGCGAGGTGACGTTGGCACCTGACCGACGCTCCACACTGCCGTCCCACCGGCCGGCCACCGACCCGCACATGCGCGAGGGCGCCCCCGGCGGTGAATCGCGCAGTGGACCTGTTCAAGACCCCGACCAGCCGGTGGAGTTCTGGCCGACGTCCGCCATTCGCGCCGCGCTGCAGGGCGGCGACATCGCCACCTGGAAGCGCATCGCGGCGGCCTTGAAGCGCGATCCGTACGGGCGGACCGCCCGCCAGGTCGAAGAGGTGCTCGAAGGCACCCGCCCCTACGGCATCTCCAAGGCGCTGTGGGAGGTGCTGGAACGCGCCCGCACCCACCTGGAGGCCAACGAACGGGCCGAGGTGGCCCGCCACGTGCGGCTGCTCATCGACCGATCGGGCCTGGCCGAAGGGGAATTCGCCTCCCGCATCGGGGTGACCGCCGAGGAGCTCATCGCCTACCTGGACGGCAGCACCAGCCCGTCGGCCGCGCTGATGATCCGGATGCGCCGACTGTCGGATCGGTTCGTCAAGGTGAAGTCGACGCGCTCGGCCGACTCCAACTGATCACCTGATCGGCAGCACGTCCGATACCAGCCACGCGTCGCCGTGCTTGGTCAGCGCCACCCGCAGCGCTGGCGCCGACCGGCTGGTGGGCTGGCCCGGTGCGTTCTGGGTGACCCGCAGGATCACCGCCACACTGGCCGCCGACGGACCGAGGGCCTCGACCCCGGCAGCCAGCGTCGCGGCCTGAGCGGTGACGTTGTGCTGGGCCAGCTCGGCGCTGGTCTTCGTGTACTGCTCTTTGAACGCGGCGGCGTGGTCGGGGACGATCAGCGCCGTGGCGCGGTCGATGGAGCTGTCCGGGGCGCCCGGGGTGAACGACGCCATCGCCTCCGCCATGCCCGTGGCGACCCGAACCACGTCGCGGGAGTCGTCCTTGAACTCGCGGTCCGAGCGCGTCCAGTGCGTGTATCCGGTGACCACCGCGGCCACCAGCGCGGCCGTGCAAAGCAAGACCACGGCCAATCGCAGGCCCGGCGCGTCGTCATCGGTACCGACGCTGACCGAGTCACGGCGCAGCAGCCAGAAATTGACCCCGACGCCCTCGACGATCAACAGCACCAGCACCGAGCACGCCGAAACCCACCACAGCGGCCAGCCCAGAATCAGGCCGATCGCCAACAGCCCCGCGATCGCGGCCACCGGGGCCAGGATGTCGAACGCGAGCAGGCGCCACAAATTTCTCATCGGATGGATTCCAGTCCCGAGATCATCAGCTTGCCGTCCACGCTGACGACGTCGAGCCGCAGGTTCCAGTGCACCGTCTGCGGTTTGGCGCCGGCGTTCTCGCTGACCGACGTCGCGACCAGCATGACCGAATCCAGGCGGCTCGCGAAGGGCGGCAACTTCGTGGTGACCACGGGTCGGGAAACGCCGGGCTGGGTGTCCAGGTCGTGGCGCACGGTCTCGACCGCAACCGCGTCGATGCGCCCGGCGCTCTTGGACTGCAGCTTCTCCACCACCTGCCGGTAGGGCTGCATGGCGGCGTCGAAGTCGGTGTTGAGTTCGCCGACCGTCCCGTCGTGCAGCCGTTGCAGGCTGGAGTCGACGTTGCCGCTGTTCATGTTGATCAGCACGCCCGTCCAGTCTGCGGCGGTTTGCATGACGCGGGTGAGGTAGCGGCGTTCGGCCGTGTCGTCGCGATGCCCGGACCAGAGGAAGAACCCGAACACGATCGCGGCCACCGACAGCACGCCGAGGACGGCCGACGCGATGCCGTACGGGGAGAACATCGGGCCGTCGGCGACCTCGGATTCGTCGTCAAGGGCTTCGCCGGGTTCGGCGAGTTCTGCCTCTTCCGTTTCCTGGGTTGCTGGCTCGGTGCGCTCGCCGTCGGACATGGCCCGATCGTCGCACCCGACAAAGATGGAAGGATGGCGGGGTGACTGTAGAGGCCATTCGCTCGGGGATCGACCTGAGCCATGTCGACGCCAACACCCGCCCCCAAGACGACCTGTTCGGTCACGTCAACGGCCGCTGGCTGGCCGAATACGAGATCCCGGCGGACCGGGCGACCGACGGTGCGTTCCGCCACCTTTACGACCGCGCCGAAGAACAGGTGCGCGACCTGATCATCGAGGCCAGCGAGACCGGCGCGCCCCCGGGCACCGATCAGCAACGCATCGGCGACCTCTACGCCAGCTTCCTCGACGAGGAGACCGTCGGGCGCCGCGGCCTGCAACCACTGCTCGACGAGCTGGCCACCATCGACGACGCCGCGGACCCGGACGCGTTGGCCGCGGCGGTGGGTGCGCTGCAGCGCACGGGAGTGGGCGGCGGCGTCGCGCTGTATATCGATACCGACGCCAAGAACTCGGCCCGGTACCTGGTGCACGTCACCCAGTCCGGCATCGGATTGCCCGACGAGTCCTACTTCCGCGAGGAGCGGCACGCCGAGGTGCTGGCGGCTTACCCCGGTCACATCGCGCGGATGTTCGGCCTGGTGTACGGCGGGACCCCGGACGCGCACGCCGACACCGCGGCCCGCATCGTGGCGCTGGAGGGCAAGCTGGCCGCCGCGCACTGGGATGTGGTCAAGCGGCGGGACGCCGAGCTCAGCTACAACCTGCGCACCTTCGCCGATCTGCAGACCGAAGGGAAGGGCTTCGACTGGACCGGCTGGGTGAGCGCGCTGGGCGCGACACCGCAGTATTTCGCGGAAACCATTGTGCGGCAACCCGATTACCTCACCGCCTTCGCCGCCCTGTGGTCCGGGGCCGACCTGGCGGACTGGAAGGATTGGGCCCGTTGGCGGGTGATCCGCGCCCGCGCGTCCTGGCTGACCGACGAGCTGGTCGCCGCGGATTTCGACTTCTACGGCCGCCTGCTCACCGGGGCCGAGCAGATCCGGGAACGCTGGAAGCGGGCGGTGTCGCTGGTGGAGAGCCTGATGGGCGATGCCGTCGGAAAGCTCTACGTGCAACGGTATTTCCCGCCCGACGCCAAGGTCCGCATCGACGCGCTGGTGGAGAACTTGAAGGCGGCCTATCGGCTGTCCATCAACGAGCTGGACTGGATGACGCCGCAAACCCGGGAGCGTGCGCTGGCCAAGCTGGACAAGTTCGTCGCCAAGGTCGGCTACCCGGCGAAGTGGCGGGACTACTCCAAGGTCGTGATCGACCGCACCGACCTCTACGGCAACTTCCAGCGCGGATACGCGGTCAACCACGACCGCGAACTGGCCAAGCTGGGCGGCCCGGTCGACAAAGACGAGTGGTTCATGACGCCTCAGACGGTCAACGCCTATTACAACCCGGGGATGAACGAAATCGTCTTCCCGGCAGCCATTTTGCAGCCACCGTTCTTCGACGCCGAGGCCGACGACGCCGCCAATTACGGCGGGATCGGCTCGGTGATCGGGCACGAGATCGGACACGGCTTCGACGACCAGGGCGCCAAGTACGACGGCGACGGCAACCTGGTGGACTGGTGGACCGACGCCGACCGCGCCGAATTCGGCGCCCGCACCAAAGCGCTGATCGAGCAGTACGAGGCGTACACGCCGCGCGGGCTGGACGCCGGCCACCACGTGAACGGCGCGTTCACCGTCGGCGAGAACATCGGCGACCTGGGCGGGTTGTCGATCGCTCTGCTGGCCTACCAGCTGTCGCTGAACGGCCGGCCCGCCCCGGTCATCGACGGTCTCACCGGCGTGCAACGGGTGTTTTACGGCTGGGCCCAGGTCTGGCGCACCAAATCCCGTCAGGCGGAAGCGATCCGGCGGTTGGCAACCGATCCGCACTCGCCACCGGAGTTCCGCTGCAACGGCGTCATCCGCAACATGGACGCGTTCTACGACGCCTTCGAGGTCTCCGAGGACGACGCCTTGTTCCTCGACCCGCAGCGCCGGGTCAGGATCTGGAACTGACGGGCACTCCCGCCGGTTCGATCCGGGCGGGCACGTGCTTGTGCCATGGAGTGCCGGCGTAGGGGTCGCGCCATTGGGTCGAGGTGAGCGCGTTCGGGGCGACCCCCGGGATCAAGGTATGCCCGTCGCCGTCGACGTAGTCGAGCCCAAACCCGTTGGGCAGGGCCGCATGTCCGGCCAGCATGGTCTCGGTGATCTCGACGGTGGCCTCGGCGCTGCCGGCCGCGGTGCTGACGCGGGCACGGCATCCGTCCACGAGCCCGAGTGCCAGGGCGTCCTCGACGCTGACGCGCAACGCCCCGTCCGCATCGCGTTTGCGCCAGGAGGGGTCGCGAAAGATGTCGTTGGCGGTGTAGGCGCGGCGCTCGCCCACCGACAGCACGATCGGGAAATCCGGTGAGGTCAGCCGCGGCGGTGCTGCGGTCAGCGCCCGCAAATCGTCAAGCATCGCAGGGACTTCCAGCGCGATCTTGTGGTCGGCGTGACTGATCAGGGCGAAGTCGTCCTCGTAGTTGTGGACGGTGAACGTCACCCCGGACGGGGTGTCGAGGATCGCGTCGAACAACGCGTTGCCGTCGGCGTGACCCGCGCGGCGCACCGCCTCGGGATAGGTCAGCGCGGCCTTCTGGGCGAGCCCCCACAGCGCGGCCGCGCCGCGCAGACCGTCCGGCAGCGTCGGCCCGAGCGTCTCGTAGAGGACGTAGGGAAGCAGCTTGGCGACGGTCGGGTTGGTTGCGGTCGCGGTGAGGAAGGCTTCGGTGTAGGCCTGTCGCCCGCGCCGGGCGGCTTCGGACAGTGGCCGCAGATCCGCGTCGTCGACCACACCCAGGGCGCGCACCAGCCGCGCCCAGATCTCCGGCTCTGGCAGCGTCCCCGGCAACGGTTCGAGCAACGGACGGCGCAGCTGAAAAGCGTTGTGCGGGAACTCCAGATTGAAGAACGTGGCTTCCGGCTTCTCGAACTGGGATGCCGCGGGCAGCACGTAGTGCGCGAGCCGGGCGGTCTCGGTCATCGCGACGTCGATGACGACCATCAGTTCCAGCGCCTGAAAGGCCTCCCGGCACGCGGCCGAGTTGGCCAGCGAATGCGCGGGATTGCTGCTCTCCACGATCATGGCCCGGAACCGGTCCGGGTGATCGGTCAGGATCTCTTCGGGAACGACGTTGCTGGGCACCAACCCGGAGATGATGGGGGCACCGGTCACCGGCGTGCGCCCGGAGAACTGACCGAACAGCGGACCGAACGCCGAATGTAAATGCTGGCCACCCTTTTTCGCGAAATTGCCGGTGAATATCCACAGCAGCTTGTTCAGGTACGAGCAGAGCGTGCTGTTGGGCGCCTGCTGCACACCGAGATCCTCGAACACCGAGACGCTGGCCGCCGCGCCGATGCGCCGCGCCGCCGCGCGCAACAACTCCTCGTCCACGCCGCACCGTTGTGCGTACTCGGCCACCGGAACCTTGCGCAGCTCGGCGCGGACGGCGTCGTCGCCGCGCACGTGTTCGGCCAGAAACTTTTCGTCACAGAGGTTTTCCTGGACGAGGACGGCCGCCAGCGCGGCCAGGCACCACGCATCGGTGCCGGGTTGCACCCGGAGATGGAAGTCGGCCATCTTGGCGGTGTCGGTGACGACCGGATCGATGACGATCATCGACCGCTTCGGGTCCTTGGCGATCTCGTTGAGCACCACCCGGGCGCGGGGAAAGCTCTGTGACATCCACGGGTTCTTCCCGATGAATACCGACACTTCGGCGTGCTCGAATTCGCCTCGCGTGTGACCGCCGTACAGCTGACCGTCGATCCAGGCTTCACCGGTCTTCTCCTGCGCCAAGGCATTCGACCGGTAGCGCGAACCGAGGGCTTTGAGGAACGCGCCGCTGTAGGCCCCGCCCAGGTGATTGCCCTGCCCGCCGCCGCCGTAGTAGAAGATCTTGTCCCCGCCGTAGGCGTCGCGGATGCGCTTGAAACCCTCGGCGATCTCGACAATCGCGGTGTCCCAGTCGATCTCCTCGAAGGAGCCGTCGGCGCGCCGGCGCAGCGGAGAGGTCAATCGGGCGCCGCTGTTCTGATAGTGGTCCAGCCGCAAGGCCTTGTTGCAGGTGTAACCCTGCGACGCCGGGTGAGCCTTGTCGCCCCTGATGCGGGCCAGCCGGCGATCTTCGACCTGGACGACGATGCCGCAGTTGCACTCGCACAGGATGCACGCCGTGGACTTCCATTCACCGGTCATCGCGGGACGTCCTTTCTGTTCGCCTCGGCCGACAGCAGTTCGCGTAGCTGGCGGTGCACGACGTCGAGGGGGGTGAGGTCGCGGCGCACCCGGGCCAACACGATCGCGCCCTCCAGCGCGGTGGTGGCCAGGATGGCCAGGTCGCCGGCCCGTGCGCGCGGTATCCCGTCGGCGATGAAGCGCTGCGCGATCAGGTCGGTCCAGCGGCCGAACGCCGACGCCGCTCGATCGACGACGGGCGCCATGCGCTCTTCCTCGCCGGCCTCCACGGAAACCGCGACCACGGGGCAGCCTGCGCGGAAGTCGCTGTCGAGCAGTTGGCGGCGATACTTCTCGATCAGGGTGTCCATCAGCTCAGGCCCGTTCTCGGCGCCGGCGATGATCGCGGCGACGTGCTCACCGGCGTAATCCACGGCCTCGCAGAGCAGTTGGGTCCGCCCGCCCGGGAAGTAGTGATATGCCGATCCGCGCGGTGCGCCGCTGTGCTCGAGGACGTCCGAGATCGCGGTGGCGTGCGCCCCCCGCTCCCTGATCAACAGCGCGGCGGAGATCACCATCCGCTCGCGTGGACTGCGCATCGCCGCTCCTTCGGGCCTGCTTATGTATGATGCTATACATAATCGCCAGCCCGGCGAAAGCCCCAGACGGTCGCATTGCCGAACAGACGCAAAATCGCCCAATTCCGCGTCGGAATGGGCGATTTTGCGTCTGCTGGGCTGAAGGCTAGTTGATCCAGTCGGCCGAGCCGTCGTTCTTCTTGTAGTTTCCGCCGCTGGAGTTCTTCACGATGATGGGATCGCCCGGGCCGAAGTTGTCGAAGAACCACTTGGCGTTGGTGGGGCTGATGTTGATGCAGCCGTGGCTGACGTCGCGCTTGCCCTGATCGTCCACCGACCACGGCGCGCTGTGCACGTAGTCGCCGACGTTGTCGAAGCGGACCGCGTCCTCCACCGTCACCTTGTAGCCGTAGGTCGAGTTGACCGGAACCCCGTAGGTCGAGGAGTCCATCACCACCGACGCCTTCTTGTCCTGCACGTAGTAGGTGCCGTTGGGGGTCTGGTGATTGCCGGACGTCATGCCCATCGACATCGGGAAGGTCTTCTCCACGGTGCCGTTGCGCGTGATGGTCAGCTGGTGGGTGGCGTCGTCGGCCGTGGCGATCAGCGTGTCGCCGGTCTGGAAGTTGGTCACGGTGCCGCCGGCGTCGACGGTCACCGCGGTGTGCGTTGGCCAGAAGCTCAGCGGGCGCCAGCGCAGCTGGGTCGGGGTCATCCAGTAGAACTTGCCCGACACCGGCGGCACGGACGAGACGTGCACGGCGTTGATGGCCGCGCCCGCGTCCTCAACCGGTCCGGGGAAGTTGATGATGATCGGCTGGGCCACACCCACCGTCGAGCCGGTTTTCGGGACGAACGAGGGCGGCCCGAACGGCGGCGTGCCGGTGAACGGGGTGGGATTCTGCCCGTCGGCCGAGGCCGCGGCCGGTTGCGCCGCCGGGGGCATCCACGGCGGTGGCGGCGCGGCCGGTGGCGGCGGTGGCGCCGGCGCGTCGGGGGGAGGCGGCGGCGCGAACGGGTCGGGCGGCGGCGCGGGCGGGCCGGGCGGGGCCGCCACAACGCCCGGATCGCCGGGGGCCGGGTCCGGATCCGCCAGCGCCGGAGCGGCGCTCAAGACCAGTGCCAAACCCATGACTGAAGCCAATCCGGCTGCGTTCAGGGTGGCCCAAAGCCTCCCTCGCGTCCAGCCCGACATATGCATTCCTCCACGCTCGAGTTCCTGACACAGTGTGGCATAGGGCGCACTCCAGCTAACGTATTCCGGGGTGCCGGGCGCCCCGTTCTTGCCGCATTTGCGCCGTTGAGCTGGCCAGCTATGAATCGCGTGAGCTTGTCGGCGCAACGTCGAGCGCCTGGCGGTTGGCCGCCGCACCGACCAGCGCGGCAGCCATCAAACCGGCCGAGGCGGCCAGCATCAGGACAACGCTGCGCTCGTACAGCAAGCCGCCCGCCAGCGCGCCCGCCATGATGCCCACCTGGAACGCCGTCACGTACAGCCCCGACGCCCCGTCTGGATCGTCGGCCCCACTGCGCATCGCCGCGGACTGCATCATCGGCGATACGGCGGTCGCCATCGCCCCCCAGAGCACGATCGCCGCCGTTCCGATCAGCGCTGCCGCCGCGGCGGGCCGGCCGCCCAGCGCCAGCGCGGTCAGCACGACGAGCGCGGCCGTCAGGCCGGCCATGCAACCGATGATCGCCCCTTTGGGCCGGCGGTCGAGCGGCCGCGCCACCATGCCCACGGCGACCACCCCGGCGGCGCCATAGGCGGCCAGCACCCACGCGAGGTTCGGCCCGCGCACACCGACGACTTCGCGGATGATCTCCACGATGTAGGTGTACGCGACGAAATGCCCGGTCACGCCGATCATGGTGATGACGCTGACGATGATCAGCCGACGGTTGCGGTGGTGGCGGGCCCGGGGGCCCACGCACTTGAGCTGGTCCGCGGTGAGCACCATCTCTGGCAACATCACCCGGGCGGCCACCGTGACGATGGCGGCGGCCACGGTCACGCACACCACCGCCAGGCGCCAGCCCCACATCAGACTCATCGCCGCGGTCAGCGGACTGCCGACGACGAGCGCGAGGCTGGTCCCGATGTAGATCGACATCGTCGCGCGGCCGGCGTGACTGGGCGGCACCAGCCGGGTCGCGATCGGCGCAATGACCGACCAGAGCAGGCCATGGGTGAGCGCGCAGAGCACGCGACCGGCGGCCAGCACCGCGAAGGTGGGTGCCAGCGCGGAGATCACCTGGGAGACGGTGAGGCAGGTCAGGCTGAGCAGCAACACCCGGCGGCGCGGCATGTGCGCGGTCCAGCGCACCAGCGGGATCGTCGTCAGGGCCGCCACCAGGGCGTACCACGACAGCAGGGTGCCCACCAGCACCAGGCTGACGTGCAGGTTGCGGGCGATGGCCGGCAGCGCGCCGACGGGCAGGATCTCGGCGGTGACATAGATGAAGGCCGCCGCGGCCAGCACAACGAGCTGGGCGGCGATCCGTGGGGTCCACGTTCGCGCGGCAGCATTGGGTTCGGCAGTCATGGCGTCGGTATCGGCCGGGCTACCCAGGTCCTGGGTTGTCGCGCCTAATGCGATCACACTGCCTTACCGTACGGACCGCAACTACGGCTCCCCCCTTGTCAGGGCCGGAGCTCGGGTCTCAACTCGATCACCAATCAGGAACGAACCAGACGCGCGATGGCGGCGGAGGCCTCGGCGAGCTTTTGATCGGCATCGTCGCCGCCTTCGGCCACGGCCCGGGTGACGCAGTGGTTGAGGTGCTCGTCAAGCAGGTTCAGCGCGACGGAGCGCAGCGCGCTGTTCACGGCGCTGATCTGGGTGAGGACGTCGATGCAGTACTTGTCTTCCTCGATCATCCGGGCGATGCCTCGCACCTGACCCTCGATGCGCCGCAGCCGCTTGGCGTAGTTGTCCTTCTGCTGCGAATATCCGTGCGCGTTCGTCATCGCCTGCCTCACCTCTGTCACTACGCGCCCGTCCGGCGCCACGAAACCACTTTATACCCCGCCCGGGTATGACCCGCGGATTTGCCGTCCGGCCAGTTCACGCATACTTGCAGGATGGCCACAACACGCGATGCGACTGGAGTCACCGACATCAAACCGCGCAGTCGTGACGTAACCGACGGCCTGGAGAAGGCCGCCGCCCGCGGCATGCTGCGGGCGGTCGGCATGGGTGACGAGGACTTCGCCAAGCCGCAGATCGGGGTGGCGTCGTCGTGGAACGAGATCACACCGTGCAACCTCTCGCTGGACCGCCTCGCCAAGGCGGTCAAGGAGGGCGTGTTCGCGGCCGGCGGCTACCCGCTCGAGTTCGGGACGATCTCGGTTTCCGACGGGATCTCGATGGGCCACGAGGGGATGCACTTCTCGCTGGTGTCGCGCGAGGTGATCGCCGACAGCGTCGAGACCGTGATGCAGGCCGAGCGCCTCGACGGGTCGGTGCTCCTGGCCGGCTGCGACAAGTCGCTGCCCGGGATGCTGATGGCCGCCGCGCGCCTGGATCTGGCGGCGGTCTTCCTGTACGCGGGCTCCATCCTGCCCGGACGGGCCAAGCTGTCCGACGGCACCGAACGCGAGGTCACCATCATCGACGCGTTCGAGGCCGTGGGCGCGTGCGCCCGCGGCTTGATGTCCCGGGAGGACGTCGACGCCATCGAGCGCGCGATCTGTCCCAGCGAGGGCGCGTGCGGCGGCATGTACACCGCCAACACGATGGCCAGCGCCGCGGAGGCCCTCGGCATGTCGTTGCCCGGCAGCGCGGCGCCGCCGGCCACCGATTACCGCCGCGACGGGTTCGCCCGCCGCACCGGCCAGGCCGTCGTGGAGTTGCTGCGCCGCGGCATCACCGCCCGCGACATCCTGACCAAAGAGGCGTTCGAAAACGCCATCGCGGTGGTGATGGCGTTCGGCGGGTCGACCAACGCCGTGCTGCACCTGCTGGCGATCGCGCACGAGGCCGACGTCGAGCTGTCGCTCGACGACTTCAGCCGCATCGGTTCGAAGGTGCCGCACCTGGCCGACGTCAAACCGTTCGGCCGCCACGTCATGTCGCACGTCGACCAGATCGGCGGCGTGCCGGTGGCGATGAAAGCGCTGCTGGATGCTGGTCTGCTGCACGGTGATTGCCTGACGGTGACGGGTGGGACCGTCGCCGAGAACCTGGCCGCGATCGACCCGCCCGACCCGGACGGCAAGGTGCTGCGGGCCCTGGACAATCCCATCCACCCGACCGGCGGCATCACGATCCTGCGCGGATCGCTGGCGCCCGAGGGCGCGGTGGTCAAGTCGGCCGGTTTCGACTCACAGGTGTTCGAGGGCACGGCAAGGGTTTTCGACGGCGAGCGCGCCGCGCTGGACGCCCTCGAGGACGGGACGATCACCAAGGGCGACGCCGTGGTGATCCGCTACGAGGGCCCCAAGGGCGGGCCCGGGATGCGGGAAATGCTCGCGATCACCGGCGCGATCAAGGGTGCCGGACTGGGTAAGGACGTATTGCTGCTGACCGACGGCCGCTTCTCCGGCGGCACGACCGGCCTGTGCGTGGGCCATATCGCACCCGAGGCGGTCGACGCCGGGCCGATCGCCTTTTTGCGCGATGGCGACCCGATCCGCCTGGACGTCGCCAACCGGGTCCTCGACGTCCTGGTCGATCCGGCCGAATTCGATTCCCGGCGAGAGGGTTTCGCTCCCCCCCCGCCGCGCTACCAGACCGGCGTACTGGCCAAGTACGTCAAGCTGGTGAGCTCGGCGGCGATCGGCGCGGTCTGCGGCTAGATCCGATCGTCGCTTCGCTCAACGGGTTTGGAAACTATGCGTGGGTGGCCGCCTCGCGCGTACGCCTGCCGAAGTACGTGGCGTTGAGGCCCAACAGCGTCAGCAGCGCACCGGCGATGATGTTCGACCACATCATGCCGGCCGTCAGCACGACGCCCGGCAGAATCCACAGCGAGACGATGGCCCACGCACCGAGCACCGGCATCGTCCAGGTCATGCCGTGGGCGCGGTCGAGCGCCGTCGCGAACCCGTACGCCAAGAACGCCGCCGCGATTCCGGCAACCAGGTTCGACGTGGCGAGCGACCCCGTCGCGCTGAAACCCACCATCCACGGTGACGCGGCCACATACAGGCCGGTCAGCAACGCCAGCCCGAAGGTGACGTGCGCACTCATCGACTCGGCGACGCGGTCATAGCTCGCGCGCAGAGCCAACAAATCCGGGTGGTAATCGATTGATGAATGGACTGTACTCATTTTGTGACCTTTCTGTTATGCAGCAAGCCTTTTGGGCCGACTGCACCCATCCATCTGCCGTCAAGATTACGCTCGATCGCGGCGCGCCAGCAACGAAATCAAGCCCGCCAGAATCCGGGTTGACCTGGCGCGTAGCGTCGTAACACATGGACATCGCGGACCGGCTGCGCCTGGACGTTCCGGTCGCGCAGGCGGGCATGGGCGGTGGCCTGGCGGGCGGGGCGCTGGCGGCCGCGGTCGCCCAAGCGGGCGGCCTCGGCACCCTGGGCCTGGCCACCCCGCGCCAGCTCCGGGCGGCCATCGATGAGGTGCGCGAGCGGGCGCCGGGCCGCGCTGTCGCGGTGAACTTGTTGATGCCCTTTGCGCATCGCTCGCACGTCGCGGCCTGCGTCGACGCCGGGGTTGACGTCGTCGTGCTGGCGTTCGGCGAAAAGCGGGGACTCGTGCAGCACCTTCGCGATGCCGGCATCTTCGTCTTCGTGATGGTCGGTACCGCGGCACAGGCCGGCGCCGCTATCGGTTGGGGCGCCGACGGTTTGATCGCGCAGGGCCGCGAGGCCGGTGGCCACCTCGTCGGCACCATGCCGGCACTGCAGTTCCTGCCGCAGGCGCTGGCCGCGGCCGGCGCTCGCCCGGTGTTTCTCGCCGGCGGTATCGCCACCGGCGAGGACACCCGGGCCGCCCTGTCGGCGGGAGCCAGCGGCGTCGTCGCCGGAACGCGATTCCTGATGACGCACGAGGCCAACGCCAACCGGGAGTATCAGCGGCGAGTAGCCCAGGCGGACAAGACGATCGAAACCAACTTGTTCGGCCTGAGCTGGCCGCTGCGGCATCGCGTCGTACCCAACGCCGCAACGCGGCGCTGGTGCCGCGACGACGGCTGGGCAAAAGCTTTGCCGGCGTCCATCAACGCGGCGAGCCGCTCGATGGCCGCGTTGGGCTACTTCGACGCCGGCGCACTGATGCGCCTGCAGTCGGCGGGCCGCCCGCTGTTCACGCCGCTCGCGCCGCTCGCCACGATGCCCGATGTCTGGGTGGACCGTGCGGCGCTGTATGCCGGTGAAACCGCGCTGCGCATCGGCGAACTCACCTCCGCCGCCCAGGCCGTTGCCGAGCTCAGCCCGCGCTGATCGCCGCTACCGCACCAACGCGAGCGCAAAGCCATCCCAGCACTTGGCTCCCACTGTTTGGATCACCGCCGTGTCGAGTCGCGGGTGCCTACCCATCAGCTCCAACGTCTCGCGCACGGCCCGCGCCTGGGCGTTGTCCTGCGGGTCCAGGACCTGTCCTTCTCGAATGACGTTGTCCGCCAAGATGAGTGCGCCGGGACGGGCCAGCCGGATCGCCCACTGAAGGTACGCGACGTAGTTCTCTTTGTCGGCGTCGATGAACACCAGGTCGAATGGGCCGCCGTTCAATGTCGGCAGCGTGTCCAGCGCGGCGCCCACGATCACCTCCACCCGGTCGGCGAGACCCGCCCGCTCCAGGTTGGCCCGCGCGACCTCGGCGCGTCTGGGCTCGTATTCCAGCGTCATCACCCGGCCCTGCGGGCCGGCGCCACGGGCCAGCCAGATGGTGCTGAAGCCGCCCAGCGTGCCGATCTCGAGGATGCGGTGCGCCTGGATGGCCCCGGCCAACAGGCTCAGAAACTTGCCCTGCTGGGCCGACACGGCGATCTGCGGTAACCCGGCGGCGTCGCTGGCCTGCAGCGCCGCGCTCAGCGCCGGATCGTCACCGATCACGGTGTCGTTCAGAAAAGCGTCGACGTCTTGGGGGGTCGGTTTCTGCGTCATGCGATCAACGCTAGCCGCGCTAGGCCGCCCCAGCGGCGACGGTCCGATCGGTATCGGACGGGTCACGGCCATTTACGGCATACCCGTAGGGGGTATATAGTGACGATGTGGTCGATCACAGCCGTAAGAGTCCACGACAAAGGAATGGATGAGTGAAATGGCAAATTACGAAGCAGGCACCGAACTGACCTGTGGTCACGAGGGCTGCGGGTGTCGCGTTCGCATCGAGGTTCCCTGCCACTGCTCAGGTTCGGGTGAGCCGTACCGATGCACCTGCGGCGACGAGCTGACACCGGTCAAGTAGTCCGCTGAGGCCCGCGTCGAGTGGGCGTCCAGGGCGGCGACACGCCGGGGAAACCAACCCCGAGTGCACAGTCAACGCCGTGAACGCACACTCGATGCGGCCGGGGATCAGCGCCCGAACGTACGACCGGCGAGCTCTAACGTCGCAGTCAGCCGCGGCGCGACCGCCGACGCGCTGACCGCGACCCGATAACGGCCCGCCCTGATGCGCCAGCTTCCCACGCTGCCGTCGTAGCGGGCGAGCAGGCGCGGGTCCGCCTCGATGGTGACGCGGCGGGTGGCGCCCGGCTCGAGCTCGACCCGTTCGAATCCCAGCAACCGCAGGCATTCTCGGTCCGGGGCGGCGGTCAGGTACAGCTGCGGGACGTCGGCCCCGGCGCGGTCGCCGACGTTGACGACGCTGAAACTGGCGGTCACCGTGTCCCCTCCGGTGACCGCCAGATCGCGGTAGGCAAAGTCGGTGTACGACAACCCATGACCGAAGGCGAACATCGGGGCCTCGCCGGTGGTGGCGAACCAGCGGTAGCCGACATCGGATCCCTCGGCGTACTCGATCGTGCTCGGCGCCCCCCATGGCAGGCCGAGGCCGGGCAACTCCGGGCGCGGCGTCTGACGCAGGTCGACCGGAAAGGTGATCGGCAGCCGACCCGATGGATTAACCTGGCCGGCAAGGACTTCCGCGATGGCCCGCCCGCCTGACTGCCCCGGATACCAGGCCTGCACGATGGCCTGGACCGAGCCTCGCCAGGGCATGCTCGCCGGGTTGCCGGTTTCGAGCACCACGACGGTGTTGGGGTTGGCGGCCGCCACGGCGGAGATCAACTCGTCCTGCCCCCAGGGCAGCGACAGGTCGGCGATGTCGAAGCCCTCCCCTTCGGCGCGGATCGCGAACACGATGACGATGTCGGCGCGGCGTGCCGCCAACACCGCCTCGCCGGGACTGACGCCGGGGTCGAATTCGATTTGGGCGCCGGGGAATTGCTTTCGCAGCTCGTCGAGCGGGCTGGACGGCAGCAGGTGCAGCTTGCGCAGCCCGGCCTCCAGCCCCGAGCCGCCGATCGGGATGGCGGCCGCGTAGCCGCCCGGCGGCACGACGGCGCTCGACCCGTAGCCGGCCGGCACCCCGGCATGCGCATATCCGCCGATGACGGCGATCCGGTCGGTCGACTCCGGCGCCAGGGGCAGCAGCCCGCGGTTGGTCAACAGCACGATTCCCTGCCGGGCGATCCGCAATGCGATCTCGTTGTGCGCGGCCATGTCCGGCGCGGGCGCGGCTTCGGCCCGGTCGACGCCGACCGCGAACATCGACCGCAGGATCCGCCGGACCATGTCCGTGAGGCGTTCGCGGCTCAGCCGGCCGTCGGCATGGGCGGCCCGCAGCGGCTCACCGAATGTCTCCGACCGCCACAGCAGCGCGTCGATCTGCGCCCCGCACTCTTGGTCCAGCCCGGCCAGCGCGCACTCCCAGGACGGCGTGGCCCCCCAGTCGGACATGACCCAGCCCCGGTATCCCCAGGCGCCTTTCAGCACCCCGTTGATCAGGACGTCGTTGGCGGCGGCGTAGGTCCCGTTGACCTTGTTGTAGGCGGCCATCACGGCACCGGGCCGCGCGCGCTCGATGGCGATCTCGAAGGCCAGCAGGTCGGATTCGCGATGCGCGTCGGGGTCGATAACCGCGTCCAAGAAGTGCCGATTGGTCTCGTTGCAGTTCAACGAGAAGTGCTTGACCGTCGAGATCACACGTTGCTGCTGGATGCCGTCGATCGACTCCGCGGCGATAGTCGCGGTCAAAAGCGGGTCCTCGGAGAGGTATTCGAAGTTGCGTCCGTTGCGCGGGTCGCGCGCGAGGTTCATGGCGCCGGCGAGCTGCACGTTGAACCCGCGGCTGCGGGCCTCCCGGCCGATCACCTCGCCCGCGGCCCGGGCGAGTGCCGGGTCGAAGCCGGCGGCCAGCGCGAGCCCGGCGGGCAGCGCGGTGGCCGTGTCGCCCGGGCGATAGCCGGGGTTGGTCACGCCCAGCCCGGCATCGCTCATCAGCAACGCCGGCACGCCCAGCCGCGGAACGCCGGGGACGTAGGCGGCGCTCATCGGGACGCCCGGTGGGATGCGCTCGTCGCGCACCGGCCACATTTCACCGGCGCCCATACACCCCGACCAGCAGCGCGAATCGCTCGTCGTCGGTCATCCGGGCTTCGACCTCGCGTGCCCGGGCGTCGGCGTCGCCGCCGAACGAGCTCACCGCACACCCTCTTTCGCGTACACGACGCGCAGCACGTGCCCGAGTTCGGGGCCCATCACCAGCTCCGCGAGCTCGCAGAACGTCGCGACGAACTCCGGGCCATGTGGGGGTTCGGCCTGGCACAGGTGGTGCACGACTTCGTGGAGCACCACCAGCTCGCGCAACGCCCAGTCGGCGGTGTCGCGGTCGGGGACCGCGATAATGCCTGCGCCATCACGAAATTCGTAGTGGGCCGCGGTGGCGGCCCGTCGCGGCCGCACCCGCAACGGCGGGACGGAGGGCCACCGCCGGCGCACCGCCGGTAACGCAAGCACCTGGTCAACATAGCGCTGGGCGGCGGAGACCGAGCCGAATCGTCCCTCCGGCGGCAGCGTGAGCTGCGCGCCGAAGAAGTCCACGGCGCGCGACCCGTGTTCGGCGGCACGATCGAACAGCGTCCGGACGAACTCCTCGGCCGCGTACACCTTGGCTCGCTGGGAGTCCCGCTTCGCGGACCGCCCCGGGCTCACCGGCCCAGCGGGGTACGGGCACCGGGCAGTTCGGGGCTGTTGCCCAGCCGCGCCCGCCGACCGGCGCGGTCGCCGGCGCGCCGCGCCGCCGAGGAATAGCCGGCCGTAGCCCGACTCACCTGATAGGTGCCGCGCGCCTTCGAGGCGCTCCGGTAGTAGTCATGCAGCTCGACATCCTTGTCCCGCAACGCAATAGCGGTTCCCGGCGGGCGCCTGCGGTCCTTGGTGGCCTCGCGCCGGGCCTCGTCGCGCGCCTCCGCCAGGCGCTGGCCCACCCGCGCACCGAAGGCCAGCTGGAAGTTCAGCCGCGCGGTGATGGTCGGCGTGGGCCGGTGCGCACCCGACGCGAGGTAGGCGTCCGACGCCCGCACCATCTGGACGACCAGGCTGGCGTACAACGCATGCGTAGCGTCGATGTCCTCGGCGAACCCGTAGGCGTAAACGAACGTCGAATTCGACGCCACATCGCAGCGCACGTCGTTGGCCAAGGCGATCAACACGAACAGCTGCACATACGTCCGCAGCCCCTTGGTGCCCGCGTTTCCGATGGTGATGGTGCGCTGGATCGGTGCCTGCGCCGGCGAGCGGTTGGCGGCGTGCGAGCGCGCCACCGCCAAGTCGATCGAGGCCGCCGTCGCCAACCGCTGCGCGGCGCTCATGAAGGCGTCCGCCTCGTGCGTGTTGTCGGTGCCTTCGGCCTGACGCAACAGTGCGGCGATGCGGGCCAGCATTTTGTCGTCGGTCATATGCGCCAAACTACGGGAGCGATCCGACACTTTCGGCTCAGAGCCGGGCGGTAATCCACGAGACGACGTCGCCAAGCACCTGGTCGCGCTCCGGCTCGTTGAAGACCTCGTGGTAAAGACCCGGGTAGACCTTCAATTGGACGTCGGTGGAGCCCACGCACTCGACCAGGCGCCGGCTGCCGGCGACGGGGATCAGACGGTCGTCGGAGCCGTGCACCACCAGCAGCGGCGCCGTCAGCGCCGGTGCGCGCTCCGGCATCGTCTCGCCGACCTGCAGCAGGGCCCGACCGATGCCGGCCGGGACCTTGCCGTGGTACACCAGCGGATCGTTCTTGTAGGCCTCCACCACCGCGGGGTCCCGGGAGATGGCGTCGACGTCGAGCTCCTGCACCGGCAGGCCGGGCATCAGGGCGCCTAGCACGCGGGCGGCCAGCACCATCAGCGGCGACACCTGATCCTGCGCCGCAACGGCCGGCCCCGACAGCACCATCAGGTCGTAGTTGTCGGGGCGTTCCACGCCGTAGGCGAACACGATGGCGCCACCCATGCTGTGCCCGAGCACGATGCACTTGAGGCCGGGATGCTCGCGGGTGGCGATCCGGACCAGGCTGTCGAAGTCCGCGGTGTACTCGGAGATGTCGCGCACCAGCACCCGCTTGCCGCCCGAGCGACCGTGCCCGCGGTGGTCCAGCGCGTACGTGACCAGGCCCGCCGCACCGAAACGCTGCGCGACATGGTCGTACCGGCGGGCATATTCGCCGAGACCATGCGACAGGACGACCACCGCGCGTGCCGGGGTGTCGGGTGTCCAGACGTCGTAAACGATGCGCACGCCACCGAATCCGTCGAAGTTCCGTTCGGCTCGGTTCACTGCACGGTCCTAGTCATTACGGGCAGCGTAATGGCTCCCGGTGCAGGTCGCCCCGCCAGACACTGTCGTAGGCTCATGCACGTGGGGCTGCTTGCGCAAAACACCGCGAACTCCGACCTCGACCCGGCGGTCGGCGGCGATTTCTCGGCGCATGCCGAGCCGTACCGCCGTGAGCTGCTCGCCCACTGCTACCGAATGACAGGGTCGTTGCACGACGCAGAGGATCTTGTTCAGGAAACGTTGCTGCGGGCGTGGAAGGCCTACGACCGCTTCGAGGGCAAGTCCTCCCTGCGGACGTGGCTGCATCGCATCGCCACCAACACCTGCCTGAGCGCCCTGGAAGGTCGGCAACGCCGACCGCTGCCGACCGGCCTGGGCGGACCCAGCTCCGACCCGACCGCCGAGCTGCAGGAGCGCCGCGAGGTGCCCTGGCTCGAGCCACTCCCGGACCTGACGAACGACCCGGCCGACCCGTCGGTCATTGTCGGGTCACGCGAGTCGGTCCGGCTGGCGTTTGTCGCCGCGCTGCAACATCTTTCACCACGGCAGCGGGCGGTGCTGCTGCTGCGTGACGTGCTGCAGTGGAAGTCCGCCGAGGTCGCCGCGGCGATCGGCACGACCACGACCGCCGTCAACAGCCTGCTGCAGCGGGCCCGATCCCAGCTGGACGCCGTCGGGCCCAGCGCCGGTGACCGGTTGGCGACACCGGATTCGGCCGAGACCCAGGACCTGCTCGACCGCTACATCGCCGCCTTCGAGACCTACGACATCGACCGCCTGGTGGAGCTGTTCACCGCCGAGGCGATCTGGGAGATGCCGCCCTACACCGGCTGGTATCAGGGTGCGCGGGACATCGTCACCCTCATCCATCAGCAATGCCCCGCCGAGGCCCCCGGCGACATGCGCCTCGTGCCGCTGCTCGCCAACGGTCAACCCGGCGCCGCGATGTACATGCGCGCCGGGGAGCGGCACGTCCCCTTCCAGTTGCACGTGCTAGACGTGCGCGGCGGCCGGGTGTCACATGTGGTCGCGTTCCTCGACGAGAAGTTGTTTGCGAAGTTCGGGCTGCCCGATTCGCTATGACCGACCCGCCCGGCATCACACCCGCACCCGGGCGTCCCCTGCTGCTGTTGGGCGCTTTCGACCTCGCCGACGTGGGCTACCGCGCCGAGGAGTTCTTCGTCTCGGGGACGGCCACGTCCTACGCCCCGGCGGCGGCGCTGGAGCCCGACGGGCGGTGGAGCGTAACACCCTCCGCGACAGCGGATTACACCACCCGCATGGTGGTGCTGACACCCGCGGATCCGGCGCTGTTCAACGGGACGGTGCTGGTCGAATGGCTCAACGTCAGCGGAGGCCTCGACGCCCCTGCGGTGTGGATGATGGCGCACCGGGAGATCGTTCGCGCGGGTTACGCATACGTCGCCGTCTCGGCCCAGCGGGTCGGGATCGACGGTGGCGCGAGTCTGCTCGGGGTCGACATGTCGCTGAAAAGCCAGGACCCGACGCGCTATGCGTCGCTGCACCATCCGGGCGACGCCTTCTCCTACGACATCTTTTCTCAAGTCGGCGGGCTCATCAAAAGCCCCCGCGCCACAGCGGTTTTGGGTGACCTGCGGGCCCGATACGTCATTGCGTTGGGCGAGTCACAGTCGGCGATGTTCCTCACCACCTACGTCAACGCGGTCGACCCGCTGGCCGCGACATACGACGGCTTCTTCGTCCATTCGAGGTTCGGCCCCGCCGCGCCGCTCGACGGAAGCTCCATCTTCGACGAAACCGGCGCACCCCAGGCCGTCGCGTTCCGCCCGGACCTGCGGGTGCCGTTGCTGACGATCATCACCGAGACCGATCTCTTCGGTGGCGCACGGGAGGGCTACTACTTCGCCAGGCAACCCGACAACCAGCGGCTGCGGGTCTGGGAGATTCCCGGCGCCGCGCACGCCGACAACTACACCATCCAGGTGGCACCGATCGACAGCGGCTCGGCACCGCTCGCGCACCTCGTCGCCGCCTACGCTCCGACCAACGTGCTCTTGGGACAACGTTTTTCGCATAACATCAACTTCGCCCCGCAGCACCACTACGTGGTACAGGCGGCGCTCGCCGCGCTGAACACCTGGGTGGGCACCAGTGCGCCGGCGCCCAGCGCCCCGCCCATGCAGGTGCGCGATGCCTATGGACCGCAACCCGTTCCGGACGCCAACGGATTGGCGCAGGGCGGCGTCAGAACGCCGTGGGTGGACGTGCCGGTCGCGCGAACCTGCGGACTCGGCGGCGACGAGGGCGTCATGGCCGGGCTCTTCGGCTCCGGCGAACTCTTCGACGCCGAAACGTTGCGCCGGCTCTACCCCGGGGGAATGACGCAGTACCTGGAACGCTTCACCGCCGCCCTCGATGCGTCGATCGGCAGCGGGTTCATCCTCGCGGCGGACCGGGCCGAGATCCTCGAGCTCGCCGCCGCCACCTATCCCGGCGACCGGCCCTAGAACAGGCGGCTGTCCGGCGACGGTCCCGCCACCTGGCGGACCAGGCCGGCCCCGGTGATCAGCGGTAGGTCCAGCGCCGAAAGCAGCCCGGGTGGGGCCGCGCACACCGCGGGGATGGCGTTGACCATCCGCGAGGCGCCGGCGATGCGCGCTCCCAGGTCATGGTCGTGGTCTTCGGCCATCTCGAATTCGCACCGCATGCTTGGGGATCCCTCGATCTCCACCCGATACAGCCCGCGCCCGGAGGCGCCCCCATAGCCGAGGTCCTTCGGCGGGATCGAGATGTTCGGCTGCGGCCAGCCCGGCGCGACGTCGTCGCGCATCCGGGTCACGTGGTCGAGGATGAAAGTTGGCTTGCCCCCGACGTACCCGGTCAAGGTGGAGCGCATGGCCGCGATGGTCCCCGCGGCGATGCGGCCGGTGAGCGTGTCGAAGGACTCCGTGGCGGGAATGCGTTCGTTGCTTTCCTCGATGTTGTCGATCTTGACTCCCAGGCCGGCGGCGAGCTGGTGCAGGACGGGCCCCCAGCCGAAGGCGAACATCCCGGGCTGGGCCGCGAACGCCTGGTACTCCGGCGGCTTGCCGAACCCGAGGATCTCGTATACCGCCGCCCGGTCCGGATACGTGGCGTAGTTGAACATCTCCGTCACGCGCACCGAATCGATCGATCGCGAGACCCCGGTAAGCACCAGCGGCAGAACGTCATTGGCGAACCCGGAGTCGATGCCGGTGGTGAAGAACGACGCACCGCCGTCGCGCGCGGCCTGCCGCAGCGGGTCGGTGAAAGCGGCGTCAACCCCGTCGGGAAAAACCAGCGGCACCACCGAACAGAACACCACGTCCTTGCCGGCCCGCAGGATCGAGACCATGTCCCCGACGGCCTCCAGCGGTCGCAGGTTGGCGCCGGCGGCGTACACCACCGCGTCGGCCTCGCCGGCGAGCAGCTGCGCCGGGTCCTGGGTGGCCACCACCCCAACCGGCGCGGTCCCGCACAGCTCGCCCGCGTCGCGGCCCGCCTTGGCATCGCTGTGCACGACGAGATCGACCAGCTGCAATTCCGGGTGGTCGATCACGCCGCGTAGCGCGATCACCCCCATGGAACCCGGCCCCCACACTCCCACCTTGATCACGGCGGATTGTCTCCTAATATTAGGATGGTTATTGTTGTATTTTGGACGGATCGTAGGGAGGTGCGCATCGGTACGTCAACCGCCAAATCGCCGCCCACCGGCCGTGTGATGGATGTGCTTGCCGCGCTTGCGGATTCCCAGCGGGGGCTGACGTCGGCTGAACTGGCGAAGCGTTGCGCGATCAGCACCTCCACCTGCGCCCTGGTGCTGGCCGAGCTGGAGGGGCGAGCCTGGGTGGCCCGTCGCGAAGATCGCCGGTACGTGCTCGGCAGCGGCCTGTTCGGGCTGGTGCACGGGCTGCGTGCGCAGTTCCCATTGCTGGACCGCGGCCGCGAGGCGCTGCAATTCCTGCATGAGACGCTCCGCGCCGGCTGCTCGATGTCGAGAATCGGCGGCCGCCACCTGACCACCGTCGACGCGGTCGGCCATGGTACCGACGGCGGGCAGGCCGTCGGCCAGCGCTTCCCCATCGACCCGCCGTTCGGCCTGGTCGCTATGGCCTGGCGCGAAGAACACCTGGTCAACGCCTGGCTGCAAAGAGTGCTGCCGCGGCTGACCCGCGCGGAAATCGCGGAGCACCAGCGGGTGCTCGCCGCCATCCGCGCCCGTGGCTACGGCGCATGGCGCTTCGACGACACCCATCAGTCGCTGCACAACCGGCTGGCGGACGTGCTCGCGTCCCTGGAGCCGACGGCCCAGGTCACCCGCCAGCTCACCACCCTGATGACCATGGTGACGCTGCAATCCATCACCGATACCCTCGAAATCGATTTGGCGGCAGCCGAATTCGTGGTCCTGCCGATCTTCGGGCCGGACGCCCAGCCCGAGTACCAGATCGAGATCCACCTCGGCCGCTCCGCCACGCTGACCCTGCCCGAGCTCGACGCCGCCCTCCGGCATGCCCAGGGGCTGCTCACCGCGACGGTGGCCTGACCGGCCCGCCGAATAGGCTGACGACATGGCAGCCCACCCGGAAGTTCGTCGCGCGGACGCGCGGGCCGTCACCACCACGCCCTGGCTGACCTCCCGGCACTCGTTCTCGTTCGGCGACCACTACGACCCGAACAACACCCACCACGGACTACTCCTGGTGAACAACGACGACATCGTCGCGCCCGGAACCGGATTCGACACGCATCCGCACCGAGACATGGAGATCGTGACCTGGGTATTGCAGGGTCAACTGGCACATCAGGACTCCATCGGCAACCGCGGCGTCATCTATCCGGGCCTGGCCCAGCGCATGTCGGCGGGCAGCGGAATCCTGCATTCGGAGAAGAACGATTCGTCCACGGAGCCAGTGCATTTCGTGCAGATGTGGGTGGTGCCCGACGCGGCCGGCATCGCCCCGGGCTATCAACAGCACGAGATCGACGCGAAGCTGTTGGACGGCGCCCTCGTGACGATCGCGTCCGGCATCCCCGGGCAAGACGGTGCGATCGCCCTGCACAACCGCAATGCCGCGCTGCACGCCGCGCGGTTGCGGACCGGCGACCGGGTAAGCCTCCCCACGGCGCCCTACCTGCACCTGTTCACGGCCCGGGGCGCGGTCAACTGCGAAGGCGTGGGTGACCTGCAGGAGGGTGACGCCGTTCGGTTCACCGACGGCGCCGGCCGGCGAGTGACGGCGAACGAGCCGTCGGAACTACTGGTCTGGGAGATGCACGCGAAGCTCGGCGACTGAGCCCATAGAGTGGGCGTGACAGACAGGAGCCGGCATGTCTCAATCGCGACCGCAACACGCGGCGCCGAACCCGAACCGGAACATCAAGGCGGTCCGAACCGTACGGTTCTGGGCGGCGCCGCTCGTCATCACGCTGGCCCTGATGTCGGCGTTGTGCGCGCTGTACCTGGGCGGCATCTTGAACCCGATGACCAACCTGCGGCACTTCCCCATCGCCGTGGTGAACGAGGATGCCGGGCCGGGGGGCGCGGAGTTGACCGGCCGCTTGGTAAACGGGCTGGACAAGAACAAGTTCGACGTCCGCGTTCTCACCCGTGACGCGGCCAGGCATCAACTGGAGACGGGTCACGTCTACGGTTCGGTGCTGATACCGCCGAGCTTCTCGTCGAAGCTTCGGGACCTGGGGACGAGCGCGTTGCTGCCCGGTCCTGCGGAACGGCCCGTGATCACGATCTCGACCAATCCGCGGGCCGGCACGCTCGGCGCCGGCATCGCCGGCCAGACCCTGAACATGGCGATGGGCGTGGCGAATGGTGAAGTGGGCGAAAGACTTCTGGCTCAGGTCAAGGCGCAGACGGGCGGCGCCCCGCTCGCCGGGGCCGCCGTAGAGGGCCTTTCGGCTCCGATCGAGATCGAGTCGACTGTGTACAACCCGCTGCCCAACGGCACCGGCAACGGGCTGTCGGCCTTCTATTACGCGCTCTTGCTGCTGCTCGCGGGGTTCACCGGCAGCATCGTGGTCAGCACGCTGGTCGATGCGTTACTCGGTTACGTACCGGCCGAATTCGGCCCGGTGTATCGCTTCGCCGAGCAGGTCAGAATTTCGCGCTTCCAGACCCTGCTGCTCAAGTGGGCCATCATGGTGCTGCTGGGCCTGCTCACCTCGGCCGTTTACGTGGCCATCGCCCACGGGCTTGGCATGCCCATCGACCTCGGCTGGCAACTCTGGGCGTACGGGGTGTTCGCGATCGCCGCGGTGGGCATCACCTCCAGCTCGCTGCTCTCGGTGCTGGGCACGGGTGGCCTGCTGGTCAGCATGCTCATCTTCGTGATCCTCGGGTTACCGTCGGCCGGCGCCACGGTCCCGCTGGAGGCGACGCCGCCCTTCTTCCGCTGGCTGGCCGAATTCGAGCCCATGCATCAGGTTTTCCTGGGCGCTCGGTCGCTGCTGTACTTCAAGGGCCATGCGGATACCGGGATATCGCAGGCGCTGATCATGACCTCGATCGGCCTGGTGATCGGCCTGTTGCTCGGCGGCGTCATCACCCACCTGTATGACCGCAAGGGGTACCACCGGATCCCCGGGGCGGTCGAGACGGCCATCGCCATGGAGCACCAGGCCCAACACCAGGCGCGCCAGGGCAAGAAGGAGCGGACGATCGCCACTGAGCCCGAAAGCTCAAGCGAGGAAACGTAATTCGAACGCCGCCCAAGCGTCATCCGCCCGTTATTTAGATTGACAGTGTTACGGATGTGGCTGATGATGTTGATGTTGCATCCAGATCAGGGCGGAAAGGGCGATCGTGCTGACCCGACGCGCCAGCTTGCGCCGGCTGGTTTCCGGCTGCACCGCCGCGGTTGCGTTGGTCGCCCTGGCGTGCACGACGGGACAGCCGCTCGCGCACGCCGCCGACGGCCGCGATCTGCTGGCGAACGCCATCAACACCACCAAGGGTTCCTACCTGGTCTATAACTTCGGCCCCGGTCACCCCGCGCCGATGCTCAACGCCGGCGGCAGCTGGTACGAGATGAACAACGGCGGCCACCTGATGATCATCAAGAACGCGGCGGGACGGCTCACGCCCCACCTGCTGGTCGACACCCATCAAGGCGATCAGGCCCGCTGCGAGAACAATCCCGGCGCCCGCACCGGCGAGGGGCTCTGGCAGGCATCGGAACTCTACGCGCCACTGCAGGCGTGGCAGCGGATGGGCCAACCGACGATCGCGATCAACGCGAACTTCTTCGACGTGCGCGGGCAGAAGGCCGGCTCGTGGCGCCAGACCGGCTGCAGCTCACCGCTGGGCGCCTTCGTGGACAACACCCGCGGTCAGGGCCGAGCCAACCAGGTCGTCACCGGCACCGTCGCCTACCCCGGCAAGCAGGGCCTGTCCGGCGGTGGCGAAAACTGGAGCGCCCTGACGACGATGATCCTGCCGTCCGGCGGTGCGCCGTATGTGGTGTGGCCCAGAACGAAGAGCGACTACGATTCCGCGACTCCGGTGGTCCAGGATCTGCTGAACAAGAACGAGCGATTCGTGGCGGTATCCGGCATCGGGCTGTTGGCGCCCGGCCAGACCGGGCAGCTGCACGACGGCGGACCGAGCGCCGCGCGAACGGCTTTGGCGTACTCGCGGCAGAAGGACGAGATGTACGTCTTCGAGGGCGGCAGCTACACGCCGGACAACATGCAAGACCTGTTCCGCGGACTGGGCAGCGACAACGCCGTGCTGCTCGACGGGGGCGGGTCGTCGGCCATCGTGTTGCGCCGCGACACGGGCGGCATGTGGGCCGGCGCGGGCTCGCCGCGGGGAAACTGCGACACCCGGCAGGTGCTCTGCGATACGCACGAGCGGGCGCTGCCCAGCTGGCTGGCCTTCAACTAGCCCGGCCCAAGCGGAATATCAAGAGGCTGGCCGCCACCACCCCCGCCGTGACGGCGAACACGGGTGCGACGACGAATCGTGACATCGTCGCACCCAGGAACGCGCCGGCACACATCGTCAACACGACGCCCAGACGCAACGTCTGTCGGTCGCCCGTGCCGCCGGCCAGGCGGCTGTCCAGACCGAGGCTGACGATCGTCGACGTCAGCACCGTGGTGGACAGCTCCAGGATGCCGAACTGGCGGGCGCTCGAGTGCTGCAGACCGAACGTGACCGCGAGGACGCCGATCATGATCAGCTTGGTGTTGTCGTGATACCGCAGGGTCCCGGTACCGGCCAGCACCGCCAACGCCACCAAAAGAATGATCTCCGTGGACAATACGGTGGTGATCCACCGTAACGTCCGGTCGGCGAAGTGCCGGGATATCCGGCCGCTGAGGATCGTGGTGCACACGAAGGTGGGCAGCGCCACCACGACCGCCGTCAGGTCGATGCTCGTCCTGGGCGCCAGCCAAAAGCCCAGGAAGATAACGTTTCCCGTCATGTTGGCGACGAACACGTGGCCGAGCACCAGGATGCTGATCGAGTCCGCCAGGCCGGTGGCGAAGGTCAACAGCAACAACGCCGCGACGGTCGATCGCTCCGACACCGGCGAGGTAACGGCCATGGGTCGCAGCAGACCGTCTTAAACGTGCGGCGTCAAATCCAGCGACGTGATCGTCGTCATCCTGGTCACCAGCCAGCGGCTCTTCGCGCGCTTCAGGAACAGCCGGTACGACAGGTACTTCAGCGACGGCACGTTCTTGGTCAGCGGGCTGGTGGACGTGGTGTTGGTGTACACGATGACAACGGCATTGGCATCGTCGATCGTCTCGACCGCCGCGCCGGTGACATCGGTGTGGTTGGTGATCTTGGCCTGCTTGTTGGGGGCCACGATGGCGTCGACGAACTTGCGGTATTGCGCCTCGAAGTCCCCACTGAGATAGCGAGACGCGCGGTCCGCGAGGGTGTCCATGTTCTCCGGCGTGTACGTCCACAAGGTGGTGATCGCGTCGGCCGCGGTCCGCGCCACTTTGAGTTTCGTCGCCGCGGCTGCCCGATCGCTCAGGTACGGCTGCACCGCCGCGCCGGCGAACGCCGCCGACCCGACGAACAGCAAAGCGGCCACGACGACGGTGATGGCCAGCCGCTTGCCGGCGAGCCATTTGCGTCGTTTGCGACCGCCGGGTTGCGGCGCGGCCGGCTGGGCGGCACCGCTTTCGGTCGTGGATTCCGCTGCGGCAGAAGAGTCTCCGTCGGCGTCCGCCGACTCGGCGCGCTCCTCGGGCGCCGCATCCGCTGCGGTGGCGCTCCCGTCGGCGGTTAGATCACCTGCTGCAGGTTGCTGATCTTCCACTGGCTTCCTTCCTGCGTGGTGGTCGCCGTCCACCGATTGGCGTTTTCCCAAACTTGTTTACCGTCCGGCGATTTCGAGCTGACCGAGGTGGCCACTATGACGGTGGCGCTGCCGTCGTCGTTCCAGCGCTCCACTCCCGCGTCCAGGACGGTGCCGGTGGCCGGTTCGGCCCGGGCCACCTGCAGCAAGATCTCGTTCGCCTTATCGCGGTACTCCTTGGCGAAGTCGCCGGTCGCCTGGGCGAGTACCCGCATCACGTAATCGTTGGCATGGAATGGATCGATGGAGGTGAACTGCGTCATGAAGCCGGTCACGTAGCTGAGCACCTCGCGATTCTTCGACGCGGCGCGCTCGCGGCTTTGATGGTTGATGAGCATCAGCGTGCACACCGTGATCGCGGCCGTCATGACGAGCGCGGCGAGGGCGGTGGCCAACGGCAGGCCCCACGGGCGCCCAGGCGGCACCGGCTGTGCGACCAGCAACGGCTCCTCACCCGGCTGAAACTTGCGGCGCGGGCTCATTTTCCGTTCCCGGGCGGTTTGGGTTTGGTGAGCACCGTGAGATCGTCGACGAGCCAACGGCCGCCACCGGCTTTGACGAAAGTCACCCGAACGGTGGCGGAGATGTAGCGTTCGTCGGGCGCCGCGCCGCGCCGCCCCTGCATGAACATCAGCATCGTCGCCCGGTCGGGCGACGCGGACTGGATCGCGTGATCGGTCACCCAGTACTCGTTGATGACCGGGTTGCCCTTCTGCACCATGTCCTGCTGGTCGGCCAGCTGCTTACGGTATTTGTCGGTCGCCAACGACAGGGCGCGATTGAAATCGTCGTGCAACGATTTCGGGTCGTAGGTCAGCATCTGCGCGACGATCTTCGGGCCCTGCGTGTCAAGCTGCGCGCGCGTTTGGTCGGTGGCCCGGTCCCGTGCGAACACCGTCGCATAGCTCATCACCGCACCCGCGAGGCAAAGTCCCGCCGCGCCCAGCACCACCACCGTCGTCCACCGCCGCACGTCGAACGCCGGCTCGGCCGATTCCCGCCGCCGCACTTCGCTGCGCAGCAGCATGTCGGCGAAGGTGCGACGTCCCGAATCCCACAGCGGCCAAAGCCATCCCACCACGGATACGGTGTCGAGCAGGTGCGCCAGGTCCCGCAGCAACAGCCCCCACGGCCCGATGGGTTCGCCGTTGCGCCGCACCACAGCGATACCGAACAGAGCCCGTCCCACGCTCCAGCCGGTGACTGTCGGCAGCAGCAGCCGGTTCACCAACACGAGCAGGACGACGACCCCGATGACCACGATGCACAGCCACCACCACACGCCGCCGGCCGGAACGGTGAAACCGGCCAGCGCCATCACCGCCACCACCGCAGTACCGGGCAGGACGTCGACGGCGAGCGCGCCGGCGCGAACATGCCACGGCGCCAACACCTTCCGCGGGGACTCCTGGACGGCCGTGGCCGGTGGTTTCTCGACCACCACCGTCACTTCGTCACCTGGTCGAGCTTGGCTATCTTGTATTGCCCTTCGGCCTGGGCCATCTTCACGCGCAGGCGATACCCGGTTTCGTTCTGTGTTTGGTCGTTGGCGACCTTGACGCGGACCGCGACGAGCACCTCGACCGAACCATCGGGGTTGTTGCGCTCGACCGCCGCCCGCATGTCGGACACCTGGACATGAACGTTGGCGGCCTGATACGCCTGAACGAGCATGCTGGTGTAGAGCAGGGCTTGCGAGCGGAAGGCGTCGGTGCCGCAGTCGATGATCTTCTGCTCACTCGCCGCCATCGCGTTGGTATCGGGCGCCTGGGTCGCCGAAACGCAGTCGACGGCCGCCTTGAGCGCCGCGGCGTCGTTGCGGGCTATCACCTGGCTTTCGTGGTGGTAGTGCAACGCGAAATATCCACCGGCGCCGACGCCCGCCGCGCAGAGCACGAGCACCGCCGCGATGCCGGCCAACCAGCCGCGGCCCAGCCGCGACGGACGACGGTCGACCGCCTCGCCCGGTCCGCCATCGGGTTCCGCCGGCTCGTCGGCGGCGGTCTCGGGGGCGGCCTGCTCGGTCGCGTCCCCGGGTTCCGCCGGCTTGTCGGCGGCTGGCTCGTCGGCGGCCACCTTGGCCGCGGGCGCCTCCTCGGCGGTCACGTCGGGAGTCGTCGACTCGATGCCCCCATCGGGCGCTGCGGAATCCTCGGGCGTCGCGTCGGAATCGATCGGGTCGACGGCGGGCGTCGGGTCCTGGTCCTTCAGACGCCGTCCGCGCAGACGATGAAACTTCGGCATCGGTGGGGGGTTCAGCCGGCTGGTGCCAGCATCTCCTTCCATCCGTCGTCTCCTGTTCTGGCCGAGTTCTCGACGGAGTATTTAACTCCATCTGGCCCTACCAGCTCACCGCTCTGGGGACTGTAGACCGCCGCGGGAGGCCCGCTGGGGGTATAGACACACGGGTTGGGCTGCTGGCCGTTGCACTGCACGGTACCCGACCCCGGCCGCGACAAGGGATCGCTGGTCGGCGGGGGCGTCCCGGACACCCGGTCCGAGGGAGCCGGGTTCAGGCCGGTGTCGATCGACGGCGCCGGGATCACCTGTCCGGGCTTCACGGGCTGGTCGCAGCGCGCCGCCGGTGCGGGGCAGGTCACGATCTGGTTGGGATCGCCATACCAGGGGTTGGTACCTGCGGGCACGTACGGCTTCGGGTCGCGGCACTCCCGGGGGGTGGCCGCCCGCTTGCCCGGGACGTCGACGCAAGGCATGTTTCGGGATCCGCGGACGCCGTTGGCCGGGGTGTCCATCGGAATCTTGCAGTACGTGCCCGACGGCAGCGGCTGCATGCTGGTGTCAGCCGGGGACCGCCACTCCGAGGCCGGAATGAAGCCGGTCAGGCAGGGCGGCGGCTGGTTGATCGGCAATGCCAGGTCCAGGTCTGCCATGTTCGGGTTTGCCAGGCCCACCGTCTGGACGATCGACGCGCCCTGCGGCAAGAAGACCAAGAGCTGCTCGACGCCGGCGTGATACCGCTTTAGCAGGTCGAACACCACCTCGAGATTCGCCAGCGTCTGCGGCAGCGACTCCCGCACGTCGTTGAAGACGTCGTTGATCTGGTCGGCCGTCGGCGCCGCCTGGCGCAGCACACTTTTCACGTGCGCGTCTTCCTGCGCGGACTGCGCGCCCAGTCGGTTCAGGTTGCGCGCCCAGCGTTCGATGGCGTCACTCGACTTGACCTGGCTGTCCAGCACCGGGCCCGAGTTCTGGATGATGTCGTTGACGTCGGTGATGTCGGTCTTGAAATCACCGACGATCGCCTGCGTGGAGTCCACCAGCCGCTGCAGGGCTGGACCTAGGCCGCCCACCGATTGCGCTGTCTCATCGAGCAATTGGGCGATCTTGTCCTTGGGCAGCACGGCCAAGCCGCGGTTGGCCGTGTCCAGCGCCGGCCCGATCTCGGCGGGCACCGTGCCCTTGGTGATCGTCTGCCCCTCCGATAGGAACTTGCCGGGATTGCCGGTCGATTCCAGATCCAGGTACTGCTCACCGACCGCCGACACCGAGTGCACGTTGGCCGTCGCGTCGATCGGAATCTTGTACCGGCTATCGATGCTCATCGTCGCCTCCGCGCCGCGCTCGGTCGGCTCGACGTCGGTGACCTTCCCGATGGTGATGCCGCGGTACGTCACGTTCGCCGTCGGGTACAAACCACCCGACGCGGGCAGCTCGGCCTTGAGCGTGTAGCGACCGATCCCAGCCAGGCTCGGGAGCTGCAGGTAGTACACCCCGAGGACGAGCAGCGAGATGACAGTCAGGATTCCGAACGCGATCAGCTGGCGTCTGATGAAAGGAGTCAGCAATTCCTGTCGCCCCTTTCCACCAGTGGCCCACCGGGCGCGTCGTTCGGGTTCGGCGTGTAGCGCACGTCGGGAATCATCGTCTCGGGATCACGCCCGTACGACTGCTCGAGCGCGCGCAGAGAGCCCGACAATCCGGTGCCGGTGAGGAACGCGTTGTCGACGGCACTGTAGGTCACGTCGAGCGTCAGCGAGAGGTTGAGGTAGTCACCCCGGAAGATCTTCGGCACGGTGTCGATGTCGAAGGGCTGGGTGAGGATGAGCTTCAATGCGCCAAGCAAATATGGTGAGGCGCGGCCCAACTCCTTCAGCGGGCATTGCAGCGCCTGCAGGTCGGTGTGCAGCGGCCCACGCGCTTCCGACAGGTACTGGTCGGCGGCCTGGCTGAGCCGTCCCACCGCGTCGACGGCGTTGATCAGCAGGTTCTTGTTGTCGGCGAAATGCTTGATCAGCGGCGGGATGTCGGTGAGCACCCGGTCCAGGACGTCGGCCCGCGCACCCACGTACGTGAGCAGCCGGTTGGTCGAGTCGATCGCGTGGGTGATGTCGTCACGCTGCTGGTTGAGCTGGTTGGTAAAGGTGTCCAGCTTGCCGAGGAAGGACCGGATCGCCTCGCCCCGCCCGTTGAAGATGTTGTAGACCTCGTTCTGCAGCACTTCGAGGTTGGGGATGCCGCCCCCGCGCAGGATCAGCGACAGGCTGGCCAGCGTCTGCTCGGTGGTCGGATAGGACGAGGAGTCCTTCAGCGGAATGGTGTCGCCGCTCTTGAGCAATTCCCGCGAGGGGTTCGGCGGCGAGGCCAGCTCGACGTGCTGGGAACCCAGCAGCGAGGTCTGGCCGATCTTGGCGATGGCGTTCTTCGGCAGCTTGGTGTTCTTGTCGACACCCAGCGTCAGGGTGGCGATCCAGTTCTTCAACTCGATTTTCTTGATCGACCCGACGAAGACGTCGGCGACCATCACCTTGCTGTTGCCGTTGATCGCCAGGGTGTCGGGCACCTGGACGTAGATCGTCATCGCGCCCGAGCCGCTGCCCGGCCCGCCGGGGATCGCGACGTTGGAGATCCCGCGCCAGCCGCACGAACTCAACACCAGCGCCGCCGCCAGGACCACCAGCCCCTCCCAGGTACCGCGGCGAATCAAACCCATAGCGTGCCTCGTCGGCCCATGGTTCGGCTTGCTCCTCGCGCGTCCCGCGCTCGTCCCATGCCTCGTCGGCCCATGATGCGGCTTGCTCGTCACTGGCCACCCCCCATGTCAGCCGGGACGGCCGGCCCGCCCGCGTTGGGCGCAGGCGCCGCCACCGGCGCCGGCGTTGGGGCGACCGGCCCCGGGGCCACGTTCGGCCCGGGCGGCGGCGGCTGGATCGGCACCGGCGCGTTCAGCCCGATCGGCGGCACGATCGGGTTCTCGTCGTAGGCGTTCGGCGGGCCCGGCGGCGTCTGCAGGTCCGATTGGACCGGGGCGATGTTGGGGCCTCCCATGAGCTCGGCCAGCGAGTCGGGGGTCATCAAGCCCGCCGTGATCGGCCCGACCTGCTGCCCCTGCATCCCGGGCGCGACGATCCAGCCGGGCTGGGTGTTGCGGTGCGACGTCGGGGTGTCCGGGACCCAGATGCCGGGCACGGTGGTGTCCTTATAGCCGTTCGGCGGCTGCAGTCGCGGCTCGGAGTAGGCGATCTCCTTCGGCAGGACCTCCGCCGTGCTGAACAGGTTCGCTCCGAACGGCAGGTAATTGAACTTGATGCTGTCGAGGATCGGTGCCAGATATTGGGCGCACAGTTCGGCCGACTCTTGGTACCCGAGCCGGCTGCCCGCCTGGATCGAGCTACAGATGAACTGCATCGGGTTGGCGAAACTCGTGATCGCGGGAATGGCGACCACCGAACCGTGCGACGGGTGATAGACCTGGTTGATGTTCGAAGCGGCCGTCGGGAGGATGTGCAGCGCCGTCTCCAACCCGTTCAGCGGGTCCGGCTGCAGGATCGTGTTGGTCACCGTGGCCAGGTTGTTGATGTCGTAGGTCAGGACCCCGCGGTTCTTGTCCAAGAACGGGCGCACGGTGGACAGCAGGCCGTCGAACTGCTCGATCGCGTTCGCCAGGTCCGTGTCGTTGTGCGCGAGCCGGGTGGTGAAGTCGGCCAGGTTCTGGTTCAGCGCGACGAACTGCTGGTCGTCCTTGTGCAGCGCGTTGACGAACAACGCCAGGCTCTTCACCACTGCGAAGAAGTCGCCGCGGCCGTCGTTCAACGCTGTCAACGCCTGCGACAGGTTGGTTAGCGTCGAATTGATCTCCTTGCCCTTGCCGGCAAGGCCGTTGGCGTAGGACTCGATCACCTCACCGAACGGCCCCGTCGGCTGCTCCGGCGTCGGCCCCAGCTTGGAGATGATGTTGGTGATGCTGTTGCGCAGCTGGTCCCACTCGACGGGGACCTGCGTGCGCTCCTCGGGGATCACGGCGTTGTCGGCCAGCACCGGTCCGCCCTTGTACGGCGGCTCCAGCTGAATGGCTCGTGATGCTACCAACGTCGGGTTGAGGATGACGGCGTTGGCGTTGGCGGGGACCCGGTACTTGTTCTCGTAGTGGAAGGTGACCTTCATCTTGTCGCCGGCCGGCTCGATCTTGTCGATCGCGCCCACCCGCAACCCCATGATCTGGACCTTGTCGCCCGGGTAGAGGGCGTTGGCCGCCGGGAAGTAGGCCACCACGGTGTTGTTGGTCAGCTTCTGGTACAGCTTCCAGCCGACGAACCCGGCGACCAGGGCCAGCACGATCACCAGCGATCCGATGATCACGGTCGCCCGGGTCAGCTTCGGTAGGCGGATGTTGCGGATGTCAAAGGCGGTGCTCAATTCTGGCTACCTCCCCCCGCAGCGCCGCTGCCGCCGGTTCCGCCCGGATTGATGAACGGCGCCGGTAGCTGGTTCCCCGGCCCGGGTGGGGCCGCCGGTCCCGGCGGGAAGCCCGGTGCGAACGTCGACGGAGGCGGCGTCGGCCCCGCCGGCGCCAGGTTCTCGGTGCGCGCCCCCGGCGGCGCCTGCGCAGGCAGCGGCACGGGCGTGCCCGGGACGTCCGGTGGCGGGTCGCCCGGCCGTCCGGCGATCGGGATGCCCGGTGTGGGTGGCAGACCGCCCGGGTTCGCCGGCGAGGTCAGCACATCGACCGGTGCCGGGAAGCCCGGGCCGCCGAACGGTCCGATGCCACCACCGGCGCAGGGCAGCGGGTTCCATGGCCGCGGCAGACCCTCGTCGCCGACGGTCACGTTGCCGCCCGGGTTAGCCGGGGTATAGGAGCAGGGCGACCCGGGAGGAACGGCCGGCCCCGGGTGCTCCGGCGTGCCCTCCAGCACCGGGGGCGCCGGCGGCGGCGCGCCGTTCGGGAGCCGGGTGCCGTTCGGGTCGGGCCACCGGAATTCGGGCAGCCCGGCGCTGCGCCAGAAGTTCTCCGGGTCGATGCCGCGCTTCTTAAATGCTGCGTCGACCCAGGGCTGCAGAATCTGATAAGGGGCAAGATTGTGCAGGACCACCTTGAAAAACGGTCCCGACGAGATCGCCTCGTTCAACGACGGCAAAAATTTGCCCACCTCGGTCAGCCCCACTGCGACGTCGTCTTTGCGCTCCTTCAAGATGTCGCTGACGGTGCGCAGCTGTTCAAGCACATGGTTGAGGTTGGGGTTGTCGTTGATCAAACCCTTGACCTGTTCGGAGAAGGCGGCGACATTGGACAGCAGCGCGTTGATGGCCTGGCCGCGCTCGTTGAAGGCAACCAGCAGGTTCTTCGCGTTGACCAGCAGGCGGTCCACCTGGTCGCTGCGGTCGCCGAGGACGCTCGCCACCTGGTTGGCCTGGGCCAGCAGATGTTTCACCTGCTCGTCGCGCTTGCCGATGGTGTCGGAGAACTTGGCGACGCCGTCCAGGGCCGCGCTCAGGTGCGGGTAGGTCTGGTCGATGGTCTGCGACAGCACGTGCAGCGATTCCTTGACCGTGTCGATATTCCAGCCCTGGGCGGCCTTGGTGACGTCGAAGAACGCGTCGTAGATCTGGTAGGGCGTGGTGCTCTGACCGATCGGCAACGAGTCTCCGGGCCTCAGTTTCTGGTTGCCCCGCGCCTCGACGTCGACGATCTTCTTGCCGAGGATGGTGTCGGTCTTGATGGCGAGCCGGCTCTCGGTGCCGATGGTCGCGGTGCCGAGGTTGAATTTGACCAGGATGTGATCGCCTTCGATGTTGAGGGCCTCGACCTTTCCAACGTCCACACCGGCGATGCGCACCTTGTCGCCGACGCCGATACCGCCGGTGTCAGTGAACTGGCCGTAGTAGTGCGGTTTGGCCATCAGCATCGGGACGCTCGTGAAGCTTTGGCCGACGCCGATGACGAGCAGCGTCACGATGATGCCCATCAGGCCGATGCGAACCCGGTTGGGTGGTTCCAGCGTCCTCATTGCGGGGTGCACCTACCCGTCGGCTGCTGGAAGAGCCGGACCGTGCGGACCGGGCCGCCGGGCTGCAGCCCGTTGATCTTGATGCTGATGTCGCAGGCGTAGTAGTTGACAAAGTCCCCGTAGGAACCGATGGCGCGTCCGATCATGTTCAACGCGGTTGGCACCTTCTTGAAATAATCGTTGAGCCCTTCGCGCTGGTCGATGAGCGGCTGCTGGATAGCGTCCAAGTAGTTGAGGGTTTTGTGCAGCAGCCCGCGGTCCTCGGCGAGCAGATCGGCGACCGTCCCGGCCGCGTTGCTGAAGTGCGCGGTCCCGCCCGCCAGCTGGTCACCGTGATCCTTCAGCCCGGTTATCAGGACCTCGAGGTTGTTGACCGTCTGGTCGAATTGCTGCCGGTGCCGGACGGTGGTGTCCAGGACGATGTTCAGGTTCTTGATGACCTCGCCGATCGCCTGGTCGCGCTCACCGAGTTGGTTGGTTAGCTGCGCGGTCTGGTCGAGGATGTCGTTGATGGTGCCGCCCTGGCCCTGGAATACCGTGATCAACGCGGTTGCGATGGTGTTCACCTTCTGCGGGTCCAGCGCCCGGAACAGCGGCTTGAAACCGCCGATCAGGGCGTCGAGGTCCAACGCCGGCGATGTCCGCGACATCGGAATGAAGCCGCCCGGGGGCAATACCTTCTGGGCCCCCTCGCCATCGCCGCGTTTGAGCTCCAGGTAGCGGTTGCCGATCAGGTCGAGGTAGCGAATCTGCGCCGTCGTCGACTGGTACAGCGGCACCGAGCGGTCGACGTTGAACTTCACCCGCGCCCGCTTGCCGCCGTCGGCCAGCTCGACCGTGTCGACCTTACCGATCTCCACGCCCGAGGCGCGGACGAACTGGCCCGCCCGCAGCCCGCTGACGTTGGTGAATTCGGCCGCGTAGGAGTTCGTGCTGTCGAATCGCATCTGCCCGAAGACGACGATGATCATCACAGTGAAGACCAGCAGCACCAAGGAGAAGATGCTGAGCCTGACGATGGTTCCGGTGATTTTCATGGGTTGATCGTGTTATCCCCTACTTGGCGGCCCCAGACGTACTCGATGGCGTATGGGGAACCGGTTTCGAGGTGGTTGTACGGCGCGATGCTGTTACCGGTGTCCATAATTAATTCGGGCGTGGGCCAAAGACTGTGGGTGATTTGCTGCCAGCAGCCTGGCGCGCCACCCGGCCCGCCGCGGGAGTTCACGCGCGGCAAGTTTTCCGGGTAGATATAAGGGTTCGGACCGCCGGCCACCACTCCTGCTAGACCACCGACGAGGGTGGCGAGGGTGGCGACCGCCGACACGGGGTTGGCCAGTAGCCCGAGCCCGGACAGCAACTGCGTGTGGCTGTTTTGCGAATATCCGTTGCCGCCGAGGAATGCGGCTGCCTTGGGCTCAACATCGTGGTAATTACGCAGGGTGCAAAAGATTTCAGGGCTGTAGGTGTCCAGCAGCTGGGCGGAGGGCACCAAATCCGCCGCCCCGCGCGCCAGGTATGGGCCGCCCCGGTTGAAGATGTCGGCGCCGGTATTACCGAACCCGGCCGCCGATAGCAGGGCCTGGTCCAAATCCTTCTGCTGGGCGTTGATGGTGCGCGAGGTGATCACCGCGTTGTTGAGGAAATCGATCAGGTCCGGCGCGGCGTCCGCATAGGTGTCGCCGAGTCCGGCCAGCTGCTGAATGTCGTGGCGGACCTGCGGCATCTGCGGGTTGACGTCGTCGAGGATCGCGTTGGCGTTGACCACCGACTGTCCGAACCGATCGCCCAGCCCGGTCAGCGCCTGGGCCGCCGCGCTCAGCGTCAGGTTCAGCTTGACCGGGTCGACCTTCTCCGCGATCGAGGTAACGGTCTGGAACAGGGTGTTGATCTCGGTGGTCACCGACCGCGCGTCGATCACGGTGTGCGGGTTGAGCTTTTGCGGCGACGGGTTCTTCGGCGTCGTCAGCGACACGTACTTGCCGCCGAACACCGTGGTCGCCTTGATGTCGGCGTTGACGTTGGACGGGATCAGCGACAGATACCGCGGATACACGTCCAGGGTGAACTTGGCGGCGGGCTTGCCGTCGCGCACCGTCTCGGAGATGTCGGCCACCCGGCCGATCTCCACGCCGTTGTAGGTGACCTTCGAGCCCGGGTCCATCACCAGGCCCGCCCGCGACGCCAGCATCGTCAGCTTGGTCTTGGGAGTGAAGTTGCCGCGGAACTGCCCGTAGACCAGGACCAACGCCACCAGGGCGATGATCAAAGCGGCGGCGCCGGCCAGCTTGTACGGCGGGTTGCGGGGCTTGTTGACCTTAACTGGGGATGTCATGGGGCTACACCGTGAGGGCGAAGTTGGGGTTGACGCCGTAGAGCGCCAACGCGGCTGCCAGGACGACGACCTGCACCGACACGAGCGAGAAACGCATCGATCGGCCGACAGCCTCTCCGACGCCGACGGGCCCCCCGCCGGCGTTGTATCCGTAGAAGCAATGGGTGATCATCACGACCGCCGTGATGATGATCGCCTCGAGGAACGACCAGAACACGTCGTCGGGACGCAGGAACGTCCGGAAATAGTGCTCGTAGGTTCCGTTCGATTGGCCGTAGAGCACCGTGGTGGTGATCTGCGGCGAGAGGAACGACATGATCATCGCCAGCGAGTAGAGCGGAATGATGACGACCAGGCCGGCCATGATCCGGGTGGTCGCCAGGAAGGAGATCGACTTGATGCCCATGACTTCCAAGGCGTCGATCTCTTCGCTGATCCGCATGGCGCCCAGCTCGGCGGTGGCGCCGGCGCCGACAGTGGCGGCCATCGCGATGCCCGTGACGACGGGGGCGGCGATGCGCACGTTGATCAGGGCGGCGAAGAAGCCGGTGAACGCCTCGACGCCGATATTGCCCAGCGAGGCAAAGCCCTGGATTGCGACCAGGGAGCTACCCGACAGGGTCACGAAGCCGACGATCGCGACGGTGCCGCCGATGACGGCCATGGCACCGGTGCCCATGCCGATCTGGGCGATCAAGCGCAGGGTCTCCTTGCGGTAGTTGCGCAGCGCGTGCGGGACGTGACCGAGGGCCACCACCCCGAACCAGGCCATTTGGCCGACGTCGTCAAGGCCGCGGGCGGCGGCACCGCCGTAGCGGTTGAGGTTTTCTGCCGCCCGCGGGAAGCGGGCGCGCAACACGGCAGTGCTGGACATGTCAGTGGCCCGTTCCGAATCGAACGCCGATGGTGGTCAGCACGACGTTGACGGCGTACAACGCGACGACGCAGAGCACGACGGTCTCGTTGACCGCGGTGCCGAGCCCCTTCGACCCGCCGCGCACGGTAAGCCCGCGGTAGCAGCCCACCAGCCCGGCGATCAGGCCGAAGGTCGCGGCCTTGACGGTCGCAATGACCACCTCGGGCAAACCCGTGATCGTCGTTAGGGTCGCCAGGTAGGCGCCGCCCGAGACGTTTTGCAGGTAGACGCCGAACAGGTAGCCGCCGACCAGGCCGACGGTTATCACCAGGCCGTTGAGCAGCGTGGCCACCAGGGTCGCGGCGATCACCCGGGGAACCACCAGCCGGTGGATCGGATCGATGCCGAGGACCTCCATGGCGTCGATTTCCTCGCGGATGGTGCGCGCACCAAGGTCAGCACAGATCGCCGTCGAACCGGCGCCGGCCACCACCAGCACCGTGGTCAGCGGGCCGAGCTGGGTGACGGCGCCGATCGCCGCGCCCGCGCCGGACAAGTCGGCGGCGCCGAACTGGGCCAGTAGCACGTTGAGCGTAAAGATCAGCAGGACGGTCAGCGGGATCGACACCATGATGGTCGGCAGGAACGCCACCCGCATGATGAACCAGCACTGCAACACGAATTCGCGCCATTGGAATGGCCAGCGGAACAGGGCCCTGCCGGTGAGGACGCACATCCGGAAAAATCCCCCAATGAGAGTCAGCGGGGTCTGCAGTTGGTCGCGTACGTAACCGACCAAGTAGGGGCCGCGTCGACTCGCCGACGTCGAAGTCACCGGTCCCCCCTCCAGCAGATACCGCGCGCCTCTCGGCGCGGACGCGGATCGTGTCGCACGCCTCGCCCCCTTGCCGTCCCCTGCAAGAGGGCGGTTCCCCCGACGCGGCCGGGGATGCCCCTGCTCCGCGCCAACCCAACGTGTGTGACCATCGGCTCCCTACTGACAAGTAGTAACGGAGACCACAGGAATGTACCCGATGGCCATGCACGTGTGAACTGCATCCGCACAATTAACCCTTCGTCAACAGCGGGCGAACGTTACAGGTTCCGTCAGCTTTCCTCTCTGGCTGTAAATTCTCTTGCAGTGGGGCGGTTTTCGTCGATATTTGCGCTTCCGTAACGGATTCGTAGCTCCGTCTTGAGCACCTTGCCGGCCGGGTTACGCGGCAGGGCGTCGACGATTTCGAGCGCTTTCGGATGCTTGTAGCGGGCCAGCCGCTCGGTGAGGAATTCGCCGAGTTCGTCGAGCAGCAGCTGGTCGCCGGCGATGGCCGCGACCGCGACCGGCACCTCGCCCCACTTCTCGTGGGCGCGTCCGATGACCGCGACTTCGACGATCTTGGGATGACTGGCCAGAACGTTTTCCACCTCTGCGCAATAAATGTTCTCGCCGCCCGAGATGATCATGTCCTTCTTGCGATCCACCACCCAGACGTAGCCCTCCTCGTCCATCCGGACGAGGTCCCCGGAGTGAAACCAACCACCCGCGAACGCCTCCGCCGTGGCTTCCGGATTGTCCCAGTAGCCACTCATCAAAGTCGGTGCGCGGTAGACGATCTCGCCCACCTCACCGATCGGCACGTCGTTCATGTTCTCGTCGACCACGCGCGCGGCAACGGTTGGGATCACCTTGCCGACCGAGCCACGTTTGCGAATCGCGTCTTCGCCCAGCAGCATGCAGGTGACCGGCGACATCTCGGTCTGGCCGAAGGCCGCGAGGATCTGCGTGCCCGGGAAGATCGCCGACATCTCGCGCAGCAGCGAATCGGGCGCCGGCGCGGCTCCCCACGACATCACCCGCAGCCTCAGGTCGCGGGGGCGGGCTCGTTGTTCGGCGCACACCGCCTGCCACTGCGCGGGGACCAGGAAGATGCCGGTGACCTTCTCTTCGGCCAGCACGTCGAGCAACTGCCCCGGCTCGAACGCGCCCAGCGGGTAGATCACCGTGGGGATGCCGAGCAGCATCCCGACCAGCATGTTGCCGATGCCGGCGATGTGAAAGAACGGGACCCCGACGAAACCGACGTCGGTGTTGATGTCGGCGCCGTTGGTGTACAGGCCCGTCATGGTCTGTCCGGTCAGGTTGGTGTGGGTCAGTACGGCGCCCTTCGGGCGGCCGGTGGTGCCGGAGGTGTACATGATCAACGCCGGCGAATCGTTGGGGATGTCGACGGGCTCGTGCGACGGCCCGCTCTCGTTGATCAGGTCCTCGTAACCGAGCACGCTGTCGTCGCCCGCCCCGCCGGCGACGATAATCGTCTCCAGTAATGGCTCGACGTCACGAACACCGGTGGCCACCGGGGCGAGCACCGATTCGGTGATCAGCACGCGGGCCGCGCAATCCTGAACGAGGAAGCCGATCTCGGCGGCGGTGAGCCGGAAGTTCAGCGGGACCGCGATGCCGCCGAGCATGTTGATTGCCAGCACCGACTCGACGAATTCGGGGCGGTTGAGCATCAGCACCATGACCCGATCGCCGAAGCCGACTCCCCGACGACTCAACGCATCGGCCAGCGCCGAAACCCGGCCCTGCAATTCACCCCACGTCGTGGTTTTCCCCAGGAAACGCAGTGCTGCCGCGCCCGGCTGCATGAGGGCATGCCGTTCGAGCTGGTTCACCCAGTTCTGGCGCCGGGCCAGATACGGCTGCTCGGTCGCCTGCGCCAGATGGCTCGCTAATTGCGCGGTCAACTCAAGCCTTTCCCTTCACTCGCGCACCGCTTGCGCCAGGTTGATATTTGATAAAACATGGTGTTGTCTGGGTCACATTATGGCCTTAACGCCCAGCTGACAAGCCCCGACCGAAGTTTCAAACCAACCTCCGCGACGCCCCGAAAGCCCTGGCAGCCCCCGTGAACGCACCGATATCCACGCGACCGAGGAGCCGACGGCCACTGCGCCGGGCGCAGCTGTCCGATGAGGTCGCGGGCCACCTTCGGGCGGCGATCATGTCCGGGGCGTTGCGGCCGGGAAGGTTCATCCGCCTCGACGAGACCGCGGCCGAGCTCGGCGTGAGCGTCACGCCGGTGCGCGAAGCGCTGCTGAAGCTGCGCGGCGAGGGGATGGTGCAACTCGAACCGCACCGGGGTCACGTGGTGCTGCCACTGACGCGCCAGGACATCGAGGACATCTTCTGGCTGCAGGCCACCATCGCCAAGGAGCTGGCGGCCGCGGCCACCGATCACATCACCGACGCCGAGATCGCCGAGCTCGAGCGCATCAACGAGGCGCTCGCCGCGGCGGTTGGGTCCGGCGACGCCGAGACGATCGCAGGCATCGAGTTCGCGTTCCATCGGGTCTTCAACCAGGCGAGCGGGCGGATCAAGCTGGCCTGGTTCCTGCTCAACGCCGCGCGCTACATGCCGGTGCTGGTGTACGCGGCCGATCAGCAATGGGGCACCGCCGCCGTCGACAACCACCGGCAGCTGATCGCGGCGTTGCGCCGGCGCGACGCCGCCGCCGTGATCGAGCACACCGTGTGGCAGTTCACCGACGCGGCGGCGAGGCTGACGGAAATGCGGGACCGCACCGGCATCTTCGACTAGCGGCGATCACGAGCGCGGCCGCAAGGCCGGGCGAAGTGGGTCGCCGCCATCTTCGACTAGCGGCGATCGCGAGCGTCTAGCCCGCGGCCAGCTCCTCGGCGCGCCGCTTGAGGCTTTCGGCCAGGTGGTCCAGCACGTTGTTGAGGAGCTGCTTCACCATCGGCGCCGGAACCGGCATCGAGGTTTCGACGTCGAGGTCCACGGTCAACAAGCTCGACGCTCCCATCGCCACGACGCTGAACAGCTGCTCCTGCTTGGTGAAGAGATCGCCCTGCTGCAGCACGGTCTGGATCTGGTTTTCCCCGGGGTAGTACACGGCCTGGATGAACATGCTCTGCATGCCCTGGTAGTCGGTGTCGAGCCGCAGCTGGCTGGGGCGCCCGTCGTCGTATCTGGCGAGCACCCAGAGGCCCTTGATCTCCTCGTTCCACTGCGGGTAGGCCTCGAAGTCCGCGACGATCGCCATGATCAAGGCCGCGTCGGCGCTGACCTCGACGGTCTTGCTCATAACGGGCATTGGCGAAGCATAGCCGGGTGGGCGACGCACTCCCGCAGTGCGGCCGGGCCCGCGGTTTCGCACGAAAGCCCCGGTCCCGCGGGCGATCTCAGGCTTATCGGTCCACGCGTGCCGACGACAGCAACGAGCGGACGGGGTCGGGGATCTCGACCGGCTTGCGACTGGACCGGTCGACGTAGACGTGCACCCAATGGCCCAGCGCGGTGGTGGGCTGCGCCTGCTCTGCATGCGCCGCCCGGAACACGCCGAGCCGGTACGTGACGCTGCTGCGGCCCAGCCGGGTCACCGCCAGGCCCACCGCGAGGTCTTCGGGGAAGTGCAGTTCCGAGTAGTACCGGCAGCCCGACTCGGCGACGATGCCCAGCGTGGGGGTGGTGAGCGGGTCGAGCCCGGTGCTGGTGTTGATCCAGGCGTTGATGGCGGTGTCGAACAACTGGTAGTACACCGCGTTGTTGAGGTGGCCGAACATGTCGTTGTCGGCCCACCGGGTTCCGACCGGCCACAGCACGGGGAAGTCGTCACTGGTGAGCCCGTCCGGCGCCGGCGGTACCACCGGAGCCGGCGAGGCCGGGGGTTCCGAAGCCATGGTTGTATTCCAACATGGTTCAGATTCGGGGGGCCGTGCTGGACCGGGTCGGTCTCGCTCGGCCGTACGCCGATTCCCGGCCGATCCGAGTTGTCGATCTCGACCTGGACCCGCCGGGCAGCGACGAGGTGATGATCCGCATCGAGGCGGCCGGGGTGTGCCACTCCGATCTGTCGGTGGTGGACGGCAACCGGGTGCGGCCGGTGCCGATGCTGCTCGGTCACGAGGCGGCCGGAATCGTCGAGCAGGTTGGTGACGGCGTGTCCGACCTCGCCGTGGGTCAGCGGGTGGTGCTGGTGTTCCTGCCGCGGTGCGGTCACTGCGCGGCCTGCGCGACCCAGGGCCTGACCCCGTGCGAGCCGGGCAGCGCGGCCAACGCCGCGGGGACCCTGCTGGGCGGCGACATCCGACTCCACCACGCCGGCCACCGGGTGTATCACCACCTCGGGGTGTCGGGATTCGCGACGCACGCGGTGGTCAACCGGGCAAGTGCGGTTCCGGTGCCGCCGGACGTGCCGCCCGACGTCGCCGCGCTGCTGGGGTGCGCCGTGCTGACGGGTGGGGGCGCCGTGCTCAACGTCGGCAATCCGCAGCCGGCGCAGACAGTCGCCGTTGTCGGCCTGGGCGGTGTCGGCATGGCGGCGGTGCTCACCGCCCTCACCTATGACGGCGTGCGCGTGGTCGCCGTCGACCAATTGCCGGACAAGCTGACCGCCGCCCGCGCCCTGGGCGCGCACGAGGCGTACACGCCGCAGCAGGCCGCCGACGCCCGGGTGAAGGCCGCCGTGGTCGTCGAAGCCGTCGGCCATCCCGCCGCACTCGAGACGGCCATCGCGCTTACCGCGCCGGGCGGCCGCACCATCACCGTCGGCCTGCCACCGCCGGATGCGCGAATCACCGTGTCGCCGTTGGGTTTTGTGGCCGAGGGGCGCTCGCTGATCGGCAGTTACCTGGGTTCGGCGGTGCCCGGCCGCGACATCCCGCGGTTCGTCGCTCTCTGGCAAGCGGGCCGGCTGCCGGTGGAATCGCTGGTGTCGTCGTCGATCCGGTTGGATGAGATCAACGAGGCGATGGACAAGCTGGCCGACGGTACCGCCGTGCGGCAGCTCATCAGGTTCGACTAGCCGCTATCTCGGGTGCAGGGGCGCGACGGGTTCCACCGCCGAGTCCGGCATGCGGTGTTCTTCGATGTATTCCCAACGGATTTCGTAGCCCAGCCCGGGGGCCGACGGTATCTCGACGAACCCGTCCGGGGTGAGCGGATCGCAGGGTGAGTTCAGATACGGCGGCGCGGCGTCGTATCTAGCCCCGGGCCCCAGCAGGCCGCGCTCGTAGTACTCGCAGACGTCTTCGCTGGTGGCGCCGAGCACCTGCAGGTTGCCGAAGCCGCTCATGTGCAGCTCGCACCGCATGCCGACCGCCTCGCACATCCCCGCCAGCTTCATCACGCCGGTAATGCCTCCGCGCAGCGCGTCGATGCGGCTGATGTCGGAGGCATGGCGCAGTATCCAATCCGCCCGGGTGTAGATCCCGCCCTCGGCGATCTCGGGAGAGCAGATCGGGATGTCGAGTTCGTCGCCGAGCCGCCGGTAGGCCTCAACCCGGTACTCCGGCATCGGGTGCTCGTACCAGTAGAAACCCAGCCGCTGAAGCTCGCGGCCGACCCGCAGCGCGTCCTCGTGGGTGTGGTAGGTGCCCCAGGGGTCGAACATCAGCACCATCTCGTCGCCCACCGCCGCCCGAACCTCGCGGCACACCCGGATGTCCCAGTCCACGTAGGACGGCCGCGGCAGGGCGAACTGGCCTGTCGCGGGATTCCAGTAGTGGTAGGGGTGAATCTTGTAGGCGCGGTAGCCCTGACGCTTGCATTCGACGGCGTGGGCGGCGTAGTCGTCGGGCGATCCGAGGTTGTTGAAACTGCTGGCATAAGCCTTCACCCGGTCGCGCGCCCCGCCGAGCAGTTTGTGCGCCGGCAACCCGGTAACCCGTCCGGCCAGATCCCACAGGACCAGATCGATTACGCTGCAGACGTTTTCGGGGAGCTTCGCCGCCCACAGTTGCCGCCAGATCTCCGCCCTGTCAAACGGGTCCTGGCCGACCAGCAGCGGGCTCAGGAATTGGGTGATCAGCGCCTGATCCCCGGGGAGCAGGCCGTCCTGGTCGCCGTGGAAGTGGCCGCCGAAGTAGTAGCCCTCGATCCCCTCGTCGGTGACCACCTTGGTCACGGTCTGCACCACGCGATAGTCGGTCATCAGCTGGCCGAACGAGATTCGGTCGACGAACGTCTCGAACGGCACCACCTCGAGGCCCGTGATCTTCATGGCAACACATTCTGCCGACGGCCCGGGCGCTCAGAGTAGAGCCGAAGGTCCCGCGCCGGTCTCGCACAGGGCGCTACCAAGGGCGTGCGCCTGCAACGCGAACAGCCGCTCGGACGTCGACCAATCTGGCAACAGCGAGTCGAATCCGTGGCAGGTGCGGGCGAACACGTGCAGTTCGGCCGACACTCCGGCGCGCAGCAGGCGCAGCGCATAGTCGACCGCCTCGTCCCGGAAGGGATCGATCTCCGCGCATGTGATCAGCGCCGGGGGCAGATCATCGAGCCGGGGCCGCCGCGCGGGTACGGCCGATTCCGGCGCGGTCGTCGCGCCCAGGTAGTGGCCCCACATCAAGTCGGCGGCCTCACCGTCGAACGCCGGGCTGGTACGGAACTCCTGCTTGGACGGCGTATTTCGATCGTCAAGCACGGGCTGGTGCAGCAACTGGAAGACGACCGGCGGCACTGCCCCGTCGGCCGCCGCCTGCGCCAGGCACGCGGCCAGGGTGGCGCCGGCGCTGCTGCCGGCCACCGCGAGCCGGGCCGGATCGACGCCGAGCCGGCCGGCATTGGCCACCACCCACCTCAGCACGGCGCTCGCGTCGGCGAACGCGGCCGGATAGGGGTGCTCCGGCGCCAGCCGGTAGTCCACCGACACCACCGTGCAGCGGCCGCGACGGGCCAGTTCGACGCACTGGCGATGGTCGGTGTCCAGGTTTCCCAGCGCGAACCCGCCGGCATGGCAGTAAACCACCACGGGCGCCGGGGTGGACCCGCAGCGATAGATCCGCACCGGCACCGGTGACTCGGCCGGCACCGTCTCGTCGCCGATCTGGACACCGCGCGCGCCGGTCTGTTCGGCGGCTGCCCGGCGACGCTCGTTGAACGGATCGCGGGTGAGTTCGATTGAACTGAAAGAAAAGTCGGTGCGGGTGGTCGCGATCGCCCGCAGTGCGGGGTCGAGCCGCTCGGCGCCGTCCAGCTCGGTCATCGCGATCCGTTCTCCGCCGCCGTCAATGCGCCGGAGAAGGAATCCGTGGCTGGCTCGAATTGAAAGTCGCCCGGCCTGAACCTCCTCGTCATGCCCCAGAAGCTTCGCGCGCTTCGGGGCCACTGCGTCACCACGCGGCCATTCGGAGCGCGGAAGTAGTTGCTGCACTGAGTGGTCCACACGGTGCCCACCATCCAGCGGTCGATCTTGGCGAGGAAGTCGGCAAGGGCGGCGGGCCGCACCGCGATGTAGGTCTTGCCCCTGCGCCGCAGGTGTTTCAGCGCCCGCACGATGTAGCGTGCCTGCGCCTCGAGCATAAAGATCACGCTGTTAGAGCCGACGTTGGTGTTCGGGCCGTACAGCATGAAGAAGTTGGGAAAACCCGGCACGGCCATCCCCAGGTAGGCGTGCGCCCCGTCGCGCCACGCCTCGCGCAGGGTGGTGCCGCCCTCCCCGGACACGTCCAGCTCGCCCAGATAGTCGGCGGCGGCGTAGCCGGTGGCGCACACGACCACGTCGACCTCGCGCTCGGTGCCGTCCTCGGTGACCAGGGACCGAGCGCGCAGGTACCGCGCCGGGCTGGTCAACACCTCGACATTGGGCCGGCTCAGCGCGGTCAGGTAGTCGGAAGAGAACACCAACCTCTTGCAGCCCAGGGGGTGGGTCGGGGTGAGCTTGCGGCGCAATTCCTCATCGGCGACGGCCTTTTCGAGCAGACTGAGCGCGAGCGCCCTGAACTCCCGGGTCTTGGCGCTGCCATTCTCGATCACCGATATGTTCGCTTCGCTGCGTAGCCACAGCCGGGTGCGGTACAGCTTCTTGACGCCCGGCACGTGGGCGAACGCCCAGCGCTCGCGCCGCGTGTAGTGCCGATCGGGCTTGGGCAGGATCCAGGTCGGCGATCGTTGCACCGAATAGACCTGGCCGGCCACCTTGGCCAGTTCGGGCAACAGTTGCGACGCCGTGGACCCGGTGCCGAGCACGGCGATCCGCTTGCCCGCCAGCGGGATGGAGTGGTCCCAGCGCGCCGAGTGCAGCACCGTTCCGGTGAAAGGTTCCTGCTCCACGAGATCCGGCAGGAGCGGACGGGTGAACAGGCCGACGGCGGAAACCACGATGTCGAAGTGGTGTAGTTGACCTTCGGCCGTGGTCAGGCACCACCGCCGGGTGTCGCCCTCCCACCGCGCGGACCGGATATCCGTGCGCAGCTTCAGGTGTGGGCCCAGGCCGTACTTGTCGGCGCATCGCTGGAAGTACGCCAGTATCTCGGGCTGCGCCGACCACAGCCGTGACCAGTCCGGGTTCAGGTCGAACGAGTAGGAGTACAGGTGCGATTTGACGTCACACGCCAGACCTGGATACGTGTTGATCCGCCAGGTGCCGCCGACGCCGTCTTCCCGGTCGAAGATGGTGAAATCCCGAAAGCCCGCCCGCGAGAGCAAGATTCCGAGCGCCAATCCGCCTGGCCCGGCGCCGATGATGCCGATCGTGGGCCCGGTCATCGGATCTGCACGCACTGGCCGCCGTCGACGACCAGTTCAGCGCCGGTGATGAACGACGCCCCCTCGGAGACCAAAAACGCTACCGCGTCGGCAACCTCGCGCGGTTGGCCGATCCGACCGAAGGCCGATGACGCGGCCAGCCGCAGTTGGGTGGCGTCATCGAGCATCGGGGTCGCGATCGGTCCGGGGAACACGGCGTTGACCCGGATCCCCAGCGGGGCCAGTTCGGCGGCGGCGTTCTGCGTCAGGCCGCGCAGCGCCCACTTCGCCGAGCCGTAGGCCGCGTGGTGTGGAAAGGGGCGGATCGCGCCGGTGCTGCAGATGTTGACGACGGCGGCGTGCTGCGCGGCGCGCAGGTGCTCCAGCGTCGCATGGATGCCCAGGAAAGCGCCGAAACAATTGACCCGCCAGGAATTCTCGAACCCACCGGCGCTCTCGTCGGCCAACGACGCCCGGTGCAGCATGCCGGCGTTGTTGACCAGCGTGGTCAGCGCCCCGAACCGCGCGATCACGGTGTGCACGGCCGACTCCCACAGCGATTCGGAGGTGACGTCGAGCTCGATCGCGATCACCCCGTCGTCGCCCAATCCGTCGACCAAGGCGGTCAGCTCGTGCGCACGCCGATCACAGGCGGCCACCGAATAGCCCTCCGCGCGCAGCCGTTTGGCGATGGCCCAGCCCTGACCGCCGGCGGCGCCGGTCACCAGTGCGACGCGTTCATTCATGATGACGTGACCTCGGGGGTGTCGGACAGGCCGCGGCTGGTGACGAACTGGCACCTCCGTCGCCGGAAACGCCACCGCCCGTCGCTGCGGATCAGATCGTCGTCGTAGAGGGCGGGGCGCAGGTGCAGGTCGCCCGCCCGCACGAACAAGACCTGCGACCGGGCGGTCGCGGTGTCGGCGTCGATGTGGATCCGGGAGACCCCGGTCAGGTGCAGCCCCCGCGGGGCATCCCGGAACATCCGTCCGATGCCGTCGTGTCCGGCGAAGACCCTTCCGTAGACCAGGAATTCAGCGTCGGGGGCGAACAGGCCCAGGCACTCGTCGAGCTCACCCGCGTCGAGCGACAGGGCGTAGCCGGCGAGCAGCTCGCGGATCGCGGCGAGGTCATCCGTCATGCGTCGCCTCCCGCAGGTGCTCGGCGGCGCCCCGGCGCAGCGCGTGCGATTCGGCCGTCAGGGTGATCATCGAAGGCCCCAGCTTCGCCATAGCGCGGCCCGTCGTGCCGTCCCCGGCGTGAATGCCGGTCACCAGCCCGGCCGCCGTGGCCGCACGGTGGGTTTTCACGATGGCGTCCAGGACGGCCGGATGCCTGGTCGCGCCAGCCACATCCGCGCCCAGCGAGAGCGCCAGATCGGCGGGCCCGACATAGAGCCCGGCGAGCCCGTCGACGGCGCAGATCTGCTCGAGGCCGGACAGCGCCGCGGCGGTTTCGATCATCGCGAAGACGCTGACCCGGGATTCCAGCGCCGCGGTGTCGCGACCCAGGCTGGCGCGCAGCGGACCGAAGCTGCGGACGCCCGCGGGCTGGTAGCGGGTGGCCGCCACGGCCGCGGCGGCCTGGTCTGCCGACTCGACCATCGCAATGACGACGGCGTCCGCGCCGGCGTCCAGCACACGTCCGATCGGTGCGGCGTCGGGGTTGGGCAGCCGCACCACGGTGCCGATAGGCAGATGTTCGATCCGGCGCAGCATGCCGGCGATGTCGGCGTCGTCGAGGTAGCCGTGCTGTGCGTCGAAACCCACGTAGTCGTAACCGGCCCCGGCGAATTCCTCCGGCCCGATCATTGTGGGGCCGGTGATCCAGCCACCCCATATCGGACCGCCCCGGTTCAGCGCCCGCTGCAAGGCGCTCTGCGAATTGTCGGTCACGCGCACTGTCCGATCGCGATCTTCACGCGCTCGGGGACGGGGCGGCAGGCCAACTCGAAGGCGCTCTGCACGTCGTCGATGCCGAACGTGTGAGTCAGGTAGGTTCCGAGCAGTTCGGGGTGTTCGGCGGCGAACTTGCCGGCGAGCTCCAGCACTCGCCGCCGGTCCAGTGTCACACCGGATTTCAACGTCAGGTTTTTGCGCAGCATGGCGCGCATGTTGATGGGGTAGGCGTCGTCGTCGGCGACGCCGAAGTAGAACACCGTGCCGCCTGGCGCGGTGGCGTCGATGGCGTGGCCGAGCGTCGCGACCTGGTGACCGACGGCCTCGATGACGACGTCGGCCCGGTCGCCGGCGGCGAGTTGGCTCACCCACCGATCGCTGGTGGCGCGCACCGGGTCGTCGACGCCGAATGCGGTTGCCACGCTTGACCGGTCGACGGGGTCGACTCCGGTGACGCGCCGGGCACCGGCCGCCTTGGCGACGTAGGAGAACAGCAGGCCGATCGACCCCTGCCCGATGATCGCCACATGCCTGCCTGCGAGATCCGGGAGCTGCTCGCAGGCATAGAGAACGCACGCCAGCGGTTGCAGGCCGAGGGCCTGCGCCGGGGTCAGCGCCGGGTCGTATGGCGCCAGGCCCTCGCCGTTGCTGACCACGCGCTCCATCATTCCGTCGAAGCCGGAGGCCCAGCCGACGACCCGGTCGCCGGGGCAATGAGCGGGGTGCCGGCTGGCGATCACCTCGCCGGCGACTTCGTGAATGGGGAAGCCGTCCTTCTCGGCCGCACTGGCACCGTCGTCACCCGGAAGGCGGCCGCGGGCACCGCGAAAAGCCGGCAGATCGCTGCCGCAGACACCGGCGGCCAGGAACCGCAACAACACCTGACCCTCGGCGAGGCATTCGGGTGTCTTCTCTGCGATCGTCGTCCGCTCGAACTGGTAGGGGGCGACGATCCGGTAGGACCACACGTCAGACCTCCACCGGGATGTTGTTCCAACCCCACTGGAAGCTGGAGGGCAGCCGCCTGGCGGCCTCGGCTTGGATCGCGTAGTCGGGCACCCGGCGCAGCCATTCCTGCAGCAGCACAGCGACTTCCAGCCGGGCGAGGTGGTAGCCGATGCAGAAGTGTTGGCCGCGGCCGAAGGCGAGCGACCGGCGGATGGGCCGATCCCAGACGAATTCGTCGGGCTCGGGGTACTCCCGCTCGTCGCGGTTGGCCGAGGCGAGCAGGGTGATGACCCGCTGCCCGGGCCGGATGGTCTCGGCGTGAATGGTGAAGGGCTTCCGCGCTGTTCGGGCAAACCATTGCGCCGGCGCGCAGAACCGGATCATCTCCTCGCGTGCGACGGGCACGTTGTTCTCGGGATCGGCGCGCACCGCGGCCAGCTGGTCCGGCCGCTGGAGGAGCTCCCACAGACCGTGGGCGACGATCTTGGGCACCGTCTCGGTACCACCTATGAAGATGCAGAGCATTTGGGTGGCGACCTCGACGTCGTCGAGCGGGCTGCCGTCGGGCAGGCGATAGCCGAGCAGGCCGTCGACGACTGCGAGCGGACCCCCGGACTGGTCGGCTCGGCGGCGTTGAACCACGGGCAGCAGGTACTCGAAATAGTTGGGCCGCGCCTCGGCGGTGTCCACCCCGACACCGGGCTCGGCCAGGCTGCCGGCGTTGACGGCTCCCAGCACCTCGGACGCGAGATCGGTTGAAATGCCCAGTAATTCGCATACGACGGATGCCACGACGATGCCGCCGTAGTCCTGGGTCAGGTCGAACGAACCGCGCGGCAACAGCTCGTCGAGGCGCTCGTTTGCCAGCTCGCGGATTCTGGCCTCCCAGCCGGTGACCGCCCTGGGGCGGAGCGGCTGGGAGTGCGCGCGCCGGATCTCCGCGTACAGGTCCGTGTCGAACACCGCGTGGAACGGCAGTGGGTGCAGCGGCGGGTCGTCGACCGGGCCGTTGTTGTGCTTGGCCAGAACCGACGCCGCCGGCAGGGTCCCTTCCGACGCGACGAACGTCCCGTCGTTGACTTCCAGCACCTGCCAGATGTCCTCGAAGCGGGACAGCGCGAAAGTGTCCCACTGCGGCATGTAGTACAGCGGATGATGGTCACGCAGGATTCGGTAGTACGGCAGCGGATTCGCCATCACCTGCGCGTCGAAGGGGTCGTAGGCGAAGTGCACGGCCTCTCGCTGCCGCATCACTGCAGCGGCGAGGGCGGTAGGGCCTGCAGGATCGAGTCCTCCCAGCCGTCGCGCAGCGCGGGCGCCACGCTCATCCAGGTGACGATCTCGGCGGGTGGGCTCTCCTTCCACGAGGGGTAGTGGTTGGCGAAGCATTCCCAGCCGCCGTCCAGCGCCCAGTAGTGGATGACCTCGTTGTAGCGGAAGGTCGTGGTGAACGAGCCCAGCCAGCGCTTGCCGGTGCGTTCCGACCATGGGACGTAGAGGCGCTCGAGTTCGCGGATGTAGTCGTCTTGACGCCCCGGCTTGGTTTGCATGATCTCCTGTATCACCAGCGGTGCAGCGAAATTGGCTTCCCGCAGCTGGGCCAGAGTCCTGTTGCTGGGGCCGGGGTACATGATTCGGCCCTCCCCGGCGGCGCCGATGTCGGCCAGAAAGGCGGACCATTTTCCGGCCGCGGCCTCATGACTGCCGCCGCGGGCCTGGGCAGCCCCGATCCGCGCATAGTCGGAGAACCCGTCGATCTCCCAGATGACCGTCACCTGCGGCCAGTGCCCGTTGTAGGGCGTGGTCTCCCAGATCGCGAACAGCCGGGCGCCGATCTCTTCCATCATCGGCCGGTAGGTGTCGGAGAACACCTCGGTGAAGCGGTCGCTTCGCCCGGAGCCGAGCGAAATGGTCTCGTGCAAATAGAGCAGCGTGTCGCGGTAGTACTTCTTCATCGGTCGAGCCGGACCAGCCCCGAGCCGCCGCGCCCACAGGTCACCAAATCGCAGAGCAATGTCTCCGTGGAATACACCGCGGGACAGGCACTCCCGGCCGCCGCCAGCGCGTGGCCCTTGAACCTTCGCGCGGCCGCACTGAGCGCGTACTGCGCCCTGGTCACCCCGCGGTCCACGCGCAGGGGCCACCCGGAAGGCGCCTGGCCCCACAACGTGACTTCGGTCAACCGGTCGTCGAGCGACGTGAGCACCTTGTCGCGCACGCGCGCATCCGCGGTGAACGCCTCGGCGCTCACCGCGAGGCTCTCGCTCGTCGATCCGGCGCCCATCGCGGCGAGCCACTCTTCGAGATTCCGCGCCTGCACGCCGAGGATCCGCAGGGGGCGGGCGTCGCCATCATCCGGCAGCAGCACCGTCACCTGCCAGCCGGCCATCGCCCGGTCGTAGAGCCAACCTCCGGCCGATTCGACGACGTCCAGGGCGCTCACCGCAATGACGTCGAGCCGATAGCGCAGACATTCGCGGTCGGCACGGCTCGGCCGGGCGGAGTGCACCCGGCTGCCTTCCCTGATGTCGAACGTTGACGTGACCATTCAATCCGTTCCTCACCGCCGCACGGAATCCGTGCATTGGCGTTTACCGCAACGCTTGTCCTGGGCTGGGGCCGCCTGAGGCGACTCATCGGACAGCGTGACACTTCGGAGCAAATTTGTAAAGGCGCGACCGGTGGTCACGAACCGCGGCGCGCCTTCAGTTCGGCGATCACTTCCTCGGTGTGCTGCCCGAGTTCCGGTGCCGCAGAACGCGGTGCCCAGGGTGTGCCGTGGAAATCGGCCGGTGTGGCCACCATCGGAACGCTGGATTGGCCGTCGGGCACGTCGACGATTCCGCCCGCGGCGTGAAACTGCTCGTCGGCGACGACGTCTTCGAGGCTGTTCACCGGTGACCAGAAGAAATCGGGTTCGGCCGCGAAGGCCTGCGCCCACTCGTCGAGGGTACGGGTGGCAAAGATGGCGTCCAGCTCGCCGATCAGCTCGGCCGAGTTGACGAAGCGGGCGTATGCGTCGCCGAACCGCGGATCGGTCAGCCACTCCGGGTGGCCGACGGCACGACACAGCGGGGGCCAGTGCCGATCGCCTTCGAGTCCGACGATCCAGAATCGCCGCCCGTCGGCGGTGGCGTAGTTGTTCATGCAGGGATTGCCCATCGATTCGCGTTGCCCGATTGCGATCGGCTGGCCGGTGAGCAGGTAGGTGTTGAGGTCGAAGCTCACGGTGTAGGCGCCCTGCCGATACAGCGATGTGCTCACCAGTTGACCGGTCCCGGTGCGGGCGCGGGCAACCAGCGCCGCGCAGATGGCCGCCGCCAGCGTCATGCCGGCCGAATGATCGCCCATGCCACCGCGCTGAAACGGTGGCGTATCGCCGGGCCGGGTGAGCAGATGCGCCACTCCGGCGCGCGACCAGAAGGCGGCCACGTCGTAGGCGGCCCGGTCCGCGTCGGGTCCGGTCTCGCCGTATCCGGTGATCAGCCCGTACACCAGGCTCGGGTAGCGGCGGACACCGATTCGAAGTCGAGCCCCAGGCGTTGCAGCGCGCCGGGCCGGACATTGGTCACGAAAACGTCGGCGCCGGCGAGCAATTCGAGCGCGGTGTCGAGGTCTGCGTCCTCGGCGAGGTTCAACACGACGCTGCGCTTGGAGCGGTTGTCCATCTCGAAGGGCGGGTTGACCCCCAGGTCGCAGCCCAGCATCCTGCCGAACATGCGTCCGGGGTCACCGCTCGGCGGTTCGATCTTGATGACGTCGGCGCCCCAGTCAGCCAGGATGCCGCCGGCGGCCGGTCCGGCCACCCAGACCCCGAGCTCGACGACCTTGATGCCCTCCATCGGTCCCGCCATGGCTAAGTTCCTACCGGTTGGCCGCCCGAAGCGCACGCATCCCGGGATTTCGCGCCCCGTTATCGGCGGAGCCCTGATCTGCCGATCGATGATTCTGCGCGCCGCGGTGTATCGGAATACATGCGGGCATCGTGCGACGGCTCGCGGCGGTGTGCCCACCAGATGTGCGGCCTGCCGGCAACCCAACAAGAAAGGAGACGGTCGTGACCGTACTCTCGGGAAAAGCGATTCTGATCACCGGCGGCAATCGCGGCATCGGCCACGCGCTGACCGCGGAGGCGTTGAAGAGAGGCGTGAGACGGGTGTATGTCGGTACCCGAAAGGCTCTGGCGGACAACGATGATTCGCGCGTGACGCCGTTGACCCTGGACATAACCGACCAGGCCGATCTCGCGGCGGCGGCCGGGCAGGTCGACTCTCTCGATATCGTCATCAACAATGCCGGGATTGCTCTTTACGATGACTTGAGCAACCCCTCCGCGCTTCAACGGCATCTTGCGGTCAACCTTTTCGGCACCTACGCCGTCATCCAGACCTTCCTGCCCTTGTTGGTCCGTTCCGGAGGATCGATTGTCAACAATCTGTCGGTGAACGCGTTGGCCCCCTTACCACTCATCCCGGCCTACTCCGTCTCCAAGGCTGCCGCGTTCTCCATGACACAGTCGCTTCGTGCCATGTTGGCCGGGCAGGGCGTGCGGGTGCATGCCGTGCTGACCGGGCCGGTGGACACGGAGATGACCCGCGGCCTCGACATACCGAAAGCCTCGCCGCAATCGGTGGCGCACGCCATCTTCGACGGGGTGGAGAACGACGATGACGAAATCTTCCCCGATCCCCTGTCAAGGTCGCTGGCCGAGCGCTGGGACAGCGGCGCCATCAAGGTGCTCGAGCGCCAGTACGCGGCGCTGCTCGATGCGGACCCTGAGCCAGTCACGACGTGAACCGGCTCGGCGGACAAAGGTCTAGCCTCACACCATGAGCCTGGTAGCCGGACGTGGTCCGCTCAGCAGTGATCCGGCCGGGCGATTTGCGCCCCCGCTGCCCGCCGAGGTCGTCTTCATCGAGCCTCATCCGCGCCGCGTGCAAGCTATCCAGGATGGGCGGCTTGTGATCGACACCGAAGGGGCGCTGCTGGTGCACCGGCGGGGGCAGCCGCTGAGCTATATCTTCCGGGCCGACGAGGTGGGTGACCTGCCCACCGAACCCGAGCCGGAGGCGCCGGGCTTCGTGCACGTGCCCTGGGATGCCGTCGACACCTGGATGGAAGAGGGCCGCGAACTCGTTCACTACCCGCCCAATCCGTATCACCGGGTCGACTGCCGCCCCACCAAGCGTCGCTTGCGGGTCTCGGTTGCCGGCACGGTGCTGGTGGACACCGACGACTCGGTGATCGTGTTCGAAACATCCTTGGCTCCAAGGCTTTACGTCGATCCGGTGCACGTGCGCACCGACCTGTTGCACCGCTCGGACACGTTGAGCTACTGCAACTACAAGGGCTTCGCCACCTACTGGTCCGCCGATGTGGACGGCCGGTTGGCCGACGACATCGCATGGAGCTACGCCGACCCGCCCCCGGAAAGCCTGCCCATCAAGGGTTTTCTGAGCTTCGACCTCGCCCGGGCGGACGTGGTAGCCGAGCTGCCTCGCACGGGCGGCTAACTCGCCAGCCCGACGATCGCCAGCATGAACAGCACCCCGCCGATGGTGCACGCCAAGGTCACCGGAGTCCGATGTCCGGCGTGCGCCCTCGGCAGGATGTCGGCGCTGGCCAAATACATCAGGAAGCCCGCGAAGAATCCGAGATACAGCTCGAGCAGGCGATGGGGGATCGTCACCGCCAGCGTGAGCGCCGCGCCCGCCACCGGTGCGATCGCGTCAGCGGCCAGCAGTGCCAATGCTCTTCGACGGTCGTTTCCGTAGAGCGATGTGACGGTGTAGGTGTTGAAGCCGTCCGCGAAATCGTGGCCTATCACCGCGACCGCCACCACCGCGCCCGCCGCGACTCCCGCCTGAAAGGCGGCACCGATGGCGAATCCATCCATGACGCTGTGGCCGATCAGCCCCGACGCGGCAAGGATCCCGACGCCGGGCGCGTCCGGGTCACCGGCATCCTCCGATCCGTGACCGCGATGGATTCCGACGGTGTGTTCGATGACGTGCAGCACCAGAAAGCCGAGAACGAAGGCCACCAGCGGAGCAGGAATGCCGAACAGGCTCCATGGCGTCTGGCTCATCGCTTCCGGCAGCAGGTCGAAGCCCACCGCGCCGAGCATCAGCCCGGCCGCCAACCCGAGCACCAGATAGCGGTAGGAACCGATACGCAGCGCGGCACAACCGCCCAGCAACGTGGTCACGAACGAGCCGAGGGCCACGAGAACAACCACTGCGGGGGCCTACCTCTCTGCGAGGAGATGCTCGGTGAAAAGGTAGCGCCCTCGGGGAGGGTTGGCCCACCCGAACGCCTGGAGCTAGCCGCCGTAGCTAGGCCGCCCCAGCTTGAGCTCGTGCTGGGCAATCATGTTGCGGAACACTTCCAACGTGCCGCCGTAGATCCCCAGCGGCAGGGCCAGCCGGTAAAGGTGTTCCGCCGCACCGTCGGTGGCGGAGCCGGGGGTTTCGGTAGGCAGTGTCGATGCGGTCCCCATGATGTCCATCAGGTCCGGGGTGACGTCGCGCATTGTCTGCGCGATCGCTACCCGCCCGAACATCCCGGGCGTGGACAGTGCCGCCTCCATCCGGGCCACGTCACGCCCGAGCCGGTACTTGACCGAGTCGTCGTCCAGCGGCGTCCGCCCGTCGGGATCCGATCGACCGACCACGGCCGCGACCGCGTCGATGACTTCGGCCATCAGGTCGCCGTGCGCCGACATCGCCGCAACGTATTGCAGGCCATGATCTTCCCGGTCCACCAGGCCGTGCTCTGAGTCCAGCGCCGCGCGCATCACCGTCCAGCCATCGTTAACTTCACCGATGCGGTAGACATCGTCGACGCGGACGTCGCTGTAGTAGACGATGTTGGTGCGGTCACCGTCCAGGGTCCGGATCCCCTGGATCTCGACGCCCGGCGAGTCGAGGGGCACCAGGAACATGGTCAGGTTGCGGTGTTTTCGGCCCTGGGGGTCGGTGTTGGTGAGCAGAAAGACATACCTGGCGTTCTGCGCATTCGACGTGAACATCTTGGAGCCATTGATGATCCAGCCGGATCCATCCGCCTCCCGCACCGCGCGCGTCTTGCAGGTGGCGACGTCGGAGCCACCCTCGGGCTCGGTGTAGCCCAGGCAGAGCCGAATCTCGCCGGACAGCACGCCGGGCACCACCTGGTCGGCGAGCTCCGGTGCCCCGAATTGCCGCACCAACCGGGCGACGACGGACGTCGTACCCCAGTGATACCAGGGCGTATGGGCCCGGGCGATCTCGAGTTGGAAGATGCGCCGGCGGACCGGGCTGAATCCGCCCTCGGACTCCAGCTTCCAATCCGATGCGAGGTAACCGGCTTCGCCCAACGCCAGATGCACTTGCTCGTCGAAGTTTTCACCGAACTCCAGCTGCCGGTGGAGCACTTCGTCCGTGACATGCTTCGCGATGAAGGCGCGGGTCTCGTCGCGGAAGGCCCGGTCTTCGGGCGAGAGTTCGACGCGGGAGAAGTCCATCAGGCCGCGTCGATCACGAGGGTGCGGAACCGATCGAGGGTCTCGAGTGCGTGCGCCATGCCGTCGCCGGGGAGATGAACGCTCACCCACGTCACGCCCAGTTTCGCCAGCTTCTCCAGGCCGTCGAGGTAGGCATCGGCGTTGAATTCGTCGTCGGCGGGGCTGCCGCCCTCGAAGTTGGTGAAGGTGATGTCGATCGCCGACCAGTCCCTGCCGGCGGCATCGCACCGGCGGCGCAGGTCGTCGATGCCGTCGGTGAGGCGCGCCAGCGAGTCGATGACCGCCGTGCCGGCGGTCTGGGCCAGTTGAGGCGGCGCGGGGAATGGGCACCAGCCGTCACCGTATTGCGCCACCCGTTGGCGCGCTGACGAAGTGTTGCCGCCGATCCAGATAGGCGGGTGCGGGTCACTCAGCGGCCGGGGGTGCGCGGTGATCCCGCGTGCACTGAAATGCCTTCCCTCGAAAACGATGTCGTCACCGGTCCAGACGGCCCGGATTACCTGAAGCGCTTCCTCGAAGAGCTCGGCCCGCTCGTCGTAGCTGACCCCCAGCGCCGCGAACTCCCGCTTGAGGTAGCCCACGCCCACCGCGAGCGTGAACCGGCCACCGGAGAGCAGGTCCAGCGTGGCACCAGACTTGGCCACCACGAACGGATTTCGATACGGCAGCACCACGATGTTGGGAATCAACCGCAGTGTGGTCGTCGTGGCCGCCGCGAAACCCAGTGCGACAAAGGGATCCAACGCGTCGTGCCCACCGGCCTCCAGCCATCGCTGCGACGGCGCCGGGTGATCCGTGAAGCCGAACCCGTGGATTCCGGCCGCTTCGGTGGCCGCGGCCACCTTCCCGATGCCGTCTCCGCTCACCAACTCCGGGTTGTACGGGTGGCTGTGCATCGGGTGGGTGATGGTGAAGTGCATGACAGCGACCGGCCGCTAGAACCGTGCGCGGGAGTCGATGGCCGTGTCGGTGGTGCGCAGTGGGCGGATCAACGCCTCCTGGGCGAAGGAGCACAGCAGCTCCCCCTCCTCGGAATGCACGGTGCCGCGCACGTACGACATGCCCGCGCCGACCTGGGTGCTTTCGTGGGTGTAGAGCAGCCACCCGTTCCAGCGCACCGGCTCGTGGAACGCGACCGAGATGCTCACCGGTGCGGTGGACACCGTCAGGTGCGCCTGGGCGGTACCGATGCCGGGATGCGCCCGCATCGTGGTGGAAATCCCGAGATGTCCGGTGAAGTAAGCGATCAGCGCCTTGGCCAGGTCGTCCCGTTCCGGGATGGGGTCATAGTGCAGCCAGGCGTACAACTCCGGCGGCCCGACCTCGTCCGGGCTGTTGACGTCGACGACGTCGACCAGGCGCAGTTCCCGGCCGACCATCGGCATCGGCGAGGGGTTGGCATCGGCGGGTGCGGCCACGTCGGGGCGCGGCAGGTGGTGTCGGATGACGTCACCCGTGGGGACGTCGGCCAGCACCGTGACGCTCAGGCAGCGCCGCCCGTTCTGGTGCACCGCGACGACTGCAGTGGCGGTGGACCGGCCCTCGGCGACGACGTCGAGGACAAGCTCGATCGGCGGTCCAACGGTCACGGCGCGGGAGAACACCGCGTGCGCCGAGCGCACCGACTTGTCCGGAAAGCGCTTGGCCACCGCGACGATCGCCTGGGCGAGCACCTGGGTGCCTTCCACCACTTGCCGTTCGTCGCCGGCGCCTCCGACATCACCGCCCGTGTCACCGGTGAACCGGTCCTGCCCGTCTGCCTGCACGTCGAACAGGTCCAGCAGGCCCTGCACCGTCCACTCGGTCTGCTCAGATTCGGTAGTCAAATCCGCTTCCTATCTCGTTGGCAGCTCATCGCACAGCGTGACACTTTGGCTAAGATTTGTAAAGCTTGGCTAAATGCTTTCACCCAGTCCGCAGAGGCCGTCCACGCCTTCGTTGCCAATCCGGAGAATTGCAGGCCGTCGCGGGGGAACCCGCCCGGCAGCGAGATTGACACCGGCACCCGCGGTGCATGACACTTTGGCGGTGTTTTGTAAAGCAGAAGATGCCGTCAAAGGCCGTAGCGGATGATTCCCGAGCCGCTGGCCAACGGCTTCTGCTTCGGCGAAGGACCGCGCTGGTTCGAGGGACTGCTGTGGTTCTCCGACATGCTGGGCGAGGCGGTCCACACCTCGACCATGGGCGGCTCGCTGACCACGTTGCCGCTGCCCGGGCACTGCCCGTCGGGCCTGGGTTTCCGCCCCGACGGATCGCTTCTGATCGTCTCGGTCGAAGACCGCACGGTGTTGCGCTACGACGGTGAAAGCGTGGACACCATCGCCGATCTCGCCGAACTTACACCGACCAACCTCGGCGACATGGTCGTCGACGACGCGGGCCGCGCGTACATCGGATGCCAAGCCTTCAACGGCGGCGCCATCATCCGGCTCGATCCGGACGACAGCGCCGTCGTCGTCGCCGAAGACCTCGACTTTCCAAACGGAATGGTGATCACGCCGGACGGGCAGAGACTGATCGTCGCAGAGTCGGTCGGCAGGCGGTTGACCGCGTTCACGATCGGCGCGGACGGCGGGCTGGCCGACCGCTGCGTTTTCGCCGAGGGACTGGACGGGCCGCCCGACGGCATCGCGCTCGACGCCGACGGCGCGGTGTGGGCGTCGATGACGCTGGCCCACCAATTCGAGCGGATCATCGAGGGCGGCGCCGTGACCGACCGCATCGACATGGGTGAGCGCGTCGCCATCGCCTGCGCGCTCGGCGGCCCCGACCGCCGGACCTTGTTTTTGCTGTCCAGTACGGAGGCGTATCCGCAGCGCCTGATCGGCACCCGGCTGTCCCGGCTGGACGCCGTCACGGTGACCACGCCCGGCGCCGGCCTGCCCTGACGAGAGGTGACGATGACCGACTCCTACTACGAGCTCATCGACGGCGCGGACACGTTGGGCGAAAGATTCCGCGCCACCGACCTGGCGCGTGGAACCTGGTCGTCCGCGATACAGCACGGCGGGCCGGTGTCGGCCCTACTGGTGCGGGCGCTGGAGCGGTGCGAACAACGCGACGACACCCGACTGTCCCGCGTCATCATCGACTTGCTGGGCGGGGTGCCGGCCGAGGGCGACCTGTGGGTCAGCTCGCGGGTTCAGCGCGGCGGGAAGCAGATCGAACTCGTCAGCGCCGAGATGCTGGCCCCCGGTCCCGACGGCGAACCCCGGCCGGTGGCGCGCGCCAGCGGATGGCGGCTGCAAACCCTGGACACCCGGGCCGTGGCCCACGCGGCCGCGCCGATGCCCGGCCCGCGCAGCGAGGCCCGCAACCGCAACCTCAAGGCACGGGACTGGGACCGCAACTACGTGCACAGCCTCGACTGGCTGTGGCTGACGGAGCCGCTCAGCGAAGGCCCCGGCGAATCGTGGATCCACCCGACGGTGGACCTGGTCACCGGCGAGACGATGACGCCGCTGGAGCGCCTGTTCGCGGTGGCCGACTGCGCCAACGGCATCGGCAGCAAGCTGGACATCACCCGGTGGACGTTCCTCAACACCGACCTGGCCGTGCACGTGTTCCGGGTCCCCGACGGGGAGTGGATCGGCATTCGCGCCGAGACCAGCTACGGCCCGGACGGCATCGGGACCACGATCGGCACGCTGTTCGACGAGCGCGGCGCGGTCGGCGCCATCCAGCAGTCGGTGCTGGTGCGCCCGCGCCCGGGCAAGTCGGACCGGGAAGCGAAATGACCGTGAACGACTTCGTAGAGTTGCAGATATGAGCAGTCCGGCCCAGACCGCAGAGCCTGACACCTCCACGCGTCAGCGCATCCTCGACGCCACCGCCGAGGTGCTCGGCCGAAACGGCAAAACCAAGCTCAGCCTGTCCGACGTCGCCGCCCAGGCCGGGGTGTCCCGCCCGACGCTCTACCGCTGGTTCGCGTCCAAAGAGGAACTGCTGTCGGCCTTTTCGAGCTACGAGCGCCAGATATTCGAGAGCGGCCTGGTCCGGGCCACGGCCGGCCTGAAGGGGGTCGACAAGCTCGACGCCGTGCTGCGGTTCATCGTCGAGTACCAGCACTCGTACTCCGGCGTGCGCATGGTCGATGTCGAGCCCGAGCACACCATCGCCCAGTTCTCCGGGGTCATCCCGCAGATGCGCGAGGGCCTGCAACGCCACCTGCCCGGTCCCAACGCCGCGGTGAAGGCGGCGACCGTCATCCGGATCGCGATCTCGCACTACATCGTCCCCAGCGACGATGCCGACCAGTTCCTGGCGCAGCTACGGCACGCTGTCGGAATCAAGGGGAGCTCCTGATCAGTCGAGCTGCACCTCGACCTTGACGCGGCCCTTCTCATCGCGGCTGGCGATAGACGCGCCCGGTGCGGTCGGCGCCGTCGAAGTTGAGCAGCGTGATCGGACCGCCCTCGCCGAGAAAGTTTCGCCACCATGCCTTGCTATCGGGCGACATGACGTTGATGACGATGCCGTCACCGGAGCGGCGGTACCCGACCGGGGTCTGGATCGTCTTACCCGAACGCCTGCCGACGTAGCGAATCTTGATCAGCCCGCGTCGCACCAGTGGCCCGACGACGGGCGCATCGATCATGCCACTGAACAAATTGTTGACGATTCCGACGATGGGCGTGTCGAAGATCCCGGATGCCATGAAGCCCAGCGTATGTCAGACGGCGCAAGAACGATCAGTCGAACAGCACCGCGGCGTTGAGGTAGCCGGTCGGGTCCAGCGCGGCCTTGATGGTCCGCATCGCCGCGATGTCCGCGGGCTCGCGTGACATGCCGAGGTAGTGCCGCTTGCGGGTGCCCACGCCGTGTTCGGAGCTGACGTTGCCGCCGGATCGCGCGATGAGTTCCATCATCGGCTCGTAGAGCGTCCGCTCCCGGTTGACGGGGCAGCGCAGCACGTTGAGGTGCAGGTTGCCTTCCCCGATGTGGCCGAACAGCACGGGCAGCGCCTCGGGCGCCTGCGCGGCGATCAAATCGACTGCTTCCCTGGCGAATCCGTCGATCGAGGACAGCGGCAGGGAGACGTCGAACTTCAGGGGCGGCCCGTACACGCCAAGAATGTCGGCGAGCGACTCCCGAACCTGCCACAACCGTTGCTGCGCACCAACATCCACGCCGACCGCGGGTTCGGAGCACAACCGCGCGCCGTCGAGCAGCTCGGCGAGCCGGTCGGTCTGGTCATGGTCGGCGGCCAGCTCCACCAGCAGCAGCCAGTCACCCTCGACCGGTGAGCCGACGCCGAGGTGCTCGCCGGTCAGCGCGGCTGCACGGCCGTCGATCAATTCCAGTGCCGCGATGCCGTCCACGTCCCGAAACATCCGGCCGGCGTCCACCAGAGCATCCAGCTCGGTGAACCCGCAGACCGCCGTCACCCGCCGCGAGGGCGTGGGGTGCAGCCGCAGGTCGAGCGCGGTGATGACGCCGAGGGTGCCCTCCGCGCCGACGAACAGCGAAGACAGGTCGTAGCCGGTGTTGTCCTGGCGCACCCGGCTGTGCCGGTGCAGCAGCGACCCGTCGGGCAGTGCCACCTGCAAGCCGACCACCTGTTCGCCCATGTTGCCGTAGCGCACCGTGCGCAGGCCGCCGGCGTTCGTCGACGCCATCCCCCCGACGGTCGCGGTGTCGCGGGCGGCCAGGTCCACGCCGAACAGCAGGCCCGCGGCGACCGCGGCCCGTTGCACCGCGGCCAGCGTCGCCCCGGCGCCGACCCGGACCCGGCGCTCGACGGTGTCGATTTCATCGAGGGCATGCAGCCGCTCGGTGGACAGCAACACGTCGTCGTGTTCGGGAACGGTGCCGGCTACCAGCGAGGTGCGGCCGCCCTGCACCGTCACGTGCGCCCCGGCGTCCCGGCACACCCGCAACACCTCGGCGACCTGCTCGGGAGAACCCGGGCGCACCAGCGCACTGGCCCGGCCCCGATAGCGACCGGTGTGGTCGACGCTGCGGCCCGCGAGGACGTCGGGATCGGTGACCACGTGGTTCGGCCCCACAATTTCTTTGAGGTCGTCAAGGCCGCCTGGCATGCTCGCGGTTATAGCACCTCATGCCGTGGCGCGAAAACAGCCCTCGAAGTGACCGTTCTCGATCCCGACGGTTTGCATGAATGAATGGGCGACGACCGGCCGACCAGCCGGAAACCCGCTTCCCGCACCGCCGCTGAGAGCCGCCGCGATTCCGGGGACACCATCCGGCCATCGCTCCAGCTCCGGAGCCGATGCTGGGTGAACGGTTGATGTTGCCACGCCAGTTGACACAGCGGGTATTTCGATAACAGGCGAGCGTTGTGCAGCGTGGCTTCGATCTTTTGCCGGTTGCGGATGATCGAGCTGTCGGCCATCAAGCGCTCGACGTCGCCGTCGGTCATGGCGGCCACCGCCGCCGGGTCGAATCCGTGAAATGCCGCGCGCAGATTGCCCCGCGGGCCGAAGACGCTTGCCCAGGACAGGCCGTTCTCGAAGTAGGTCAGCACGAGCGCCTCGAAGAGTTCAGCTTCGTCGTGGGTGGGCCTCCCCCACTCGTCGTCGTGATAGGCGGTCAGGTCGCGTCCCGTCGCGCGGGCCCAGCGACATCGAACGACGCCATCGGGACCGGTCACCACGGTCGGTAGGTGTGACGGTACGCCGATACCGGCCATCGCCTTCATCCCCCGACCCTAGCCCCGGGGCACCTCGGCGAATCCCGGCTCGCCGGCCTCGACAACGGAATTGAACCTGATCCGGGTCACGAGGCGCTCGCTGATCTCGTGGATCGCGCTCTCGGGAAGCGCGGTGACATCGAAGTTCTCGCGGATGCGCGCCGGCGTCACGGATGCCGTCAGAACCGCGCTGCCGCGCTGGATGCCCCAGGCCAGCAGTACTTGCGCGGGGGTCTTGCCCAGACGTCGAGCGATCGACACCACGAGGGGGTCGTCGAGCAACCGCGGTTCCAGGGCGTGCCCGAGTGAGGCGAACGCCAATAGGATGACCCCGTCAGTCTCGCGCAGTCCGTGCAGTTCCCATTGCGGGTGATACGGGTGCGACTCGACCTCCACGACCGCCGGCTTGATCCGAGCGGTTTCGATGATGTTCCTTGCCCCTTCGGCGTCGATGTCGGAGAGTCCTATCGCGCGCGTAAGTCCCTCGTCGACAAGGCTTTCCATGGCCGTCCAGGTTTCGGCCAAGCTGACTCCGTCGTCGTAAACGACTGCTCCATGGATGTCCCGGGGGTCTTGGTCGTCGCCCGGCTTGAACGCGAACGGGGTGTGCACCAGATACAGGTCGACAGCGTCCAGCCCAAGCCTGTTCAGGCTGGCTTGCAGCGCGGCCCTCACCCGCTCCGGTCGATGGTTGTTGTTCCACAGCTTGGTGGTCACGAACAGCTCCTCGCGGCGGACCGTTCGTTGTGCGAACAACTCCTTGAGCGCCGCGCCTACCTCGGCTTCGTTGCGGTACCGCTCGGCGGCGTCGAGGTGGCGGAATCCCACTTCCACCGCGGTCTTGACGGCGTCTCGGGTCTTGGTGTTGTCGGAGAGCGAGGTGCCAAACCCGAGCGCCGGAATCTCGGTGCTGCCGTCGTTCAAGGCGAATCTGTGCTGGCTCAGGGTCTCGTTCGATGCCATGGCCGGTCTCCTTACATCATTATCGAATACTTTCGGGCGCAACCCGTTTCACGAGCCGCGCGACGGTTTCGGCAGTTGTCCAGACGGCGCTGGCGAGGAACCGGAAATTCACCAGGGCCGCGAGGTAGCCATCACCCTCAGGTAAACGCGGGCCCGCGGTGGCGTCCTTGACGACGACGACCTCGAAGCCCTGCTCGATGAGCTCGCGCAGGTGGCCCTCGACGCAGAGGTTGGCGGCCATCCCCGCTAGGACGACCTGGTTCACGCCCCGCTTGCGCAGCTGAAGCACCAGGTCGTTCGATTCCGGACCGACGATCTTGTGGGGGGAGGCGATGACGGTCCGGCCGTCGTGGATGTGGTCCCGGTACTCGGGCAGGAAGTCTGCGCCGGAGCCGACGAATCCGTCCGCCTCGTAGGCGCTTCGGCGCGCGAACATGCCGACGGAGTCCATGAACTTCTCCAGCGGATCACCGAACCGCCACTGCTTGTCGGTGGGAAAGAAGTAGTGCGGTGACACGGCGACGGTGAGGCCCGCCCGCTTCGCGGCGTCGAGAAGCTCGCCGATATGGGCCACAGTGCCGTTGTCGCGGATGCTGTCGCCGAAGGCCGGCCACGCGGCGCCGTCGGGGCTGAGGAAGTCGATCTGCGGATCGGTGACGACCAGCGCGGCGTGCTCGAAATCGAACGCGAAGCCCGAAGGCGGCAGCGCGGGATCCTGTGGGTCGGCATAAGTGGCCGGGTCCGTCATCGGGGCCGTCCTCGTGGTCGCAATCGGTTCATGTCAAGAATATAGATGACCAGTCGTCTATTTAACAACCACGCAGCGCCCCGCATTCCTCTCGCCGAAATTCAGTGCAAGAGCGCCGGGACCGTAACCGCTTCGAACCGGTCGTACGGCATGCGACTCCGGGTCACCTTGCCACGCAGGGCCGCGCCCTCCCACGCCTCGATGAGCTGTGCGGCGAGTTGACCCGCGTCGAGGTCCCTGCGAATAGCCCCCGCACCATGCTGGCCGGACCGAACGCAATCGGTGAGGGCCGTGCCCCAGCGCTCGAGAATCCGGAGAAGCTCGGCGCGCACCGGGTCACTGGTTCCGCCGAGTTCCAGCGACAGGTTGCCGACCAGGCAGCCCAGCAGGAAGTCGCCGGCCTCGTGTTCATCGGCGAGGGCGTGGAAAAAGCGTGTGATCCGCTCCTGCGCCGGCCCGTCGGCAGCGAGGATCGGCAGCAGCCGCGCCTCGATATCGGCCCAGTAATGGGCGAGGATCGCCGCCGCGAACGCCTCTTTGCTCGAAAAATACGCGTAGAACGAGCCTTTCGGCACGCCGGCCGCGTCGGTGATGTCCTTGACCCCGCTGGCGGAGAATCCGCGCGCGTGCACGAGCCCGAGCCCCGCCGCGAGCAGGCGATTGCGGACCTCCGGATTCGGCGGGCGCGGCATACGCTCGATATTAGCCGACCGGTCACCTACCTTTGCCGGTCGCACTTTCCGCCGCTAGAACTCCTTGTGATTCACATCGGTGATCAGGCCACCGTCCATCACGAACTCGCTGCCGGTGGCGTAGGACGACTCGTCGCTGGCCAGGAAAAGCACGAACGTCGCGACTTCCCGAACCTCGCCCGGACGCCCGAGCGGGATCGTCACCATGTCCTCGGGCAGGTGCGCGGTCATCGGGGTGCGGATGAATCCCGGGTGCACGGAGTTCACCCGGATGTTGTGCGGCGCCAGCTCCAACGCCGCCGACTTCGCCAGCCCGCGCACGCCCCACTTGGACGCGACGTAGGGGTGTACCATGGGCGCGCCGCGCAGGCCCTCGATCGACGAGACGTTGATGATCGAGCCGCCCCCGGCTGCGATCATCGGCTCGACCGCAACCCGCATGCCCAGGAATGTCCCGGTCAGGTTGACGTCAATCACCTTCTGCCACTTGGCCAGATCGAAGCTCTTCAGCGGGCCGAGCGCGACGGTGCCGGCGTTGTTGACCAACACGTTGAGCTTGCCGAATTCCCCGATCGCGGTGGCGACGGCGGCGTCCCACTGGTCGGGCTGGGTAACGTCGAGGTGCACATAGCGCGCGGCGTCGCCGATCTCGTCGGCCAGCGCCTTGCCCTGGTCGTCCAGAATGTCGCCGATAACGACCTTGGCGCCTTCCTCGACCAGCAGGCGCGCATCTTCGGCTCCCATACCGCCGGCGCCGCCACTGATGAGCGCTACCTTGCCGTCTACCCGACCCACGTGGGTCTCCTTTCGATTCAGGTGGTCACCAAAGTGCTTGGTGCGTAAAGGCCTTTGCCCGTTACCAGCGGCAAATCCAGTGTGGTCCGGATGCCCGGGGGTGCGGCGATCACGGCGGGGATCGCGTTGACGACGCGGCCCGCGGCGCCCGCGATCGCCGCGTGGTTGTGGTCGCCCTTGCGGCTGCTCGGGATGATGTCGACGGCATACGACGGCTCGCCGGTGATCTCCACGCGGTACGAGCCGTCGCCCGCGGCGGGCTGGGGCAGGTCGGGACGCAGGTCCGGCCGCAACCGCGTGACGTGCTCGATGACGACGGCGGGGTGACCCTTGACCATGCCGCGAATCTCGAATTGCAGCACGGCCACGGTGCCCTTGGCAACGTGGCCGACCGCGATGTCGAAATCCTCGGGCGCGGGCTCGCGCTGGTAGGACTCGGTGATCTCGTCGACCTCAATGCCGAGACCAGCCGCCAGCTGACGGATCGCGGTTCCCCAGGCGATGCTGAGGATGCCCGGCTGCAGCAGCATCGGGATCTCGTCCATGGGCTTGGCGAATCCCATGTAGTCCATGACCTCGGTCCCGTTGTACGACGCGTAGTCGTGAATCTCCATGCAGCGCACCTGCTCGATGTACTGACAGGTGCCGGCGAGCGCGAACGGGATCAGATCGTTGGCGAATCCCGGGTCGACGCCGCTGATGAAGATGCTCGAATTGCCCTGCTTGGCAGCGTCTTCCACCCGGCCGATGTACTTGTCGGGCATCACGCCCCACGGGTACTGCAGCAGCCCCGGCGAGGACCCGACGACGTTGACGCCGGCCGCCAGGATGCGCATGACGTCGGCCATCGCGTCGGGCAGGCGGGTGTCGCCCATGGCGCAGTACACGACGCACTCGGGCTTGGTGGCCAGCAAGGCGTCGAGGTCGGAGACGGCCGTGACACCCGTGACGACACCGGCCTCGAGGCCCACGCCGCACAGCTCGCCCGCATCCCTGCCCACCTTCTCCGGGCTGGACACGCACACGCCCGTCAACTCGAACTGCGGGTTGGTGATCAGCTCGGCCAGAGCCAACCCTCCGACGTTTCCGGTACCGATGTGCGCGACGCGGATCGCCATGAGAGTCTCCGTCCTTTGAGCGCTCAAAACTTTTCTAGACACTAGTCCATTAAATTTGTGGCGCATACCGGCGGACTGAGCGTCGTATCGCCGGGCAGAATGACTCGCTGATGGCACAGCGTGAAGACGTCCGATTCCCCTCCGGTGGCGATTTGATCAGCGCCTGGCTCTACCGGCCGCCGGGCAGCGGACCCGCGCCGTTGTTGGTGATGGCGCACGGGCTGGGCGGGGTGCGCAGCATGCGGCTCGACGCCTACGCCGAACGATTCAGCGCGGCCGGTTACGCCTGCCTGGTGTTCGACTACCGCAACTTCGGCGACAGCGAGGGCCGGCCGCGCCAGTTGCTCGACATCGGGCTGCAGCTCGCCGACTGGGCCGCCGCGGTCGCCTACGCCCGCACCCTCCCGGGAATCGATCCCGAGCGAATCGCCCTGTGGGGCACCTCTTTTGCCGGCGGGCACGTGATCGCCACGGCCGCCCGGCTGCCGGGCATCGCCGCCGCGGTGGTCCAATGCCCCTTCACCGATGCCGTCGCGTCGATACGCACGCTGTCCCCGCTGATCTTCTTGCGCGTCGGCATTCTGGCCGCCCGCGACCTGCTCGCCGCCCGCCGCGGAAAACCACCGGTGATGGTTCCCACGGTGGGGAAGCCGGGCGAGGTCGCGCTGATGAACGCGCCCGACGCTTACCCGGGTTACCTGAGACTGGTGCCCGACGGTGTGGACGTCCCCCAGCAAGTGGCGGCCCGAATCGCGTTGAAGATCATGGCCTATCGCCCGGGACGCCTCGCGTCCAAGATCACCTGCCCGATCCTGTTCTGCGTGTGCGAAGCCGATTCGGTGGCCCCCGCGGCGGCGACGCTGCGCCATGCGGCCAGGGCCCCGCGCGGTGAGGTCAAGCTCTATCCCGAAGGGCATTTCGCGATCTACGTCGGCGAGGCGTTCGAGCGTGTCGTCGCCGATCAACTCGCCTTCCTCGACAAGCACCTCAAGGGCGCTGCATAGCCGGGCCGGGCGAAGCAGCCCCCTAGGGCCCGAGCGGGGAACTCGTCCGGATCGCCTCGTCGCGGATCAAGCCGCGCAGCAGTGCGGTGCTGAACTCGGCGGCGATCTCCTTGGCGCTGCGCCGCCCGCTCGGCCGCAGCCACCGGTAGGCGCCGAGCGTCATGCCGATGTATCCGAGCGCCAGCACGTGGGAGTCACACTGGTAGAACTCGCCACTGGCGATCCCCCGGTCGATCAGGCCGTGGACGTGCTCGTAGACCTGGGTTTCCTTCTCCCGGACCGCCGCAACCTGTTCTTCGGTGAACCACTCGGCGATGTAGGGCGCCTCCTGGAAGTAGACGGCGGCCCGCTCGGGGTTGGCGGCGATGCCGGTGAGCAGCCGGACCGTGTACTGGTAGAGCGCCTCGCGGGCCGTCCAGGACGGATCGTCGTGGACGGCGGCCAACGTGCCCTCGGCGGCCTGCTGATAGATGTCGTAGAGGATCAGGGACTTACTGGCGTAGTAGTGGTAGACCGTCGCCTTGTTCAGGCCGATCACGTCGGCGACGTCATCCATCCGGGTGCCGTGGTAGCCGCGGGCGGCGAACAGCTTGGTGGCAACAGCCAGCAGCTCCTCGCGCCGCGTTAGTCCGCTCTCGGATGGCATCTGTCCTCGCTATCGTCACTGCCGGGCGGGGCGCTGGGGTGCCGGGCAAGGCCAATTATCAATCAACTGGTTGGACAGTTTAGGCAAATGCCAGGTGTCGCCCCGACGAGGATGGGACTAGACTCGCTTTTCGAAAGCTCAAGTCGCGACTGGAGGGGTGGCCTCATGGATCCGAGCCCGGACTACGACGCTAGCGACGAAATCGAGTTCTTCTTCCGCTACGTGCCCTGGGGTCTGCGCGGCGTCGTCGACGGCAACGGCTACCCGCCGCCCGCCTACCCGCCGGTCTAGGCGCCTACAGAGCTTTTAATTCCTCGGCGACCTCGGTCACCGACTTCTTCGCATCCCCGAACAGCATCGTCGTCCCGTCGGCGTAGAACAGCGGGTTGTCGATGCCCGCGAATCCGGAGTTCATCGACCGCTTGAGCACGATCACCGACTTGGCCTTGTCCACGTTCAGGATGGGCATGCCGTAGATCGGGCTGGATTGCTCGTTGCGGGCCGCCGGGTTGGTGACATCGTTCGCGCCGATGACGATCGCGACGTCGGTGCGCGCGAACTCGTCGTTGATGTCGTCCATATCCTTCATGGCGTCGTAGTCGACCTCGGCCTCGGCCAGTAGCACGTTCATGTGCCCGGGCATCCGCCCCGCGACCGGATGAATCGCGTACTTCACCGGCACACCCTTGTCCTCGAGCAGGCTGGCCATGTCCTTGACGGCGTGCTGGGCCTGGGCGACCGCCAGCCCGTAGCCGGGAACCACGATCACCTGGTTGGCGTATGCCATCTGGATCGCGGCGTCGGCCGCCGAGGTCGCCTTGACGTGCTTGTCGCCGCCGTACCCTCCCGCGCCCGGGGCCACGCCCCCACCGCCGAAGCCACCGGCGACGATCGCCGGGATGGACCGGTTCATGGCCTTGGCCATGAGGTTGGTCAGGATCGAACCGGACGCACCGACGATCATGCCGGCCACGATCATCGCGGTGTTGTTGAGCGCCAGGCCCGCCGCCGCGGCCGACAGCCCGGTCATCGCGTTGAGCAGCGAGATGACCACCGGCATGTCGGCGCCACCGATCGGCAGCACCACCATCAGGCCGAGCACACCCGCGGCGACGAGGAGGCCGATCATCCACCAGAGCGACGCCCCGCCGGTGCCGGGATGGGCGTGGATGCCGACGATGACCGCGGCGGCCACCGCCGCCACCAGCAACAGCAGGTTGATCGGTTGCTGAAGCTTGCCGAAGCCGATCGGCGAGCCGGAGATGATCTCCTGCAGCTTGCCGAAGGCGATGATCGATCCCCAGAACGAGATCGACCCGATGATCGCGGCGAACAGCGACGCGACCACGATGTGCACGGTCGGCGACTCCCCGTGCTGGAAGGCCGAAAAGCCTTTGGTCTCAATGAATTCCGCCAGCGCGATGAGCGCGACCGTGCCGCCGCCGACGCCGTTGAAGAACGCCACCAGCTGCGGCATGGCGGTCATCTTGGTCAGCCGCGCCGGCGGCACACCGAGCACGACACCCACGACCAGGCCGGCGATGATGAGCACCCACGACTCGGTGTGCCGGATCTTGATCAGGGTCGCCGTCACCGCGAGGGCCATGCCGACCGCGGCGATCAGGTTGCCCCGCACCGCCGTCTTCGGGCCGGTCAGGCCCATCAGGCCATAGATGAAGAGCGCGAACGAGATGATGTAGAGAACGGTGACTAGGTAGTTCATTTCACCGCCAGGTCGTCGGTCTTGGCGGGCACGGCTTTCTTCTTGCCCTTGAACATGCCCAGCATCCGGTCGGTGACGATGAAGCCGCCGATCACGTTGAGCGTCCCGAACACCACCGCGACGAACAGGATGATCTGCACCGCCAGCGACGGATGCTCAACCTCGCCGAAAACCACCAGCGCGCCGAGCACCACGATGCCGTGAATGGCGTTCGTTCCGGACATCAGCGGCGTGTGCAGCGTGTTGGGCACCTTGGAAATGACCGCGAACCCGACAAACCCGGACAGCACCAGGATCGCCAGATTGGCCAACAACTCGTCGTACATGTAGTCCTCTCTAACCGGCCGCGGACGTCCGGGTGACGCACGCCGCCGCGACGACCTCGTCGTCGAAGTCGGGGGCCAGCTTGCCGTCTTTGATCAACAGTTCCAGGAGCGCCGTGATGTTCTTGCTGTAGAGCTCGCTGGCGTGCTCGGGCATGGTCGCCGGCAGGTTCAGCGGCGAGGCGATGGTGACGTCGTGCTTGACGACCGTCTGCCCCGGCTCGGTCAGTTCGCAGTTGCCGCCGGTCTCCCCCGCCAGGTCGATCACCACGCTGCCGGGCTTCATCGACTCCACCGCCGCGGCAGTCACCAGCCGCGGCGCGGGGCGCCCCGGGACCAACGCGGTGGTGATCACCACGTCGAACCCGGCGATCGCCTTCTCCAGGGATTTCTGCTGCTGGGCCCGTTCTTCTTCGGTGAGCTCGCGGGCATACCCGCCCTCACCGGCCGCGTCGATGCCGATGTCGAGCCACTGCGCCCCGACCGAACGGACCTGGTCGGCCACCTCGGGGCGCACGTCGTAGCCGGAAGTGCGCGCCCCTAGCCGTTTGGCGGTCGCCAGCGCCTGAAGCCCGGCCACCCCGACGCCGAGCACCAGCACGCTGGCCGGCTTCACGGTGCCCGCCGCGGTCGTCAGCATCGGGAAGAACCGGGTCGACTCGGAGGCCGCCAGCAGAACGGCCTTATAGCCGGCCACGTTGGCCTGCGAAGAGAGCGCATCCATGACCTGGGCGCGCGAGATGCGCGGGATAGCCTCGAGCGCGAACGCCTGCACCCCGGCCTCGGTGAGAGCGCCGATCGAGTTGTCGGCGTTGCGCGGTGCCAGGAACCCGATCAGGGTCTGCCCGCGGCGCAACTTGGCCACCTCTTCTTTGGTCGGCGGTGCCACCTTGACGACGACGTCGGCGGCCCAGGCGTCCCCGATGCTGGCGCCCGCCTCGGTGTAGAGCTGGTCCGGAAGCAACGCGCCTTCGCCCGCACCCGACTCGACCACTATGCCCATACCGCTGCTGATCAGCGACGCCACCGCCTTGGGTACCAGTGCGACCCGTCGTTCGTCGGCCCCGGACTCGGCGACCACCCCTACCGTCGTCTGCGCATCTGTCATGGCGCGTACATCTGCTTCCCGCACTTTCCTGCCGTTTGATGTGCCGCTGGCTGGCCGCACGCTTCGCTACCTTAACGCCTGCCCGATTTCGCCCCGGATGTGCGATCGACCGGGGCGGGATACCGCCGGCGCGGCAGACGGACTCCCGTCGATGGTTCGTTACCCGAGGCGCAAGCAGTAGCGGCCGCGGCGTTGTGGACCCACAAGACGGTGTTGTGGCCCGTGGCTACCAGAGCGGGATGTCCTGCCCGTGCTCCGCAACCGGCCGGGGCCCGAAGTAGCGGCGTTCGGACTCGTCGATCCGCACGTCGTTGATGCTGGCCTCGCGGCGCGCCATCAACCCCGACGGCGAGAACTCCCACAGCTCGTTGCCGTAGCTGCGAAACCACTGGCCGCTCGCATCGCGGCACTCATACTGAAACCGCACGGCGATGCGGTTGCCGTGGAAGTCCCACAAGCTTTTTCGCAACGCGTAGTCGAGCTCGCGCTGCCACTTGCGGGTCAGGAACGCCACAATCGCGTCGCGGCCCACGACATGTTCGTCGCGGTTGCGCCACCGCGAGTCCGGCGTGTACGCCAGGCTGACGCGGTGCGGATCGCAGGTGTTCCACGCGTCCTCGGCGGCCTGCACCTTCTCCAGGGCAGTCTCAGAGGTGAACGGCGGGAACGGCGGACGGGATTCGGTCATGGCGTCCATCGTGGTCGTCGGAAACCGCGACACATAAAGGTTGGTGACGACACGCCGCCGCGGGTCGCAATGGTTTATGTCTCGCGCGCTCGGCGACCTGAAACGGGCCATCGTGGCACGTGTCCTATGGTGGCGGCATGGACTTCGCGATGTCGGCCAAAGCCAACGATTACCACAAGCGATTGACCGACTTCATGACCGAGTACGTCTTCCCGGCCGAGGCCGAATACGACAAGTACCGTGACGAGGCCGGCCCGAACGATCACACGGTTCCGCCGATCGTCGAGGAGCTGAAGACCAAGGCCAAGGAGCGCGGCCTGTGGAACCTGTTCCTGCCGGCCGAGTCGGGCCTGGCCAACCTGGAATACGCGCCGCTGGCCGAGATCACCGGCTGGAGCCTCGAGATCGCCCCCGAGGCGCTCAACTGCGCGGCGCCCGACACCGGCAACATGGAGACCCTGCACCTGTTCGCCACCGAGGAGCAGCGCAAGCAGTGGCTGGAGCCGTTGCTCAACGGTGAGATCCGCAGCGGCTTTTCGATGACCGAGCCGGCGGTCGCCAGCAGCGACGCCCGCAACATCGAAACCTCCATCGTGCGCGACGGCGGCGACTACGTGATCAATGGCCGCAAGTGGTGGACCTCCGGGGCGTCCGACCCGCGCTGCAAGATCCTCATCGTGATGGGCCGCACCAACCCCGAGGCCGCGAGCCACCAGCAGCAGTCGATGGTGCTGGTGCCGGTCGATACGCCGGGGGTGACGGTGGTCCGCTCCACCACCGTGTTCGGTTTCCAGGACCAGCCGGGGCACTGCGAGATCATCTACGACAACGTCCGGGTACCCGTCACCAACCTGCTCGGCGAAGAGGGCGGGGGCTTCGCGATCGCGCAGGCCAGGCTGGGGCCGGGCCGCATCCACCACTGCATGCGTGCGCTGGGCGGCTCCGAACGGGCGCTGGCGCTGATGGTGGACCGGGCGCAGAACCGGGTGGCGTTCGGCCGCCCGCTGGCCGAGCAGGGCGTGGTCCGGGAGGCGATTGCCAAGTCCCGCAACGAGATCGACCAGGCGCGGCTGTTGTGCGAAAAGGCGGCGTGGACCATCGACCAGCATGGGAACAAGGCCGCCCACACGTTGGTCTCGCAGATCAAGGCGGTCGCGCCGCAGGTGGCTTGCAACGTCATCGACCGTGCGATTCAGGTGCACGGGGCCGCGGGCGTCAGCGAGGACACGGTGCTGGCCCGCATGTACGCCTGGCACCGGGCGATGCGGCTCTTCGACGGTCCCGACGAGGTACACATGCGGACCATCGCGCGCGCCGAGCTCGGCCGGGAGAAGTCTCCCCTCGCCGCGGCGGTCACCGCACATGAGTAAGGCCGCCCTCCGCGAGTTGCCCGGCGCGTGGAACTTTCGCGATGTCGCCGACGGCGCGGGCGCGCTGCGGCCGGGCCGGCTGTTTCGGTCCAGCGAGCTGAGCCGCCTGGATGACCACGGCCGGGCGACGCTGCGCGAGCTGGGCATCACCGACGTGGCCGACCTGCGCGCGACACGGGAGGTGGCCCGCCGCGGGCCCGGCCGCGTGCCCGACGGCGTCGACGTTCACCTGCTACCATTCCCGGACCTCGCCGACGACGCCGGTGAAGGCGACGAAGCCCCCCACGAACACGCGTTCCGGCAACTGATGACCAACGGCGATCCCGACGAGTCCATCAATGACACCGCCGCCCGCTACATGGTCGACGAGTACCGCCAGTTCCCCACCCGCAACGGCGCCCAGCGGGCGCTGCACCGCGTCGTCACGCTGCTGGCCGCGGGGCGGCCCGTCCTCACGCACTGCTTCGCGGGCAAGGACCGCACCGGCTTCGTGGTGGCGACGGTGCTGGAGACCGTCGGCATCGATCGCGACACCATCGTCGCCGACTACCTGCGCAGCAATGACGCCGTCGGGGAGCTGCGGGTCCGCATCTCCGAGATGATTCAGCAGCGCTCGGAAACCGAACTCACACCGGAGGTCAGGACTTTCACCGAGGCGCGGCTGTCCGACGGTGTTCTCGGCGTGCGCCCCGAGTACCTGGCCGCCGCGCGCGAGACGATCGACGAGCAATTCGGTTCGCTGGACGCCTATCTGAGCGACGCGGGCATCACCGAGGCCGACGTGGATCGACTACGTCAGGCGCTGCTGGCCTGACTCGAACCACGCGGCCCCGGCGCTGACCGTTACAGCTTGAAGTTGGCTTGTTTGGCCGCGGACAGGTCGTCGATCTCCGACCAGTGCGAGGCGACATCCTCGACCGTCGGCGGCTTGTCGAAGTTCGCGCCCTCGTTCTGGAACAGGGCCACCCGCTGCACCTTGCCTCCGCCGACAACGAAAACCGAAGCGGTGTTGGGGTTTTCCTCGGTGCACAGGTAGGCCACCACCGGCGCGACATACTCGGGCGTCAGCTTCTCGAGCACCTCCTTGGGGAGGATGTCCTCGGTCATCCGGGTGGCGGCGATCGGCGCGACGGCGTTGGCGTGGATGTTGTACTTCGCCCCCTCCTGCGCCAGCGTGTTGATCATGCCGACCAGGCCGAGTTTGGCCGCGCCGTAATTGGTCTGCCCGAAGTTGCCGAACAGGCCGCTGGTGGAGGTGGCGACGACGATCCGCCCGTAGCTCTGCTCCCGGAAATGCGGCCAGGCGGCGCGCAGCACGTTGTACCCGCCGTACAGGTGCACCTTGAGCACGGCGTCCCAGTTCTCGAACGTCATCTTGTGGAAGGTGCCGTCGCGCAGGATCCCGGCGTTGCTCACCACGCCGTGCACGGCGCCGAACTCGTCGAGCGCCGTCTTGATGATGTTCGCGGCGCCCTCGGGCTCGGCGACGCTGTCGTAGTTGGCGACTGCCCGGCCACCAGCGTCCTTGATCTCGTTGACGACGTGGTCGGCCATATTGTGGCCGGCGCCCGTGCCGTCACGGGATCCACCCAGGTCGTTGACTACGACGCTGGCCCCCTCGCGGGCCAGGGTCAGGGCGTATTCACGGCCCAGCCCCCCACCGGCTCCGGTGACGACGATAACGCGATCCTGCACTCCGGGCATCAGGTTCCTCTCTACGGTGAAAAGTACGGTCTAGCAAGCGATTTGGAGCAGTGGTCAGAACATCCGACGGGCCATCTTGAAGGCCCGCGCCGTGTACGGCGGGTAGATGAAGCTGGACAGGTCGGGCCGGGTCGGCTTGGTCAGCACCGACTTGCGGTGACTGAACTCCTCGAAGCCGTAGCGGCCGTGATAGGCGCCCATGCCCGATGCGCCGACACCACCGAACGGCAGCTTTGCCGTCGACACCTGGAAGGCGAGGTGGTTGACCAGCATGCCGCCCGCCGGCACCTCCTTGATCACTCGTTCGCGGGTCTCGCGCGTCTTGGTGAACAGATAGGCGGACAACGGCTTGGGCCGCGAGTTGATGAAACGTATTGCGTCATCAAGGGATTGGACGGTGATCACCGGCAGCACGGGTCCGAAGATTTCGTTCCGCATCAGCGGCCCGTCCGGATCGGGGTCGACCACGACGGCGGGCTGGATGCGCAGGCTCGACGGGTCGCATTTGCCGCCGACGACGACCTTGCCGTCCCCGCCGGCCAGATAGCTGCTGATCCGGTCGAACTGACGCTGGTTGACGATCCGCATTCCGTTGGGCTTGTCCGACGTGAACTTCGTGATGGCCGCGCCGATCTTGCTCACCAGCTCATCGCGAATCTTGGCGTCCGCCAACACGTAGTCGGGGGCGACGCACGTCTGGCCGGCGTTCAGCAGCTTCATCCAGGCGATCCGCTTGGCCGCCACGTCCACGTCGGCGTCGGCCGCCACGATCACCGGGCTCTTGCCGCCGAGCTCCAGCGTGCACGGGGTCAGATGCGGGGCGGCGCCTTCGTAGACCTTGCGACCGATCTCGGTGCCGCCGGTGAACAGCAGGCGGTCGAGGCCCTGCGCGATGAGCTCCTGGCTGACCGAACCGTCGCCCTCCACCACGGCGATCGCGTCGTTGTCGAGGTACTTGGGCACCAGCTCGGCCATCAGGTGCGCGGACGCCGCGGCGATCTCCGAGGGCTTGAGGATGACGGCGTTGCCCGCGGCGATCGCGCCGACGGCCGGGCCCAGCGTCAGATAGAACGGGTAGTTCCACGCGCCGATGATCAGCACGGTGCCGTAGGGCTCGTATTCGATCCAGCCGCGGCCGGGGAGCTGCGGCATCTCGAGCAGCTGGTATTTGCGGCGCGTCCACTTGCGTACCCGCTTGGCCGCATACTTCGCTTCGCCGGCCGTGGTCGCGATGTCGGCGATGAACGCCTCGAACGGGCTGCGGTCGAGATCCGCGGCGAGAGCGTCCGCGATGGCCGCTTCGTTCTCTTCCATCAGCTTGGCCAGCTGCAACAACTGCCGTTTGCGCCACTCGACGTCGCGGGTGCGCCCGCCGGCGAAGGTCTTGCGCAGCCGCGCGACGGTCGCGGGAATGTTCGCCGGCTGAGGTGCCGTCGCGCCGTTGGCGGCGGATGTCGTGGGTGTAACCGATTCGGTGGTCATCGTTGTCCTTCCCCTGCTTCGGTCATCCCGAAGCGCCCGCTGCTCGTCGCACGAGCGCTCATGGGTGATAACCGCGATCCTAACCATCCGGTTGGGAGAGCAGTAGAAAGGATCTGGCCCGGCGAACCGGCTCAGGGTTTGGACGCCGTCACGAAGCTGTTCGCGAACGGCCGGTCTTCCGGTTGCGGCGCACGGCCCAGCCGCTCGCCCTCCTCGCGCGCGCTCACCGCGCTCGTGGTCCAGCCGTGCGCGCCGAACCACTCGGCGCAGTCGGGCCGGCCCTCATCGGAGAACCAGAGGTCGAAGGGGTTGAACGAGGTGTCTTGGCCGCGCGCTTCGCGCTTGGCCCGCAGTTCCTGCCATCTCTGCTCGGCCTCGCGGCGCTTCTCCTCGTCGACTCCGAAGTTCTCCACCGCCACCCGGCTGCCCGGTCCGCTCAGCGCATCGATGGAGGCGAACAGCGCCTCCTGCGCCGCCGCGGGCAGGAACGGCAGCAGTCCCTCGGCCAGCCACGCCGTCGGCCGGTCCGCGTCAAAACCGGCGTCACGCAAGGCCTTTGGCCAGTCATGGCGCAAGTCGACGGGCACGGGCCGGCGGTCGGCGGTGGGCTCGGCGCCGTGGCTCGCCAGCGTCTCGGTCTTGTACTCGAGCACCTTGGGCAGATCGATCTCGTACACCACGGTGCCGGCCGGCCAGTCCAGCCGGTAGGCACGCGAATCCAGGCCGGCGGCCACGAGCACGACCTGCCGGATACCGGCCGTCACGGCGTCGGCGAAGTACGCATCGAAGAAGTGGGTGCGCACCGCCTGGTAGTTGATCATGTGGTTGGGGTCCGGGGCGTAACCACCGGAGTCGTCGTCCGGCTCGCCCGCCCACCAGGCAGCCACCTGCTCGCGGACTCCGGCCAGCTCGGGCGTGGAGACCAGCGGCTCGGCGAACTGGTCGCGGATGAGCGGTGAGTCGCTGGAGGTCTCGGCGGCACGGGCCAGGGCGACCATCACCGCGGTGGCGCCGACGCTGGTGGCGATGTCCCAGGAGTCGTCCAGCGAGCGGGGCATTACAACCGTTCGGCGATGACGAAGTCGGAGAAGGCGTCCTTGTCGTCGGACAGCGGGACGTTCTCGATCCAGCGGCCCAGCCGGCGCATCTCGTCCGTCGAGCGCTGCGCCCGAGCACGCCAGCCGTGGTTGTTCAGCCAGTCGGTGACGTTCGCCCGGTGGTCGTCGCGGTACATCAGCTCGCCGACGTCGACGGTCTCTTCGATGCCCAGCTCGTCGGCGACCTTCCTGAACCGCTCGCGCATCTGCTGCCGGCGCTCGTCGGCGTGCGCGGGCGCGGTTTCCGCCGAGACCCGGCTTCCGGCCGGGCTCAGTTCGCCGATCTGGGTGAACAACCGGTCCTGCGCCTCGGCCGGCAGGTACATCAGCAGGCCCTCGGCCAGCCACGCGGTCCTCGCCGTCGGGTCGAAGCCCGCGTCACGCAGCGCGGCCGGCCAGTCCTGCCGCAGGTCGATGGCCACCGCGCGGCGCTCGGCCGACGGCGTCACGCCGTTTTCCGCCAGTGTCGCGGACTTGTACTGCAAGACCTGGGGCTGGTCGATCTCGTACACCACGGTGCCGGCGGGCCAGTCGAGGCGGTATGCGCGCGAATCCAGGCCCGACGCCAGGATCACCACCTGCCGGATTCCTGCGGCGACGGCGTCGTTGAAGTAGGTGTCGAAGAAGTGGGTGCGCACCGCCTGATAGCCGCGCATGTGCTCGAGCTGCGCCGCGGAGTCGGCGTCGAGGGATTCGATCTTGGCCGCGACGTCGGGGTCGAGCATGTGCTCCCACAAGACCCCGGCACCGGCGTTGGTGACCAGAAGCTTGGCGTACGGGTCGCGGATGAGGGCGTCGGTCCGTTCGGTTTCGACGGCTCGGGCGGCGGCGACCATCACCGCGGTACTGCCGACGCTGGTCTTGATGTCCCAGGTGTCGTCGTGGGTGCGCAGTGAGCTCATTGAGTTGCTCCTTGATCCTCGGGCGAAGTCAGGCGGTCGGCTCGCCGAAGTGCGCCCGCAGCAGCACGCTGCGCACGGCGTCTTCGGCCAGGTCTTCGGGTACCGGGCGGCCCAACCGGGCCATTTCCTCGCGGTTGTCCACGGCCCGCACCTGCCAGCCGTGGTCGGTCAGCCACTGGGCCGCGTCGGAACGGTCCGGCTCGTGGTAGGTCAGCGCCTGCACGTTGACGTCCAGGCCGAGCCGCTCGCGCATCCGCAGCCAGCGCTGCGAATTGCTCCGCGAGTTCAGGCCGAACGCCTCGATGGCGACCCGGCTGCCGGGGGCGCTCAGAGCGGTGAACATCTCGAACAGACGGTCTTGCGCGTCGCTTGGCAGGTACGGGAGCAAGCCCTCCGCGAGCCAGGCGGTCGGTCGCGTGCGGTCGAAGCCCGCCGCGGCCAACGCCGCGGGCCAGTCGTCGCGCAGGTCGACGGGGACAGGGCGGCGGCTCGCGGCGGGGGCGGCGCCGTGCTGCTGCAGGATTGCGGTCTTGTATTCCAGCACCTTGGGCTGGTCGATCTCGTAGACCGCGGTGCCGTCCGGCCAATTCAGGCGGTAGGCCCGCGAGTCCAGGCCGGCGGCCAGGATGACCACCTGCCGAATCCCGGCCCGCACGGCGTCGGCGAAGTACTCGTCGAAGAAGTGGGTGCGCACGGCCTGGTAGTCGATGCCGATCCGATGCGCGCGGCGGCCCTGCTCGTCGCCGTCGAGCCACGCCAATTCGGGATCGGTGAGTCGGGCCCATGCCGGGCCGGCCGACGAGACCAAAACGCGGGCGAATTCGTCGCGGATCAACGGGTTGCTTCCGGCGGTTTCCGCCGCGCGCGACGCGGCGACGCCCAGCGCGGTGGCACCGACGAGTTCGGTGATGGCCCAGCTGTCGCCGGCGGATCTCAGGGAAGGCGGTAACGAAGCGTCCACATCAGTCATGACGGGACCATGTTACCGGGATAAGTTAGTTAGCCTATACGCTTTGTGCGCAACTTCACTGCCCGCGCAATGGGCTAGGCCTCCGGCCGCCAGAGCGCGCCTTCCATCAGCTGCCGCAGCATTCCGGTCACGGCCAGCATTTGCTGGGGGCTTTCCACCCAGCCCGCGTACAGGCCGACACCGCACATGATGACGACCAGCGACTCGATCAGCGCCGAGGCGTCGATGTCGGCGGCGACCTCGCCGCGCTCGATCGCGTCCTTGACGACTCGATCCAGAAATTCCCGGACGGCCCGGACTGACTCGTTTTCGGTCTTGTTCCATTCCGGGTGCCGCTGCGACTCGAGCACCCCGGAAATTATCAGCGCCGATCCGGCGGGATTCTCCGAATTCGCTTGCACCGCGGAGGTAATGAATGCCGTCAGCTGCGCCGCCAGAGTGGTCTCGCGGCGGGCCACTTTGATGCCGGTTCCGATGATGGCTTCGTTGGTTTGCTCCAATACCTCGCGATACAAGACGCGCTTGCTGGAGAAGTAATGGTTGATGGCCGGACGGGTGAGATCAGCGCGGGCCGCGATCGCCTGGAACGTGGCGCCGTCGTAACCGCGTTCGCTGAACACCAGGCGGGCGGCCCGCATGATTCGCTGGCGCGTCTCATCCGCCTTTGCGGCAGGGGGGCGTCCAGGCCTGCGACCCACCCCTGAAGACATCGTTAAAGTGTGCCACCGCCGCGGTGCGGCATTAGCGAATTTGGCGGAATGCTGCCGAACTTCCCGGCCTGGTAGTCCTGCACCGCCTCGACCAATTCCGCGCGCGAGTTCATTACGAAAGGCCCGTAGTGGAATACCGGCTCGCGAATGGGTCGGCCGCCCAGAATCAGCACATCCATTGCGGTCGTGCGCGACGATTCCTGCGCCGGATCGGCACCCACCGTGATCCGATCTCCGGGGCCCAGCACCGCCAATTGACCCTCGCGAATCGGGTGAGCTACCGGACCGACATATCCGCCGCCGGACAACACGTACACGAGCGCATTGAAATCGCGCCGCCATGGCAAGTTGAGTCGGGCGCCGGTTTCGATGGTGGCGTGGGCGAGCGTGATCGGCGTGTGAGTGATCCCGGGGCCGCGGTGACCGTCGACTTCGCCCGCGATGATGCGGACCAGCGCCCCGCCGTCCTCGGACGAGATCAACTGCACGTCGCCACCCCCGATGGCCTGATACCGAGGCGGCGCGAACTTGTCTCTCCTCGGCAGATTCACCCACAACTGGATGCCATGAAAGAGGCCGCCACTGTCGACCAGTTCCGCGGGCGGCGTCTCGATGTGCAGGATGCCCGAACCGGCGGTCATCCACTGCGTCGCGCCGTCGGTGATCAGGCCGCCACCGCCGTGGGAGTCCTGGTGGGCGAACTTGCCGTCGATCATGTAGGTGACCGTTTCGAACCCGCGGTGTGGGTGCCAGTCCGTGCCCCTCGGCTCGCCGGGCTCGTACTCCACCGCGCCCATCTCGTCCATGTGCACGAAGGGGTCCAGGGCGGCGGCGCTCACCCCGGCGAAGGCGCGGACGACGGGAAAGCCCTCGCCCTCGTAGCCGCGCGGCCCGGTGGTGATCGACCGGACCGGGCGCTCGGTGTCGGCGGGTGCGGCGACACCGACGCGGGGCAACGTCAACGTGTTGGCGGTGATAGCGGGCATGTGACCTCCGTAATGGGACTACTCCGGAATAACCGGACCGCGGTCCAGTTATTCCCCCGGTGCGCCGCCGCCGCGCTGCATAGGATGACCGGATGCTTGGGGGACCGGAGCCACGACCGCGCATAAAGGCCGCGCCGTGACCGAACAGACGGCCGACGAGCCCCGGCCCGCGGTTGCCCCGCCGGGCTCGGTGTCCGGCGCCGGCGGGCGGTTCGGGGCATCGATCAGGAAGTCCGGCTACCTGCAGAAGTGGTTGCTGCTGGGCGTCACGATCGGCATCGTCGCCGGTCTGGGAGCCGTCGTCTTCTACCTGGCGCTCAGGTACACCGGCGAGTTCCTGCTCGGTTATCTCGGGGGCTACCACATCCCGACGCCGGTGGGAGAGGGCGGCGGCGGTCGCGGCGATCCCGGTTTTCGCCGCGCGTGGGCGATCCCGTTGGTAACGACGGGAGGCGCGCTGATCTCGGCCTTCATCGTCGCCAAGCTCGCCCCGGAGGCCACCGGCCATGGGACCGACCAGGCCATCGAGGCCGTGCACGGGGACCCACGCGCCATCCGTTTCCGGGCGGTGCTGGTGAAGATGGTCGCCAGCGCGCTGACGATCGGGTCGGGCGGCTCGGCCGGGCGGGAGGGTCCGACGGCGCAGATTTCGGCCGGCTTCTGCTCGTTGCTCGCGCGACGGCTCGACCTGCCCGATGAGGACGGCCGGACCGCCGTGGCGCTGGGCATCGGCGCCGGAATCGGGGCGATCTTCGCCGCGCCGCTCGGCGGTGCGGTGCTCGCCGCATCGATCACCTACCGCGACGATTTCGACTACCGCTGCCTGCTGCCCGGGTTCATCACCTCTGGCACGGCCTATGCGGTGCTCGGTGCGTTCCTGGGTTTCGACCCGTTGTTCGGCTACATCGACGCCGAGTACCGCTTCGAGAAGGCGTGGCCGCTGCTGTGGTTCGTGGTCATCGGACTGGTCGCTTTCGCGGTCGGCTACCTGTACGCCCGCACCTTCCACGCCGCGGTGCGGCTCACCCGCCGGCTCCCGGGCGGCCCGGTGCTCAAGCCGGCGGTCGGCGGCCTCCTCGTCGGATTGCTGGGACTGCTGATCCCCCAGATCCTCAGCAGCGGCTACGGCTGGGCGCAGCTGGCGGCCGACCGTGGGACGCTGCTGGGCATCCCGTTGTGGATCGTCGTCGTGCTACCGATCGCCAAGATCGTCGCCACGTCGCTGTCGATCGGCACCGGCGGCTCCGGCGGACTTTTCGGGCCGGGAATCGTGATCGGCGCCTTCGTCGGGGCGGCGGTGTGGCGGCTGGGCGAGCTGTCCGGGCTGCCCGGGGTGCCGCACGAACCCGGGATCTTCGTCGTGGTCGGCATGATGACGTGCTTCGGCAGCGTCGCGCGGGCGCCGCTCGCGATCATGATCATGGTCGCCGAGATGACCGGTTCGTTCTCGGTCGTGCCCGGAGCGATCCTCTCGGTCGGCATCGCGGCACTGCTGATGTCGCGCACCAACGTCACGATCTACGAGTCGCAGCGCCTGAACCGCGAGACCGCCGCGGCCGAGCGCGAACGTCGGGCCGAGAACGACCGCTAGGAACTGCGCGCGCTGCTGGCGGCGTCCTTCTCGGTGGTCGTGCCCTCGTGGGTCAACTGGCCGCCCGCACTCTCCAGGTGCGCCCGGACGAACCACTGGAACTTCTCCAGGTTCCCGGCCTGATCGATCAACAGATCCTGGGTGACCGGGTCGAGTTCCTCGGTCTCCTCGATGTACTTGCGGGTGTCCTCGATGACGCCGGTGTAGACGAGATCTAGCGCGGCCAGGTGAGCCTGAACGGTATCGCGGCCGACGGAGTAGTCGTCCCAGGTGCGGTCTTTGATGATGGCTCCCGGCGTACCCTGCGGTGATCCGCCCAGGGCCGCAATGCGTTCGGCAACGTCGTCGGCGAAACCGCGGACCGCCTCGACCTGCGGGTCGATCATCTCATGCACGCCAATAAAGTTGGGCCCCACCACATTCCAGTGGACATGCTTGAGCGTCAGGTGAAGATCGTTGTAAGTGCTCAGTTGCTTTTGCAGCAGTTCGGTCAGTCGCGCTCCCTGTTTGTCGGTGAGCCCCGGGATGGTGAACTGTGTCATCGATTTCCTCCGTTTCGCACACGGTCACGTCTTTGACGTTGGTTACCCCGTGACCGTTGCCGAAAACGCGGCGCCAACGAGGCCATGACCACGTTTAGAGATCGCTGATGTGCTGCACCGGTAGCCGGGCGCCGCGCCGCGGTTCGTATGCCAGCCCGCTGGCCTCGAGCAACCGGACCACTCGGTGGCGGTGTGGTCGCATCGGCTCGAGCAGCTCGAGCATCCCCGCGTCGTCGACCGGGCGGCCGGCCAGCGTCCAGCCGATCATCTTCGGGATGTGGTAGTCGCCGACCGAGAGCGCGTCGGGGTCACCGAACGCTCGTTGCGCGGTCTCGGCGGCGGTCCACTCCCCCACACCCGGCAACGACATCATCGCCTCGCGCGCCTGCGCGGGCGGGCGGGCGGCCAGCCGCTCCAGTGAGGCGGCCCGTCGGGCACATGACACCACGGTCTGCGCACGTCCCGGGTCGACGTTGGCTCGATGGAACTCCCACGACGGGATGTGCCGCCACTCGTCGGCCGACGGAGGCACCCGCATTCGCGCCGGCGCCGGCCCCGGCGCCGGCGACCCGTACTTCGACACCAGCAGGCGCCACGACCGAAACGCATCGGCGCCGGGCACCCGCTGCTCGATGATCGCCGGAATCAGCGCCTCCAGCACCAGCCCCGTACGGCCGAGCCGCAAGTGCGGTACCCGCCGCTGCGCCGCGGCAACGATCGGGTCCGTGGGCACGAATTCGGAAGCGTCGTCCTCGTGGCCGAGCAGCTCGGGTAGCCGTTCGACGAACTCCGGTGCGCCGCTACCCCAAGCCACACAGTGCGCGGCGTTGGCGGCCACCCGGCTGATCCGCGCTGCGACGGGTCCGGTCGGCAGCAGGCTGGTCCGCCAGATAGTGCCGTCACCGGGAGCCTGAAAACACGGATCCCCGCGACCTCGGCGAAGCGGCGCCAACGTGTGCCCGAAGCTGACCGCCCCGGGGAACATGACAGTGCGCGCGCGTTCCACCAACCAACTCTCCGATTGACCGTTAACGATGTGCCAAGTCAATATTGCGATGTGATGACGCCGTTCGATGACCCGCAGGGCGAACTGGCTTGGATGTTCCTGCAAAGTACGAGCGACGGGGGCGACCTCGACGAGGGCTTTTCACTGCTCAGCGACGACTTCACCTACTGGTCGCTCGTCACGCGGGCTTCGTGCGGCAAGGAAGCATTCCGGCAAGCCGTCGAGCGGCGCAAACGGGACCTCGAGCTGACCATCGACCTGGTGCGGTGTGTGAACGAGGGCGAGACCGTCGTCGTCGAGGCGCACGCCAGCGGCACCACCACCGGCGGCGTCGAATACGACAGCCCATTCGTCTGCATCTTCGACACCCGCGATGGCTTGATCGTCTCGATGCGGCTGTACAGCGACACCCGGGCCCACGAGGCCGCGCTGCCCGGGTGGATTTTCTAGGACGCCGAAACGCTGATTTCGGCCTTGTTCGGGTAGAACGCGACATGCCCGGCGATCGCCGCGACCGCCGGATACGGCTGCTCGTACGTCCAGATCACGTCCTCCACGGTGTCACCCGCCGAGGTGCTCACGCTGTAATAGCTGGCCTCACCCTTGAAGGGACAATACGTGCTGGTGTCCGTGCGGGTCAGCCGGTCCTGCGACACGTCGCTCATCGGAATGTATTGCACCGCAGGCAAAGTGGCTTCACGCAATTCGAGTGCGGCCGTCGTGTCGGCGACCACCTCGCCGTTGACGCGGACCTGTACCCGCCCTTTCGTCGGCTCGATGGTGATCGGGTGGCCGGCACTGGGTTCTTTGATTTCGGGATGGCTCATGGTCTCCTCCTAGACGCCGATAAAGGCTTCAACACACCCCCGTGCCCGACCCTTCCCGATCAGGGCGGCCCGAATGCGTAGCGGTGATATTGGGACATATTGGCCACGGCGGGAAGCAGCGACATGGCCCGGCCCATCACGTGGTAGACGCGCGGAAGTCGCTCGAAGGTCTCTGATTCATACCACCTCACCCAGGAAATCAGTCGAGTGCCGTGCACCGCCCGGAGGATCTCGTCCGGCCCGTCGATGCCCCAGCTCAACTTCGATCCGGACCGGCGCACCACCGCGTTCATCCATTGCGACTTGATACCCGTCCGGTTGAACGCGTCGAATTGCAGCTCGCCGTGTTCGAAGCGATCAACGACCCGTCGCAGCAGCGCTATGCCGTCCTGTTCGCGCAGATACATGGTCAGCCCTTCGCCGAGCATCAGCGCGGGCCGGTCGTCGGGTATCTCCGCCAGCCAGGCCGGATCGGTTACCGACGCAGCGACGACGTGGCAGTGCGGGGCAGCGGGGTAGAGCCGGGTGCGCAGTTCGGCGACGTCGGGGTAGTCGACGTCGTACCACTCCACCTGCGGACTCGGCTGGAGCCTGAAATATCGGCCGTCCAGTCCGCCACCCAAATGCAGGACAACGGCGCTCGGATGCGCGTCGAGAAATTGGCGAGCCCAGATGTCGAAGTGCGCGGCGCGAGTCGTCACCGACGATGAATTGCGGGCGGTGATGGTGGTCTTCGTCCAGTCGTAGTCGATCCGCTCGACGACTTCCCTGGCATAACGGTCGCCCAGAATCGGGTTCGGCAGGTCAGCGTCGATCGCCTTTGCATACAGCGTCGCCAGCATCGTCTGTGGCGGCCCCTCGAGATCGACGCGTATCCGGTCCACGGGCCGGGCGCCTATTCGGGCTGCGCGGCCGGGCTGGTCTTTCGCGGAGTGCGCATGGCGGCCCAGAAGCGGGCAGCCTCGCGGATCGACTCCTCGACCGGGCGCGGCTGCCAACCCAATTCGCGCTTGGCCTTGCCACTGTCCACGTTGGCCTCGGCGCGCATCATGCGCACGGACGCCAGGCTGAGTTCGGAGTCCTTGCCGGTGAGCCGGGCCTTCAGGCTGCCCAGCGCGGAAAGCGCGTAGAGCATCGGGACCGAAATCGAGCGTTGGGGCGCCGGCACCCCGGCCTCGTCGGCCGCGATGCGTACGACGTCGTTCAACGCGATCATCCGCTCGGAGACCAGGTATCGCTCGCCGATGCGGCCGCGCTCTGCGGCCAGGATCATGGCCCGTGCGGCATCGTCGACGCCGACGACTTCCAGCTGGATGCCGTTCATTCCGAAGGGCAGCTTGCCGAAGACGGCGCCGGCGATGAAGGCACCGTGTGGCGTGCCGCCCCAGTCACCGCCGCCGTAGGTCGTCGACACGCACATCGCGATGGCGGGCAACCCCGCCTCGGCGACGTACCGCATCACCAGGTCTTCGGCCTGCACCCGGGACTGGACGTAGGGGGTCTGCCCCCGCGGGCTGATCAGGTCGTCTTCGGTCGCCACGTGCCCGTGCCGTCGGCCCACCGTCGCGTACGTGCTCGTGAAGATGAACCTGCGCAGGTCGGGTTGGCTTACGGCGACGTCGAGAACGTTGCGCAGGCCTTCGACGTTGGTGCGAAACAGCGGCGCGGGGTCACGCAACCATGCGCGGGTGTCGACCACGCAGTAGTAGACGTCGTCCACACCGTCCATCGCTTCGCGCAACGTGGCGTCATCGAAAACGTCGCCGTGAAAACGGGTGATCTCGAGATCATCGATGGAGCGGGTGTTGGCATTCGGGCGCACCATCGCCCGGACCTGGAAGCCGTCGGCGACGAGTTGGCGGGTGACGTGCGAACCCAGAAAGCCGTTGGCGCCGATGACCAATTTGGGTTTGGTGCTCACTGAGATCCTCCGAATTGCTGCATCCACCTCTCGGCGTCTTCGTCGAGCGTGCCCAGCGCCTGGGCCTTGCGACACCACTTCATCCCGGCCTTGAGGAAACGCAGCGGGTTGTAGATGTCTTCTTCACGGCTCCACCGGCCGTCACCGGCGTACGTGATGATCGTGATGTTGGTAGCGCTGATGACGCTGCCGTCGCCAGGGTCGCGCATCGGGTTGTCCAGTTCGAGGATGACCCGCCCGGTGGACTCGTCGATCACCGACCACAGCGTGGGGAACGCCACCATGTGGCTGCCGGGAAAGGTCGTCATCGTTTGCTTGATCCACTCGCGCACCTCGTCGCGGCCGCGCATCATGCCCGCCGCATGTTCGACGTACTCGACGTCGGGCGTGTACTGCTCGACCCAGGCGTCCCAGTCGCGCGTCTCGGCGGCCCGGGCCACCGTCTCCTCGAACCTCTCGAATGCTGCGGCCAGTTCGGTGCGGGAGAACGAACGGGGAGTCACTTTGCGGCACCGTTGCAGCTCATCGGCGGAGTGTAGCCTGGGCGGCATCGTGGCCCGTTAGGAGGACGAGCAATGGCAACCCAAAAGGCGATCCTGGCCGGCGGCTGTTTCTGGGGGATGCAAGAACTCATCCGCAAGCAGCCGGGTGTGGTTTCGACGCGGGTCGGTTACACCGGCGGCGACGTCCCGCATGCGACCTACCGCAATCACGGCACGCACGCCGAGGCCATCGAGATCGTCTACGACCCGGCCGTCACCGACTACCGCACCATGCTGGAGTTCTTCTTCCAGATCCACGATCCGACAACGAAAGACCGTCAGGGCAACGACCGTGGGCCCAGTTACCGGTCGGCCATCTTCTACCTCGATGAAGAGCAGAAGCGAATCGCGCTGGACACCATCGCCGATGTCGAGGCGTCCGGATTGTGGCCCGGCAAGGTGGTGACCGAGGTCAGCCCCGCCGGAGACTTCTGGGAAGCCGAGCCCGAGCACCAGGACTACCTGCAGCACTACCCGAACGGGTACACCTGTCACTACATCCGCCCGGGCTGGAAACTGCCGCGGCGGGCCACCGCGGACCAGTAGGCAGCTCCGGCTCAGCGCCGGTGCACCACGACCTGGCCGCCATCCTTCGGTGTGTAGGCAACGCCCCGGCCGTGCCACCGCTCCCCCGGCGCCGTCGTGGCCTCAAGAGTGAAGTGGCGCAACACCGTTCGCAGCACGACGTCCATCTCCATGTTGGCGAACGCCGCCCCAACGCAGCGACGGGTGCCGCCGCCGAACGGGATCCACGCGAAGGCCGACGGCTTGGTCCCGACGTACCGTTGCGGGTCGAAGCGCTCCGGATTCGGGAACACGTCGGGATTTTCGTGAATCTGCGCGATGCTCACCAGGATTGATTCGCCGCGGGGAATGACCCACTCCCCGAGCTGATAACGCTGCGGGTAGACGCGGCGGGCCGCGAAATCGATGACCGTCCGCGCCCGCTGGACTTCCAGGATGGTCGCCTGTCGCAGCTCCTGCCCGCCATTGTCGGCCTCCTCGACCAGGGCGGCCAACACATCCGGATGCCGCGTCAGCCGTTCGAACGCCCAGCCCAGCGTGGAGGCGGTCGTTTCGTGGCCTGCGGCCAGCAGCGTGAGCAGCTCGTCGCCAATGTCCTTGCGCGACATCGCCGAACCATCTTCGTAGGTGCTGCGCAGCATCAGTGCGAGAACGTCGGAGCGCTCGTCGAAGTGGGGATCGGCCCGCTCGATTTCGATAAGCCTGTCGATGATGGTGTCGTACTGGCGGCGCCACTCGTCGAGCCGCCCCCAGGGAGTGAAGCGCCCGTAATTGCGCTGCGGTTTCGGCATTGTCGCCATCCGTGAGCCCAGCGTGACCCACGGCGGGATGAGCCGGCGCAGCTCGTCGAGTTCGGCGCCTTCGGCCCCGAAGACGGCGCGCAGTATGGCGTTGAGCGTGATGCGCATCATCGACGGCAGCGTCGCGAAGCCCTCACCCTCCGGCCAGCCGGCGGTCTCGCGCAGGGTCTCTTCTTCGATGATGGCCTCGTACTTCTTCATGCTCTTGCCGTGGAACGGCGGCGCCAGCAACCGCCGCCGCCGGCGGTGGTCCTCCCCGTCGAGCGCGAAGACGGAGCCGGAGCCGAACAGCCGGCTCAGGTTGGGCTGGATGTTGCCGAGCTCGTCGGGGCTGGTGGTGAAGATCTGCTTGGCCAGCTGCGGGTCGGCGACCACCACGACCCGGCCGTAGATGGGCAGGTTCAGGGTGAAGACCTCGCCGTGCCGACGAGCCAGCCGCTGAATCATCCCCCGCCGCGATACGGCAAAACCCAGTCCCTGCAACAGCTTTGGTAGCCGGGTTGCGGGAGGCAACCGGAGGGCGGTGCTGGCCGGCGAGGCGGTGACTACTTCACTCATGGCGGACTGCTCCCCATATCTGCCCCGAGCATCGGGGTGGTACCGCGGTGTACCAATTCTCTCGAACATACGGTACTCTGTGGTACCAGACCTGACAAGGGTGCCGTACCGATCGAAAGGGGTGCCGGCGGTGACATCGGCGGCGACAGCAACGGCTGACGAAGCGGCTCTCGGCGACCCGTTCCGGCTCCGGTTGCTCGACGGCCTCGCCACCTCGATCGCCGAGCGCGGCTACCGCGCCAGCACCGTCGCCGACGTCGTTCGTCACGCCCGGACATCCAAGCGCACCTTCTACGACCAGTTCGCGAGCAAGGAAGAGTGCTTCCTGGAGCTGCTCGGGTCCGACAACGAAAAGCTCGGCGCGTGCATCGCGGCAGCCGTCGACCCCGAGGCCGATTGGCATCGGCAGATTCGTCAGGCCGTCGAGGCATACGTCGGCTACATCGAATCCCGGCCGGCCATCACGCTGAGCTGGATCCGGGAGCTTCCGTCGCTCGGTGCCGCCGCCCGCCCGGTGCAGCGCCGCGGGCTACAGCTGCTGTCCAGCCTGCTGATCGACCTCAGCGCCAGCCCCGGGTTCCAACGGGCCGAGCTGCCCCCGCTGACCGCGGCGCTGGCGGTCATCTTGCTGGGCGGTTTGCGCGAACTCACCGCCCTTGCCGTCGAGGACGGGAAGCCGGTGCGGGAAATCGTCGAGCCGGCCGTCGACGCCTCCATAGCCCTGCTCGGCCCGCGACACTGACCTGAATCGCCCGCCTCCACCGCAGGCCGTTCCGGCCCGCATCGTCACCGGGCTAGGGTCAACCGCAGACGCCTAACCCAGACGGAGGACCTCGCGATGCGGCTATCAACCCGAAACCAGCTCCAAGGAACCATCACCGAGGTCGATCTCGGGACCGTCATGGCAATCGTGAAGGTGAAGCTCGACGGCGGCGACCAGGTCGTCACCTCCTCCGTCACCAAGGACGCCGCGACCGATCTCGGCCTGAAGGTCGGGCAGCCCGCAACCGTGTTCATCAAGTCCACGGAAGTCACCATCGGCGTCGACTAGCCCCATGGCGACGACGATGCGCGCCGAGCGCTATTACGCGGACACCAAAAGGGTTGCGCTCGAAGATGTTCCAATACCGGAGCCCGGTCCCGGTGAAGTCCTGGTCAAGGTCGCCTTCTGCGGCATCTGCCATTCCGACCTGAGCCTTATCAACGGCACCTTCCCGGCGCAGCGGCCCGTGGTGATCCAGGGCCACGAAGCGTCGGGCACCATCGCGAAGCTGGGCCCCGAGGTGACCGGTTGGGCCGAGGGCGACCGCGTCGTGGTTGCCGCCGGTCGGCCCTGCCAGAAATGCGCGAACTGCCGGCGCGGCGATGTGGTGAATTGCCTACGGATCCAATTGATGGCGTTCGCGTACGACGGAGCGTGGGCCGAGTACACCCTGGCGCAGGCGGCGGGCCTGACCCGGGTACCGGACAACGTTCCGCTGGAGCAGGCCGCGATCCTGGCCGACGCGGTGTCCACGCCGTTCGGCGCGGTCGTCCGGACCGGGAAGGTGGCGGTCGGCGAGTCGGTCGGCGTGTGGGGCGTCGGCGGCCTCGGCACCCACATCGTCCAGCTGGCGCGGTTGGTCGGCGCCGTACCGATCATCGCCGTAGACGTCAACCCCGCGGTTTTGGAGCGTGCGCTGGCCGTGGGCGCGGACCACGCGTTCGACTCCCGCGACGAGGGGCTCAGGGACAAGATCGCCGAGATTACCGGCGGCCGGCTGCTGGATGTGGCCTTCGACGCCGTCGGGCTGAAGGCGACGTTCGAGCAGGGGCTCGATTGCCTCACCCCGGGCGGCCGCCTGGTGGGCGTCGGCATGAGCGCGCAGGCGCCGACCATCGGGCCCACCTCCCTGTTCGGTTTGACCCGCAAGCAGGTCCTCGGCCACCTGGGCTATCAGAACGTCGACATCGAGACCCTCGCGAAGCTGGTTTCGGCTGGGCGCCTTGACCTTTCACGGTCGATCAGCGAGATTGTCGCCCTGGAAGACGTGGCGCACGGCATCGAGATGCTCGAGCATCAACAAGGCAACCCCATCCGTATCCTCGTCCAGCCCTGAGGCAGGGTTCTCGAAGCGACACATAACCAGTTGCGACGACACGCCGAAACGGCGTGCAGCGGTTTATGTTTCGCCGCGCAGAAAGGTCCGCACCCGATCGAGCACCAGCTCCGGGCGCTGGTCGACGATCCAATGGCCGACGCCGTCGACCAGCTCGACCTTGAAATCGCTGATGTGGTCGGCATATCCGTCGGTCAGCTCGGGCGTGATCACCGGGTCTTCGGTGCCGGTCAGCCAGCGGACCGGCACCTCGACGCGGGCATCGGCGTACTCGCCGCGCATCCAGCGCAGCATCTCCCCCGATTGGAAACTGCGATACCACCGCGAACCCGCCTCCGCGTGGCCGGGCTGACGCATGCACTCGGTGTAGAGGCGGAGGTCCTCCTCGGGCAGCGCGTAGCCGCCACCCACCCAAGACCCGAGCACACGGCTCGCCCTCGAGTTGACGTTGCTGATCATTCGCGGCCCGATGACCGGCAACGAGATCGGGATCTGATACCAGAGCCGCCAGATGTTGCGCACCGCCCGCAGGTCGCGCTTCACCCAGGGCGCCACCGTGTTCACGCCGAAGAACCCGGTCACCTTTGCCGGGTGGCGCAGCATCATGATGAAGGCGGCCGGCCCGCCCCAGTCGTGGGCGACGAGCTTGACCGTCTTGACGTTGAGGCGATCCAGGACGGCCGCCAGATCGTCGGCCATCTCGGTCTTGGTGTAACTCGAGCGGGGCGCCGAGCTCCAGCCGGCGCCCCGCAGGTCGGGGCACAGCACGCGATAGCCGTCGCCGGCCAGCGGCCCGATCAGGTTGTGCCATTCCCACCAGTTCTGGGGGAAGCCGTGCACCAGCATCACCGCCGGCCCGTCGGCCGGACCCGCGTCGGCGACGTGGATCGTCACACCGCTTCCGAGATCGACGTACCTGTGTTCGACACCGTCCAGCGCGGGCATAGTGACCATGAAGTGAGAACGTAGCGGGCCGCCGCCGGTTAGGCCAGGAACCGCTCGACGTACGGCGCGAACCGGCGACGCAGGTCGGCCTCCCGCAGGCCGAACATCTCGCAGGACGTCGCGACGTTCCCGAGCCGGCCGCGGCGGTGACCGGCCAGGTAGTCGTCGATTGCCGTTCGAACTTCGTCGGTGAACGGCTCGCCGGCCAGGGCGTACACCCGCTCGGCGACACCGGTTTCGTCGGCCATGAAGTCGTCGAACCGGATGTCGATCGAGCGTTCCGGGCCGATGGTTTCCCGGTCGCGGACCAGGGCGGTGAGCATGTGCTCGAGTCGGTCGATCCACGACGCCGCGATCCGTTCCACGGGCACCGGTGACCGGTGCATGCGTGCGGAGTAGGTGATCATCGCGATCATCGACAGCGCCACCGGCACCGGGTCACGGTGCGTGAAAACGACGATGCCGGCGGGGAAAACGCGATCGAGCACCGGCACCTGCTCGAGATGCTGGGGCGACTTGAGCAACCAGCGCCGTCCGCCCCGCAAGAACTGCATGGCCTTGAGTTGCCGGGCGAGGTACTCGTAGTGCGGCGTCTGGTCGTGAGCCTGGTAGTACTCGCGCCAGCGCGGCACGTCGGCCAGCGTCTCGAAGAGCATGGTCGACAAATCGTTGGCGAGCAGTTGGATCTCTTCGTGGACATGCTCGGTGGTCATCTCGTGCATCAGCGGGAAGTGGGGCATCACGGTGTTGATCAGCCCGACCGCGACGTCCATCCGCGCCCGGCGGGGATCCGGCTCGACCCCGGCCTCGGCCGGCAACGGGAACGGTTCGACGCTTTCCCAGTACGGCATGGTGCGAAAGGTGGGCGGCGCCGCCAGCAGGTTGTGCAGATGGGTGGTGCCGGTGCGCGGCAGGCCGGCGATGACCACCGGCGGTTGCAGCTCGATGTCGTCGATTTCCGGATGCCTGCGCACCAGATCGGTCAACAGCAGCCGGTTCTTGAGCAACTGCAGCAGCTGCCCGAAGAAATTCACCACCCCGGCCTCGTGCAGCCCGTCGATGTCGCGCAGCGCCGCGAGGTAGACCTCGAGCCGTTCGCGATAGTCGTCCGCGCCGAAGTCGTCCAGGCCGGTGTCCGCGGCGGCCCTCGCATGCAACGCCTCGGCATCCAGCGGGCAGTCCGGCGCCAGCGAGGCCATCATGTCGAGCAGCTGTTGGGCCTCGGCGCTGAAGCGGGGCACGGCGAGGTCATCGAGGCGAACGGCGGCGGTCACGGCGACTTATGTTACTCTCAGTTTCGTAATGGTAGTGGATTTTGGCCGGCCCCGTGACCCACGCATCGACGGCGCGGTGCTGAGCGCGACGGTCGAGCTGCTCGCCGAAACCGGCTATGCCGGGCTCTTGGTCTCCGCGATTGCGGAACGCGCCGGCACCAGCAAGCCCGCGATCTACCGGCGCTGGCCGAGCAAGGCGCACCTGGTCCATGAGGCGGTGTTCCCCATCGGTGTCGCGACCGAGCTACCCGATACCGGCTCACTGCCCGAGGACCTGCACGAAATGGTCCGTCGCTCAATGGCTTTCCTGACGACGCCGGCCGCCAGGGCGGCCTTGCCGGGCCTGGTGGGCGAGATGGCCGCGGACCCCACCCTGCACTCGGCGCTGCTGGAGCGATTCGCCGGCGTCATCGGCGGCGGCTTGACCGAGTTGCTGGAGCGGGCCGCGGGCCGCGGCGAGGTCCGGCCTGACGTGACCGCCACCGAACTCACCGACGCCATCGCCGGCATCACCCTGATGGGCTTGCTCACCCGTGTCGGTGACCTTGATGACGCCTGGGTCGATCGCACGACCACGTTGCTCCTGAAGGGAATCCGCGCATGACGCACGAAACGACGGCCGCGTGGCAGGAACTGCTCGCCACCCTGGGCACCCTGGACCGCTCCTTCACCGACGGCGACCGGGCGGTGACCGACGACCGCCACATCGCCGACGGCTACCGCATGCTCGCCAGCACGCTCTGCGTCGGCTTCGACGCCTACCTGTTCCCCGAGCCCGGCCGGCCCCAGTTCGTCGCGGTGAACACGCCGTTCCGCCGCGACCGCCGCTGGGGTGGCGACAACACCGACGCCTACTACTTCATGTGTCCGGTCGACCCGAAGCGCCGCTACCGCATCAGTGGCAATCGCGGTGACAGCGTGTACTTTTCGGTGACCGCCTACAACGAGCCGTCACCGGGCGCGTGGTCCGACCGGGTGGTCGCGATCGTCCGTGACAGCGATCTCGACGTGGCCGCGGACGGCAATTTCGCCTTCGAACTCGGCCCCATCCCCGACGCCGCCGTGCTGATGACCCGCGACTACCAGGCCGACCCGCTGACCGGCCGCCCCGTCACCTGGCGGATCGAGGCGCTCGACGATCCGGAGCCGATCCGGCACGGCGACGGCGAGACCGCCGCGAGCCTGCGGGCGGTCGCGACCTGGTTGCGCACCATGTTCGCCATCGTGCCGCTGGCGGTAGGGACGCGCGCCGACGACGACCATGCCCTGGGGCACGAAACTGCGCACGCGGCAAATCAATTCGCCGATCCCTATCAGGTCCCCGACGCAAACTTCGGCTGGTCGGCGCGTGACGCCTGCTACTCATACGGCAGCTTTGTGCTCGCCGACGACGAAGCGCTGGTGATCACGCACCGGCCGCCCGCCTGCCGGTTCTGGAACCTGGTGGTGTGGAACCAGTTCATGGCCACCTTCGGCGCCTCCGAGGGGCCGGACGCCCGCTGTTCGATCAATGGCCACAGCGCCGCTCTCAACGACGACGGCTCGGTGACGATCGTCTTGTCCCGCGATAGAACCGATCATCCGAATTCGCTGACCACGCTGGGTTATCCGCGCGGCAACCTCGCATTCCGGTGGTTCCTCGCCGACGGGGTGCCGGAGCGGCCGGAGGTGAAGCTGGTGAAGGCGGCGCAGGCGCCGACCACCACCAGCTAGCCCGCCGGCACTTCGATTTCGCGAACCAACTCGACGGCGCGGCCGAGCGTGCGAAGCTTCGCCTCCAGCGTGTCGCCGGCCGGGTAGAGCCGCACGGTGTTCACGCCGGCGGCGCGCCACACCGCAAGCCGCGCGCGGACCATCTCCTCGGTGCCGATCAGTGTGGTGGCCAACACCATTTCGTCGGTGACCAACGCGGCCGCGCCGTCGCGGTCGCCCCGCTGCCAGCGCTCGCGCACCTGGGCGGCGATGCCGGCCCAGCCCTGCCTGCTGTAGGCCTGGTTGTAGTAGTTCGTGCTCGCCGACCCCATCCCGCCCAGGCTGAACGCGAGCTCCTTCTTGCGGCCGGCGACCATGGCGCGCAGTTCCTCCTCGTTTGAAGCGAACGCGACTTCGGCGCCCTGGCAGATGTCGACGTCGGCGCGCGCGCGGCCGGCAGCGGCCAGGCCCTCGTCGAGATGCGAGAAGTAGGCGGCGCCGGCACCCTCCGGGACGAAGCTGGTGCCCAGCCACCCGTCGGCGACCCGGCCCGTCAGCCGCAGCATCGCCGGCGACAGCGCGGCCAGGTAGATCGGAATGGGATGTTCCGGCCGGGTCGACAACCGCATCGGCACCCCTTCGCCGCCGGGCAGAGGGATCTGAAACTGCTTGCCCGAGTACAAGAGTTTGTCTCCGGTGAACACCTTCCGCACGATGTCGACGGTTTCGGAGATGCGGGCCAGGGGCGCGCTGAACGAGACGCCGTGCAAGCCCTCGATCACCTGCGGGCCGGACGCGCCCAGCCCGAGCAGGAAGCGCCCACCAGACAGGTTGGACAATGTGATGGCGGTCTGCGCGACCATGACGGGCGATCGGACGCCGACCTGCAGGATGCCCGAGCCCAGCAGGATGCGTTCGGTCCGCGCCGCGAGGTAGCCCAGGACCGACGGTGCGTCGGAGCCCCAGGCCTCGGCCACCCAGCACACATCGAGGCCCAGCTTCTCCGCCTCGACGACGAAGGTTGCGGTGTCCCGGCCGGCGCTCGACAACTCGACCGTGGTGGCGGTGCGCATCAGCGCACCCCGTGCTCGGCCAGCCTCTTGATCGCCGCGAGCGTCTTGCCGATCGCGGCCTCGAATTCGCGCATCCGCACGAACACGATCTTCTGTTCCTTGTCGGGCATCGATTCGATGGCCACCGACAGCCCCGAACGTCCCGGGCCCATCTGCATCCAGTAGCTCAGCGCCGTGCCGCCATCGCGGGAGTTCAGCCGGAACCGCCACATCGCCGCGGGGTTGTCGGGTTCCCCGACGGCCCAAGCGAATTCGCGCGGCTCGTCACACGCGACGATTTGCGAGGTGGTGGTCCATTGCCCGAACGCGTCGTGCTCGTTGTGTCCGAGGAAGCGGGCGCCCACGCGCGGGCCGTCGGCACCCTCGGCCCACTCCACCGCCTGCAGCTCGTTGCTGAGCGTCGGCATGAGCTTGATGTCGGAGACCAGGCTCCACACCCGGGCCGGATCCGCATCGATCCACGTCGATGCCTCCACCGTCGGTTTGTCCGCATACCGCGCGCCGGTCCACTCCACGCAGCCCATTGTGCCCCCGCACGTGAATGCCCGGGTCACGTGCGGGGGTCGGGGGCGGCTGTCAGGCGGCCGCGGGCACCGGATCGGCCGACCGGTCGGGGCTGGCCTTGCGCAGCACCGAGTCCGGGAAGGTGAGCCGGACGATCTTACGGACGACGGTGCCGAACTGACGCAGCAGCGGGCCGCGGTTGTAGGGGATGCCGTAGCGCTCGCAGATCGCTTGCACCTCGGGCGCGATCTCGGCGTAGCGCCGCGCCGGCATGTCCGGGAACAGGTGGTGCTCGATCTGGTGGGACAGGTTGCCGGACAGCAGATGAAAGAGCCTGCCACCGGTGAGGTTTGCCGAACCGAGGACCTGGCGGAAGTACCACTGGCCGCGCGACTCGTCTTTGGTCTCCTCGACGGTGAATTCCTGGGTGCCGTCCGGGAAATGGCCGCAGAAGATGATCATGTAGGACCAGACGTTGCGCATCAGGTTGGCCGAGAGGTTGCCCGCGAAGACGAACGGCGCGAAGGGACCTGCCAGCAGCGGGAAGGCCACGTAGTCCTTTAGCGTTTGCCGACGCGTTTTCTTCCAGATCGCGCGCAGCACCTCTCGTTTGTCGGCCAGCTCGATTTCGCCGGAGCGGATGCGCTCGGTTTCCAGTTCGTGCAGCGCGACGCCGTACTGGAACAACACCATCAACAAGAAGGCGTAGAGGGGGTTGCCGAGGAAGTACGGCTGCCAGCGCTGGTCTTCGCTCATCCGCAGGATGCCGTAGCCGATGTCGCGGTCCATCCCCACGATGTTGGTGTGGGTGTGGTGCATGTAGTTGTGCGAATGGCGCCACTGATCGGCCGGGCACGCGGTGTCCCATTCGAAGGACCGGCCGGAGATGTTCGGGTCACGCATCCAGTCGTATTGGCCGTGCATGATGTTGTGGCCGATCTCCATGTTGTCCAGGATTTTCGACAACCCCAGCATCGTGGTTCCCAGCAACCAGGCGGGCGGCAGAAACAGCAGCGCGCGGCCGCCGACTTCCAGCGCGCGCTGGGCCTTGATGACGCGGCGGATGTAGTCGGCGTCCTCCGCGCCGAGGCTGGCCATCACGCGTTCCCTGATGGAATCCAGCTCGCGGCCGAATGCGTCGGCCTGTTCGGGGGTCAGGTTGATCTTGTTCTGTGTCATGGCTTTTCCTCCAGGATTGGTTGGGGCTAAAGCGACAGGGCCACATCGCCGACCGGGACGGACACACAGATCTGCACATCCTCGTCGGGGCCGGTCGAGACCGCGCCGGTGATCAGGTTGCGCACCGTGCCGGTGGTCTTGCGCCGCGTGCAGGTGTGGCAGATGCCCATCCGGCAGCCGTTTTCGGGTGACAGGCCGGCCGATTCCGCCTGTTCCAGCAGGGGACGTCCGTCGTCGACGACATCGACTCCGCTGTCGGAGAACGTGACCCGCCCGCCCGAGGGATTGGCGGGCGCTTCGAAGGATGGCGGTACGAAGCTCTCGGTGTAGACGGTGTCGCAGTGGTTTCGGACGGCATCGACCAAAGGCGTTGGCCCGCAGACGAACACCGCATCGGGTGACGGCATCGCGGCGGCCAGATGCGCGGCGCCGAATCGGCCGGCGAGGTCGCCGCCCTCGGCTCGCGTGTAGCCATGCAGCACCCGGACGCCGGGCAGCGTCGCGAGCTCGTCGCGGTAGGACGCCTCGCCCGCGTTCCGGGCGTAATGGATGAACGCGATCTCGCCGGGGTGCCCCTCGGCGACCAGGGTGCGCACCATGGCCATCACCGGGGTGATGCCGCTTCCACCGGAAACGAACAAGATCCGGCGCGGTCTTTGCGGCCCCGGCTCCGGCAACACGAAGTCGCCGCCGACGCCGGCCAAACCGAACACCATGCCCGGGCGGGCGTGTTCGTACAGGTGGTTCGAAACCAGCCCGCCGTCGTGCTGCCCGATCGTCAGCTCGAGGTGGGCGGTCCCCTCGGCGTTGGCCGGGGAATAGCAGCGGGTGTGCTGGCGGCCGTCGATCTCGACGGTGAGGTTGACGTACTGGCCGGCTTTGACGGTATGGGCGGATGTGAAGCTGTCGTTCGGAGCGAGGGTGAGGGTGACGCTGCGCGCGGTGGTGCGGCGCACGTCGATCACCTTGGCGCGGGCCTCCCCCAGCGTCCAGGTCGGCGCCACCAGCTCGGTGTACCGGTCGACGCCGTGCGGGCCGGTGAGCAGGTCGAGAAGGTCTGAACCCAAGACTCGCTTCCGAAAAGTCCGAGCGAGGGATCGACCCGAAGTCTGAGCGGTTTGAGTGAACATATGTACACCGTGGGGCCATACCCCCCGGTCAGTCAAGGGTTTCTGCAGGTCTGTGGTAGGCTTCACACAGTGAACAGCCGTACTCCTAGCTCACGGGTGCGCGGTTCTGGTCGCGAGCGCTCGCGCGAAAGTCGGTCACGCGAGGAGCGCAAGGAGGCGACCCGTCGCGCGATCATCGCCGCGGCACTCAAGCTGCTGCAGGACCGCAGCTTTTCCAGTCTCAGCCTGCGCGAGGTGACCCGTGAGGTCGGGATCGTGCCGGCCGCGTTCTATCGCCACTTCGAGTCGATGGAGGCCCTTGGGCTGGTCTTGATCGACGAGTCATTCCGAAGCTTGCGCGACACCCTGCGTGAAGCGCGGGCCGGCAAGCTCGACCCGAACCGGGTGATCGAATCATCAGTCGAAATCCTGGTCGCCAGTGTGGCGCAGCGGCGGGAACATTGGCGATTCATTGCCCGTGAACGCAACAGCGGGCTCAGCGTGCTGCGCTATGCCATCCGCACCGAGATCCGGTTGATCACCTCCGAGCTGGCCACCGACCTGGCGCGCTTTCCACGGCTGCACGAGTGGACCACCGAGGATCTCAACGTGCTCGCGACCCTGTTCGTCAACGCGATGATCGTCATCGCGGAGGCGATCGAGGATTCGCAGAGCGCCGAGGCGCTTCAAGACATTCGGCGGCTCGCCGTCAAGCAGTTGCGGATGATCGCCATCGGCATCGCCGGCTGGAAGAGCAAGCCTTAGCCGCGCCGCACCCGGAGTGAACAGTCGAACACTGGCTACCTCACTCCGTCGTCTGAGTGAAGTCCGGCGCCCCGTTCTCATCGACGACCTCATACAGCGACTGGCCGTCTTCGGGCGCGCCATCGATCTGGCCCCGCTGAGCGCGTCCGGGAGGACCGTCGGCAAGCCCATCCCCACCTTCTTCGGGGAAGTCGGGCGAGATGTCCGGCTCCTCTTCCGCCAGCCGGGCGTCCAGAGATTCGCCCTCGCGCTCTTCCCGCGCGGTCATGCCGAACCGGTTCGCTTCGCTCCAGCCCTCGGGCGGGTCGACGACGATGTCGCCGTCGTCGTTGTGCAACTCGTCGGAGTCGGTGCCTTCGCTCGCGTTCAACGTGTCACCGGGGCCGCCCTCCTCGGGGAAGTCCGCGGGGTCCACCAGCTCGTCGGCTTGGGGGTTTTCGCTCATGCGGGAACGGTTGCCCGCCGGATCGGGGGGCTAAACGCGACCCGCCCTAGCGCGGCGACCGCCACATCGCCCACATGGTGGGACCCTCGTCGGGGACGACGATCTCGCGGGTCACCGTGAAGCCGAAACGTTCGTAGTACGGCACGTTTTCGGGCTTGCTCGACTCGAGGTACGCCGGACAGTATTCGGCGTCGCAGCGGTCCAGCCGCGACCGCATCAACGCCTGTCCGAAGCCCTGCCCGCGGATCGCGGGGTCGCTGCCGATCACGGCGAGATACCAGTGCGGCTCCTCGGGATGCATGCGCTTCATCAGCTCCTGCAGGCCGCGCGCCCGCGCGGTACGAAGGCCGAACACCCGCAGAAACGTCGGAATCATCGCCAGCTCGCCCCGGCGGGTCTCGCGCCACCGATTCGGCGGATCCCACAGCGCCGCCGCGCCGATGTCCGGGCCGTCGCAGGCCACCTCGACGCCGCCGCAGCCCAGATGGTGGTGGCGGGTCATCGTCGCGAACAACCGGTGCAGGTTGGCGGCCCGCTCCTTCGGGTCGGGCAGCAGCCAGGTCGTCACCGGGTCGTCGTAAAAGGCCCGGCCCAGGGTGCGCGACAGCTCGCGGACATCGGCCTTGCGCGCCGGGCGTGGCTGGGGAGTCACCCGAGTCAGGCTAGCGGGTGAGCCACATCCGGGTGTCATGACCGGAGCGGCGGGTACGTTAGGGCGGTGACCGGCGTTTCGCGTCGCGCATTCGGGCGGATGGCCGCCGGTGCGGGCATGCTCGGCACAGCCGCCTGTGGGCGCCCGGGTCATGACCACGCCGCCCCTGCCGCCCCGCCACCGGCCGCGGTCAAGCGGGTGGGCGTGGTGCTCTCCCACGAACAATTCCGCACCGACCAGCTGGTGGCGCAAGCGCAGGCGGCCGAACAGGCGGGCTTTCAGTATGTCTGGGCCAGCGACCACATCCAGCCCTGGCAGGACAACGAGGGCCATTCGATGTTCCCCTGGCTGACGCTGGCGCTGGTGGGCAACGCGACCAGCCGCATCGCGTTCGGCACCGGAGTCACCTGCCCCACGTACCGTTATCACCCGGCAGTGGTGGCACAGGCGTTCGCCTCGCTGGCGATCCTCAGCCCCGGCCGGGTATTCCTGGGGATCGGCACCGGGGAACGGCTCAACGAACAGGCGACCACCAACACGTTCGGCAAATACCCCGAGCGCCACGACCGGCTGGTCGAGGCGATCAACCTGATCCGCCAATTGTGGAGCGGATCGCGAACCTCGTTCGCCGGCCGGTACTTTCAGACCAACGCACTGAAGCTCTACGACACACCGTCCACGCCGCCGCCGATCTTCGTGGCGGCCAGCGGACCCAAGAGCGCGACTGTGGCCGGTCAATACGGCGACGGCTGGATCGGTCAGGCCCGGGATGTCACGAACCCCGCACTCGTGGCCGCATTCAGCGCCGGCGCGGAGGCCGCCGGCCGCGACCCGGGCAGCCTGGGCAGGCGCGCGGAGTTGTTCGCTGTCGTCGGCGATAACGCCGAGGCGACGACGGCCGCCGGCTTATGGCGCTTCACCGCCGGCGCCGTCGACCAGCCGAATCCGGTTGAAATACAGCGCGCCGCGGCGGTCAATCCCATCGACAAGGTGCTGGCGAATTGGACCGTCGGTACCGACCCCGCCCCCCACATCAAGGCGGTGCAAGCGGTCCTGGACGCCGGCGCCGTGCCGTTTCTGCATTTCCCCCAGAGCAATCCGTTGACGGCCATCGACTTCTACCGCACCAACGTCTTGCCTAAGTTGCACTAGACGCGCTTCGGCTCGCCGCTACCCGGGCGAGACCGGTTGAAACGACCGTGTTTTGCCACAACCGCACTCGAGCTTGCGCCGCGGGCGGGCCGTTTCAACACCCCGGGCCCGGGTATCCGCAGGCCACTTCGAGTGACAAGCCTAACTGGAAGGCAAGGCATGGATGCAATCACTTTTCTTCGCCAGGACCACAAGAGTGTTCTCGGTCTGTTCGAGACGCTCGACGGGGCGCCGTCGGGCTCGGGCGCCGAGGCGAGCGGTCTGGAAACGGTGGTGAACAATCTCATCATCGCCGAGTCGCAGCACGAAGCCATTGAGGAGCAATTCTTTTGGCCGGCGGTGCGCGACGCGCTCGGCGACGGGCTCGTCGACAAGGCGATCGAGCAGGAGCAGGCCGGCAAGCAGCTGTTGCAGCGGCTCGAGGACGGCAAGCCCGGGGAGCCGGACTATCACGACGCGTTGCAGGAGTTCGTGCGCGCGGGCCGCGAACACATCGCGTACGAGCAGGACGTGGTGTGGCCGCAGGTGGAACTGGCGATCAGCCGAGAAGAGCTGGAGAAGATCGGCGAAAAGCTGGAACAGGCAAAGAAAATAGCGCCGACCCGGCCCCATCCGGACACCCCGCCAAACCCCACCGTGCTCAAGACGATGGGCATGGGGGCGGCAATCGTCGACCACGTGCGCGACGCGTTGACCGGCCGCGCGGCGGACAACCCGCCGGACCCGCAGGTCAAGTAAAAACTCGAGGGCCGGGCGCTGGATCCTCAGCGCCCGGCCTTCTTGTCCCCAATTAACTTGTGGGAACGTGTTGTTCGTGCGTGAAGGGCTTCTCGGCCTTGATGGCGGGCGAGCCCTGGGGGTTCTGCTGTGCGCCCTGGTTCTGGCGAGTGGTGCCGCCGAGCCAGTGCTGTTCGGGCTTCTCAACGTATTCCCACGACATGCCCTCCGGCCACGGCCCCTGGCCCTCGTTCCACGGGCCGCGGATCGATTCGCCGCCACCGTTGGACATGTTGAACGCGACGTTCTGGAAGCGCGGGTCACCCGGCAACTGCCCCGGCGGGAAGTTCACCGGAAGCTCGTTGAGCGCGGCGGTGAACTGCTGGTAGTGCGTCACCTCGCGGGTCATCAAAAAGTTGAGGGTGTCCTGCACACCGGGATCGTCGGTGTACTGCTTGAGGTACTCGTACACGATCTTCGCGCGCGATTCGGCCGCGATGTTGTTGCGCAGGTCGACGGTCGGGTCACCGTTGGCGTCGATGTAGGCGCCGGTCCAGTTGTTTCCCCCGGAGTCCTTGACGTCCGGCCCACCGCCGCTGAGCACCAAAAACAGCGGGTTGACCGATACCGAATGGATGATGCTGTCCCGGCCGTCGCCGCTGGCAACCGCCGGCATCCAGTCGCACTTCTCGTGGGCGATCTTCAGGTTGTCGTTGAGCCCGTCAAGCAACATGGTGATCATCGATCCGACCATTTCGAGGTGGCTGAGCTCTTCGGTCGCGATGTCCATGAAGAGGTCGTACAGCTTCGGATTCTTCTGGCGCAGCACGAAGGCCTGGGTGAAGTATTGCAAGGCGGCGGTGAGTTCCCCGTTGGCGCCGCCGAATTGGTCCATCAGCAACGTCGCGAACCGGGGATCCGGCCGGTCGACTCGTACCTCGAATTGAAGATCTTTGTGGTGAACGAACACTGGGTCTCCCTAAGCTTGTCGAGAAGGTTCTGGTGTCGGCGGATACCCGCGGCATGTGTCACCAAACGGCGGCGACAGCAACTGCTGAACGGTGGCCGGCGGGCACCGCGGGAGGTGCCCGCGTGACGCAACGGGATACATCATGGACAATCCCGCTTATGGACCTATCGGACCCGAGTTCCCAGCACGAGCTGGCGAGGCGCATGGCCGAGCTTGCCCGCGACATCGCCGCGCCGCGTTCGCTCGGTGATGTCCTCTCCGACGTGACCGCCGCCGCGGTGGAGCTCATACCGGCGGCGGACGTCGCGGGAGTGCTGCTGATCAAGGGGGGCGGGGACTTCGAGTCGCTAGCCGACACCGACGGCCTGGCCGCGGAACTCGACAAGCTACAGCACGACTTCAGTGAGGGCCCCTGCCACGACGCCGCCCTGAAGCAAACCATCGTGCGCACCGACGACCTCCGCGACGAACCACGCTGGCCCCAGTATGCGCCGGCGGCCGTGGAACGCGGTGTGCTGAGCAGCCTTTCGTTCAAGCTGTACACCGCGGAGCGCACGGCCGGCGCGTTGAACCTGTTCAGCTTCCGGCCCGACGTGTGGGACACCGAGGCCGAGACCATCGGCACCGTCTTCGCCGCGCACGCCGCTGCGGCGATCATGGCCAGCCGCCACGGGCAGGAGATGCAATCGGCGCTGTCGACGCGAGACCGGATCGGCCAGGCCAAGGGCATCATCATGGAGCGCTACGGCGTGGACGAACTGCGCGCCTTCGACCTGCTGCGCCGCCTGTCACAGGAGAGTCAGGTCAAACTCGTCGACATCGCGCAGCGAGTGATCGATACCCGCGGCGACGACTGATCCCCCGCCGCCGCCATTTACGATGGGGTGGCTTCATCGATGAGTCCGGCGCGGCGCTGCGCCGGGGAACGGGTGGCCACCATGTGGGATTTCGAAACAGACCCGGAATATCAGGCAAAGCTCGACTGGGTCGAAAAGTTCATGGTCGACGAGCTCGAACCGCTCGATCTGGTCGCTCTCGACCCCTATGACAAGAAGAACGCCGAGATGATGGCGATCCTGCGGCCGTTGCAGCAGCAGGTGAAGGATCAGGGCCTGTGGGCCGCGCATCTGCGGCCGGAGCTCGGCGGCCAGGGCTTCGGCCAGGTCAAGCTCGCGCTGCTCAACGAGATCCTCGGCCGTTCCCGCTGGGCGCCGTCGGTGTTCGGCTGCCAGGCGCCCGATTCGGGCAACGCCGAGATCCTGGCGATGTTCGGGACCGACGAACAGAAGGCGCGGTACCTGCAGCCGCTGCTCGACGGCGAGATCACCTCGTGCTATTCGATGACCGAGCCGCAGGGCGGTTCCGATCCCGGACAGTTCGTCACCGCCGCTACCCGCGACGGCGACTACTGGGTGATCAACGGGGAGAAGTGGTTCTCCACCAACGCCAAGCACGCCTCGTTCTTCATCGTCATGGCGGTGACGAACCCCGAGTCGCGCACGTACGACAAGATGTCGCTTTTCATCGTTCCGGCCGAGACACCGGGCATCGAGATCGTCCGCAACGTGGGCGTGGGAGCCGAATCGTCGGCGCGCGCCAGCCACGGGTATGTCCGCTACACCGACGTGCGCGTCCCGGCCGATCACGTGCTGGGCGGTGAGGGGCAGGCGTTCATGATCGCACAGACCCGGCTCGGCGGTGGGCGTATTCACCACGCGATGCGCACGATCGCGTTGGCGCGCAGCGCTTTTGACATGATGTGCGAGCGTGCCGTGTCCCGAAAGACGCGGCACGGGCGACTGTCCGATTTTCAGATGACCCAGGAGAAGATCGCCGACAGCTGGATACAGATCGAACAGTTCCGGCTGCTGGTGTTGCGCACCGCGTGGTTGATCGACAAGCACCACGACTACCAGAAGGTGCGCCGCGATATCGCGGCGGTCAAGGTGGCCATGCCCCAGGTGCTGCATGATGTCGTGCAACGGGCCATGCACCTGCACGGTGCGCTCGGCGTCTCCGACGAGATGCCGTTCGTCAAGATGATGGTGGCGGCCGAGTCGCTGGGCATCGCCGACGGCGCCACCGAGCTGCACAAGATGACGGTGGCCCGCCGCACCTTGCGCGAATACCAGCCGGTTACAACGCCATTCCCGTCCGCGCACATACCCACCCGGCGCGCGGAAGCCCAGGCGCGGCTGGCCGAGCGGCTCGAGCATTCCGTCGCGGAGTTCTGACCCGGCGCGCCTGGCCGCCCGGCCCGCCTGGGCGCCTGGCCGCCTCACGACACATAAACCATGGCGACGACACGCCGTAAAGCGCCGCCGTGGTTTATGTCTCGCGGTAGTAGGTCACGACACGTAGCGGACGATGCTCTCGGCCACACACGCCGGCTTGGGCGCGCCCTCGATCTCGACGGTGGTCGACATGGTGGCCTGCACGGCGCCGTTTCCGACGTCGTCGACGCTGACCAGTGACGTCTGCGCGCGCACCCGGGAGCCGACCGGCACCGGGGCGGGGAAGCGAACCTTGTTGAGGCCGTAGTTGATTGCGAGCTTGATGCCGTTGACCGTGTAGATCTGGTGCTGCAGGCGCGGCAACAGGGCCAGGGTCATGAAGCCGTGGGCGATCGTCCCGCCGAAGGGACCGGCGGCGGCGCGTTCGGGATCGACGTGGATCCACTGGTGATCGCCGGTCGCGTTGGCGAACAGATTGACGTCTTCCTGGGTGATGGTCACCCAGTCGCTGTGGCCGATGGTTTCGCCGGTAGCGGCCGCGAGTTCGGCCACTGATTCGAAGGTGCGCATTGAGGTTCCTCCTTGCCTCCGGGCGCTAAGGATAGCGCCGAGGTCCTCGTGCCAGATCAGCCATCCCGGCCCACCGTTGCCCGCACGATCTGGTTTGGCGGCGCATGCACGGGGAATCCCGTCGGAAGTCAAGACCCGCACCGGAGGGAAGCAAATGGGAGAGCCGAAGGGCCACAAGACAGAGTCCGACGTCGAACCGGAGGCTCACGAGTCTCGGTCACGCGCCGCGGCCGGAGAGGCCGACGGCTCGTACGTGGGAGCGGCCGGTTCGGACGATTCTTTCGATGCCGGGGAAACGGGTGCCGAGGCGCGGAGCCAGCAAGGCTGACTCCCTGCACCTCAGCGGATCGGCTACCGGAGCGCGCCGATCGCGGCCTGCAATTTGGTGGTGGCCTGATCCGCGACCTCTTGCAGCGCCCCCTGCTCGCCTGTCACCTTCACCATGAGTTGCGGATCCATCGCTTCGACCAGAACCGCATCGCTTTCGGCGGGATCGGTCCGCACCACGACATTGCACGGCAATAACTGGCCGATTTGGCGGTGGATGCCCAGCGCGCGATGCGCCAACACGGGGTTGCAGGCACCGAGAATCACATAGTCCTCCATGTCCTCCCCGAGTTTGTTTTTCAGGGTGGCTTTGACGTCGATCGTGGTCAGCACGCCGAAACCCTGTTCGGCCAGAGCTTTGGTGGTCTGCTCCACCGCTTCCTCAAACGAGGTGTGCAACGTGGTGGTCAATCCTGATGTCATTTCTTCCTCCTCGGTTTCGATCTACCCGGAATTTCGTTAGGCACTAAGGCAATTCAAGCCCCGGTTGGTCAGAACTAACCCGCGGTGCGCGGGCGTTGCAGCTGGGCGAACTGGGGAACCGCACCCAAGGTGGCGACCGCATCGAATAGCGCGATCGAGTCCGCGACGTCGGGCAACGCGGTCAGGACCGGCCCGAAGAACGCATGCCCGTCGATGCGCAGGATCGGGCTCCCCCCGGTTTCGCCGAGCGCGTCTTGCGCCGCCTGGTGTCCACGTCGCACGACTTCGTCCAGCGATGCGTCCGAGGTGACCGCGGCGGTGGTGTCTCGCGCACCGGCCGCGGTCAAAACGTGGGCGACGAGACTGTCGTCAAGGGGCTCGGAGCCGTCGAAGTACCTTTCACCGAACGCGAAGTACGCGGCGGTCCACCCGGCGGCGCCGTTTTCGCGCGCGATGGCGGCCATCAGCCGGCCAACTTGTTGCGAGTCGCGCATGCGGGCCTGCTGAGGGGCCGGGAGTTCTCGCCCCTCGTTGAGCACCGCCAAACTCATCAGCTGCCAATCGACCGCCATGCCGGTCTTCTCGGCAACGGCGCGTAGCCACCGTGCGGTGTTCCATGAAAACGGGCACACCGGGTCCAACCAGAGTGTGACCGTCGATCCGGGTCGATCGCTGTCAGCGGGGTTCATTGCGCTTCCCTTTCGTCGGCACCGGCCCGTCACGCCAGGCTCAGGAACAGTTTTTCCAGCTCATCGATCGACACGGCCGGCCCGTCGGTGGGACTACCCTCCGGTCGGGCGATGCAGTCACGCAGCCCCGAGGCAATGATCTTGAATCCGGCGCGATCCAGCGCCCGCGATACCGCGGCCAGTTGGGTAACGACGTCCTTGCAGCTGCGGCCTTGCTCGATCATCGCGATGACGCCGCCGAGCTGACCGTGCGCCCGACGCAACCGGGCCAGGACGGCGTCCATGTCGCCGGGGTCGTGAACTTCGTTTGCCATGACTCCTTCATACCATACCCACGGGGGTATATCCGGAGCGATTGATAATACCCGGGGGGGTATGGTACGAATTGAGCTACGGTTCATGCCGCGACTCGCGGGTAGCAGTCACGCGATCACGTGCAACGTGTGCCCGCCGGCCCTCAGGTGCGGGCCAAACGGCCCTATTCGCTGGGGCGATGCGGGCTGAGACTCCGTACCAGAACGACCAGGTCACGAGGGAAGGAAACGTCAGTGTCCACGTTTCTCAGACGGGCGTGGGTGCCGCTGGTCGTCGTGGCGGCGGTCGCCCTGGGCGGCATCGCCGTCGAACGGCTCCGCGGCGTCTTCGGGTCCGACGCGATCTTCACCGCGACGGGCCGCAGCGCCGAACCACTCGAACCCTCGCACATCAAGCAAGTGACCTACGAGGTCTACGGCCCCAGCGGCACAGCTGGAACTGTGAGCTACCTCGACAACAACGCGCAGCCGGAACAGGTGGACTTCACCACGCTGCCGTGGACCTTCACGGTCACCACGACGGTGCCCGCCGTGATCGCCAGCGTGGTGGCACAAGGCAACAGCGACAACATCGGTTGCCGCATCGCCGTAAACGGTGTGGTCAAGGACCAGCGCTCCTCGGCCGGGCGGCACGCCCAAACCTCCTGTCTGGTCAAGGCCGCATGAACACCGATACCGAGACCCGTCCGAAATTCATGCGATTCGTCCGCAGGTTCGCGTGGCCCATCATCATCGGCTGGCTACTACTCACCGTCGCGCTGAACGTGCTTGTGCCCCCGATCGAGTCGGTCGCACGCAACCACGCGGTGACGATGTCGCCACAGGACGCTCCGGCGATGATCGCCGCCAAGCGCATGGGCGCAACGTTCCACGAGTCGGACTCCGACAGCATCGCGATGATCGTCCTGGAGAGCGATAAGCAGCTCGGCGACGAGGCGCACCGCTACTACGACTCCTTGGTGCGCAAGCTGCAGGCAGACCCCAAGCATGTGCAGCACGTCCAGAACGTCTGGGGCGATCCGCTCACCGCAGCCGGTGTCCAGAGCCGCGACGGTAAGGCCGCGTACGTCCAACTCAACCTGGCCGGCAACCAGGGCAGCACCCTGGGCAACCACTCGGTCGACGCCGTGCGGAAGATCGTCGACAAGTCAGAGCCCCCCAAGGGACTCAAGGTTTACGTCACCGGTCCGGCCCCCCTGACCACGGACATGAACGAGGCCGCCGACAAGAGCATGTTCAAGATGATGGGCGTCACGGGCGTGGTCATCATGATCATGCTGTTCATCGCCTATCGTTCCGTCAGCACGGTTCTTCTGGTCCTGGTCATGGTCGGCTTCGAGATGGGCACGGCCCGGGGGCTTGTCGCGCTGCTTGGAAACAACGAGCTGTTGGGATTCTCGACGTTCGTCGTTGCGATGCTGTCCTCGTTGGCGATCGCGGCGGGCACGGACTACGCGATCTTCCTCATCGGGCGTTACCAGGAGGCGCGTCAGGCCGGTCAAGACCGAGAAACCGCCTACTACACGATGTTTCGCGGGACCTCGCACATCATCTTGGGCTCGGGATTGACGATCGCCGGTGCCACGTTCTGCCTGCACCTGGCGCGGCTGTCGTACTTCAAGGCGCTGGGCATTCCGTCCGCCTTGGGCCTGCTCGTGGTCGTGGCGGGAGCGATGACCGCGGCCCCCGCCGTTGTCGCGGTGGCGACCCGGTTCGGCCTCCTTGACCCGAGACGGATGATCAAGACGCGCGGTTGGCGGCGCATCGGCACCGCCACGGTGCGCTGGCCCGGCCCGGTTTTCGCGGCCTCGCTGGTCATCGCGATCGTCGGCATTCTCATCATGCCGAGCATGAAAGTCAGCTACAACGACCGCTTCTACATACCCCGCGGCCTGCCGTCGAGTGTCGGGTACGCGGCCGCGGAGCGCCATTTCACCGCCGCCACAATGAATCCCGACATCCTGATGATCGAAAGCGATCACGACATGCGGAACAGCGGCGACATGATCATCCTCGACAGGCTCGCCAAAGACGTCTTTCGCTCGCCCGGAATCGCGATGGTGCAAAGCATTACCCGGCCGCTGGGCGGCCCCATCGAGCACACCTCCATACCCTTCCAGATCAGCGCCCAATCGATCCCGATCCAGCAGAACCTGCAATTCATGCGGGACCGCACCGACGACATGCTCAAGATGAGCGACGACCTCGGCGCCATGATCGTTTCGATGCAGCGGATGCAGGGCTTGGTCGGGCAGATGAGCGGCGCCACTCATCACATGGTCGGCGACATGCACGAGATGCAGGCCACGCTGGACGAGATGCGCGACCACCTTGCGGATTTCGACGATTTCGCTCGGCCGTTCCGCAGCTATCTGTATTGGGAACAGCACTGTTTCAACATCCCGGTATGCTGGGCTGCGAGGTCGGTGTTCGAGGCGATCGATGGTGTGGACAAGTTCAGCGAGAACATGAGCACGCTGATCAATGACGTGAACAACGTCGACGCGATATTGCCCCAGATGCTCGCCGAATTCCCACCGATCATCGCCGTCGCCCAGTCGATGCAGGGGACTCTGCTCACCATGCACAGCAGCTTCTCCGGCCTGGTCACCCAAATGGCGCAGATGACGGACACGGCGAGCGCGATGGGTCAGGCCTTCGACGCTTCCCGCAGTGGCGACTACTTCTACCTTCCGCCGGAAGCGTTCCAGAATCCCGACTTTCAGCGCGGGCTGAAGCTGTTCCTGTCGCCGGACGGCAAGGCCGCCCGCTTCATCATCACCCACGACGCGGACCCGGCAACGCCGGCGGGCATCGCCGCGGTCATGCCGGAATTGGCCGCCGCACATCAAGCGGTGAAGGGTACGACCCTGACGGGCGCCAAGTTCTACCTCGCGGGCACGGCGGCCATCTACCGCGACATCCAGTCGGGCTCCCACTACGACCTGCTGATCGTGGGGCTTGCGGCGCTGACGCTGATCTTCGTCGTGATGCTGATCATCACGCGCGCGCTGGTCGCATCCCTAATGATCGTCGGCACTGTGCTGCTCTCGCTGGGCGCCGCCTTCGGGCTCTCCGTGTTGGTGTGGCAACACCTGTTGGGACTGGAATTGAACTGGATCGCACCGGTATTCGGGCTGATCATCCTGCTCGCCGTCGGATCCGACTACAACCTGCTGCTGGTTTCCCGGTTCCAGGAGGAGATCGGAGCCGGACTGAAGACCGGCATCATCCGCTCCATGGGCGGGACGGGTGGCGTGGTCACCTCGGCGGGTCTGGTCTTCGCCTTCACCATGATGTCGATGGTCGCCAGCGACCTGCGCTCAATCGGCCAGGCCGGCAGCACGATTGGTCTCGGCCTGCTGTTCGATACGTTGATCGTGCGCTCGTTGATGACGCCGTCGATCGCGGCGCTGCTGGGGCGTTGGTTCTGGTGGCCGATGCGCGTGCGGCCCCGCCCCGCCAGCGCCATGCTGCGGCCCTTCGGACCCCGTCGCCTCGTTCGTTCCCTCCTGCTCGGCGAGGCGGCCGACGCGCCAATCACCAAGCCCGAAAAAGCGATGGCGTCGACGGCGAGGTAGACCAGAGGCGCGGCAAGATGGGGTTGTGCGGCTGCTGCTGATTTCCGATACCCACGTCCCCAAACGCGCCCGCGACCTGCCCGCACGGGTTTGGGATGAGGTGGGCGCGGCCGATGTCGTCGTGCACGCCGGCGACTGGGTGGTGCCCGAGCTGCTCGACGAACTCGAAGCCAGGTCGGCCCGGCTGGTCGCCTGCTGGGGCAACAACGACGGGCCGGCACTGCGGGCCAGGCTGCCGGAACGGGTGGACGTGACCCTGGCGGGCGTGCGATTCACGGTGGTGCACGAGACCGGCGCGGCGGCCGGCCGTGACGCCCGGATGTCGCGGTTGTATCCCGACACCCAGGTCCTGGTGTTCGGGCACAGCCACATCCCCTGGGACACCCGCACCGACGCCGGCCTGCGCCTGCTCAACCCGGGCTCGCCGACGGACCGGCGCCGACAACCGTTCTGCACCTACATGACCGCCAATGTCGCCGACGGGACGCTCGCCGACGTGGTCCTGCATCGCCTCCCGAAGTAGCGGGTACATACCGTCTGCACAGCTCCTACACATATATAGCTCGGCTACAGAGGTATTATGGAAAGGGTGAAGTCAAGTACCGACGTGGTCACCGAGGTGTTTCGCGTCGTCGGAAGATTTCGCCGGCAACTCCGCCGGTCGGCCGGCCGCGGCTTCGATTCGTCGCGGCTGACCGAGTCGCAGTCCGAGCTGCTGTGGCTGGTGGGCCGGCGGCCGGGCATCTCGGTCAACGCCGCTGCCGCCGAGCTCGGGCTGGCCCCCAACACCGCCTCCACCCTGGTGTCCAAGCTGGTATCCGGCGGTTTGCTGATGCGCACCGTCGGGGACACGGACCGCAGGGTCGGACGGTTACACCTCGCCGACCCCGCCCAGCAGATCGTCGACGCGTCCCGGGCCGCGCGGCGAGCGGTGCTGGCCGAGGTGCTCGCCGAACTTGACGGCGACCAAATCGAGGCTTTGACAAAAGGATTGGAGGTCATTGAGATGATGACCCAGACACTGCAGGAGCGACGGCCATGAGCGCATCACTGCCGATGGCGATCGATGCCAGGCACCTGACCTATCGGTACGGCCAGTTCACCGCCGTCAACGACGTGACGTTGCAGGTGCGGCCGGGCGAAACCATGGGGCTGCTCGGTCCGAACGGCGCCGGGAAGACGACCATGGTCCGGATGCTCACCACGCTGGCGCCGGTGCAGCAGGGCGAATTGCGCGTCTTCGGGTTAGACGCCCGCCGCCAAACCACCGACATTCGCAGCAATATCGGCTATGTGCCGCAACAACTCTCGATCGAGCCCGCATTGACGAGTCGGCAAAACGTCGAATGGTTCGCGCGGCTCTACGGCGTGCCCCGGGCCGAGCGTTCCGACCGGGTCGGGCAGGCGCTGGCGGCCATGGACCTGCTAGACGTCGCCGACCGGCCGGCCTCCGCGTATTCCGGCGGCATGGTCCGCCGCCTCGAGGTGGCGCAGGCGCTGGTGAACCGTCCGTCACTGCTGGTTCTCGACGAACCGACCGTCGGGCTGGACCCGATCGCGCGCGACGGCGTCTGGACACAGGTGCAGAAGATGCAGGCGCAGTTCGGGATGACCGTGCTGCTGACCACCCACTACATGGAAGAGGCCGACGCGTTGTGCGATCGCGTCGCACTGATGCACCAGGGTGAGTTGCGCGCGGTGGGCACGCCCGCCAAGTTGAAGTCGACGGTGTCGCCGCGCGCAACCCTCGAGGACGTGTTCCGCCACTATGCCGCATCGGGCTTGGAAGACGAGTCGGCGGGATCGTTCCGCGAAATCCGTTCTGCCAGAAAGGTTGCGCGCCGTGTCGGTTGATAGCGCCATGCCGGGTACCCTGGTCCGCGCGCCGCGCGGATGGCAACGGGTCGGCGCCGTGTTGAGCCGCATCGGCGCGTTCGCGATCGTCGAACTGCAGAAGTTGCAGCACGACAGGACCGAGCTCGTCACCCGGATGGTGCAGCCGGCGCTGTGGCTGTTGATCTTCGGAACCACCTTCAGCCACCTGCACGTCATCCACACCGGGTCGGTGTCCTACCTGGCCTTCCTGGCGCCGGGGATCATCGCCCAGTCGGCGCTGTTCATCTCGATTTTCTATGGGATACAGATCATTTGGGATCGAGACGCCGGTGTCTTGGCCAAGCTGATGGTGACACCGGCGCCTGCATCGGCGCTGATCACCGGCAAGGCGTTTGCGGCCGGGGTCCGCTCGGTGGCCCAGGTGGTCGGCGTGATGGCGTTGGCGTATCTGATGAATGTCGGCCTGACGGTCAACCCGCTGCGAATTCTGGCGGCGATGGCCGTCGTCATGCTCGGCGCCGCGTTCTTCGCCTGCCTGTCGATGACGCTGGCCGGCCTGGTGCGCAATCGCGATCGCCTGATGGGAATAGGCCAGGCGATCACGATGCCGCTGTTCTTTGCCTCCAACGCGCTGTACCCGGTCGACGTGATGCCAACGTGGCTGCACGTGTTGAGCAGGGTCAACCCGCTCAGTTACGAGGTCGACGCCCTACGGGGGCTGCTCATCGGCACGCCCTTCAACCCGATGGACATCGTCGTGCTGGTGGTGGCCGCGGTGCTCGGAATCGCCGCCGCGTCAACGTTATTGCGCCGGCTCGTCGCCTAGGAACGGCGGGCGGCGTTAGCCCATGCGCCGGCCGTCGGGAAGGCCGGCGTGCGGTTCCGATAGCCAATCGTGATGCAACGGTGACGATTCCGGGCTGACTCCCAATCGTTAGCCAACCGCGATGTGAAGCTTCGGCCGTGACAGGCGAATCGAGCCCTCCCCACGTGTTTGACTGCCCAGCGAACAGATTCGACCGCCGCACATGGCAGATGAAAGTTGGGATGGGTAGAGAGCTATGAAGTTCTTCGAAGAGTTGCGGAAGTTGCGTGGCGCCGCCGCGACCATGCCGCGCCAACTGGCGGTCGCGGCTGCGGGGGCTGCCCTGGTGTCTGGCCTCGTCACCGCTGCCGGCGGCGCGGCTACCGCGGGGGCGTTCTCGAAGCCGGGGCTGCCGGTGGAGTACCTGGAGGTGCCCTCACCGTCGATGGGCCGCAACATCAAGGTCCAGTTCGAGGGGGGCGGACCGCACGCGGTGTACCTGCTCGACGGTTTGCGGGCCCAGGACGACTACAACGGCTGGGACATCAACACCCCGGCCTTCGAGGAGTTCTACCAGTCCGGCCTGTCGGTGGTGATGCCGGTCGGAGGCCAGTCCAGCTTCTACAGCAACTGGTACCAGCCGTCGACGAGCAATGGGCAGAACTACACCTACAAGTGGGAGACGTTCCTGACCCAGGAGATGCCGCTGTGGCTGCAGGCCAACAAGCAGATCTCGCCGGCCGGCAACGCCGTTGTGGGCCTGTCGATGTCCGGTGGCTCCGCCCTGATCCTGGCGTCGTACTACCCGCAGCAGTTCCCCTACGCCGCATCGCTGTCGGGCTTCCTCAACCCCTCCGATGGCTGGTGGCCGACGCTGATCGGCCTGGCGATGAGCGACTCGGGCGGCTACAGCGCCAACAGCATGTGGGGTCCGTCCACCGACCCGGCGTGGAAGCGCAACGACCCGATGGTCCAGATCCCGCGCCTGGTCGCCAACAACACCCGCATCTGGGTGTACTGCGGCAACGGCACACCCAGTGACCTGGGCGGCGACAACATGCCGGCCAAGTTCCTGGAAGGCCTCACGCTGCGCACCAACCAGCAGTTCCAGAACACCTACGCCGCCGCCGGCGGGCGCAACGGGACGTTCAACTTCCCGGCCAACGGGACGCACTCGTGGCCCTACTGGAACCAGCAGTTGGTCGCGATGAAGCCCGACATCCAGCAGGTGCTGCTGGCCAGCAACACCACGGCACAACCGGCGCAGCCGGCACAGCCAGCCGCCTAACCCCGAACCAGCATCGGCAGTAGCGCACCGGTCAGCGCTACTGCCGATGCTTTTGGTCGGACCGTTGCATCAACAAAGCGCGCCGGTCCTGGTGAAAGTAGGTGTACCCGGTCGTTACCGCACAAAGGGACGTGGCCATCACCAGCATCCAGGTCCCGTTGACGACGACACTGATCAAACCGCCCACCGCCGCGCCCACGACAAAGCTGGCCAACAGCAGGAAGTAACCGAGCCAGTCCGAGACGTTTCCACCGCCAGCGATGTGGCGCTCGATGCCCTGGCCCATCTTGACGGTCGTGCCGGTCACATAGCTCAACGGCACCGAAACCTCGCCATCTTTGACAAAAGAGGTGTTCAACGCCCCGGTACCAAACGCCAGCAGCATCATCGGCAAGAAATCGACGAGATTCTCCTCCCAGCCCTCATCGAGGACGTCGACAACTGTGGCGGCCGCCAAACTGAAGGTGGTCAGCACCGTCGGGCCGTGCGGATGGTCCACCCAGAAAAATCGCCGGCACAGCGAGGCAACGACCACGCCGGCGACGAACGCCGCAATTAGCAACCCGGCACTTGCGGCCAGCCACCCTTGCCCCGTGAAGTAACCGAGCACGGCGCGTTGGGCGTTACCGGTGATGAAAACCACGAAGTAGCCCGCGGAGTGGGTGAAGGAGATCGCGCCCACCACACCGGCCAGCACCGCCAGCACCCATGACAACCGCGCCTCGCTATTGAAGGTTTCGCTTGTCACGCTGACATGCTGTCAGACGCTCGCCGACCCCGCAGGGGAGGCATATCAAATTCCTATCCTGCGCCTATGAGGCGGTGAGCCGGGCGATCGAGCGCAGCGGGATCGGCAGCCACCCGGGCCGGTGCCGCGCCTCGTAGCCGGCCTCATACACGGCCTTGTCCAGCTCGTAGGCGGCCAGCAGTTCGGCCGAGTCGCGCGGGTCGGTGCCCGACGCGGCGGCGTAGCCCTCGCAGAACGCGGTCCGGTTGCGCTCGACCCATTCCCGGGCGCGGGCGGCCAGTTGCTTGTCGGCCGCCTGGTCCACCAGGGGTCCGTACGCGGCGTATTCGAAGGACCGCAGCACACCTGCCACGTCGCGCAGCGGTGAGTCCGGCGCCCGGCGCTCGTCGAGCGGCTGCCCCGGTTCGCCCTCGAAGTCGATGAGCAACCAGCTTTCGGGCGTGCGCAGCACCTGCCCGAGGTGCAGGTCCCCGTGTACCCGCTGCACGGCGATCGTCTGGCCGGCGAGTTTGGCGAATCGCTCCTCGATGGTTGCCGCGTACTCCTGCAGCTCGGGCACCTTCGCCACGGTCGACGACAGCCGCCCCAGCACGGTGTCGACCGGGAAGGCCGACTGCGCCGTTCCCAGGGACTCGGCCAGCGTTGCGTGCACGGACGCCACCGCCTCGCCGAGCCGGCAGGATTCGCCGGCGAAGTCACCGCCGACTTCGTAGGCATACAGGTCGCCTTCCGCGAACAGGTCGCGGACGCTGGCGGTGGCCATCGCCCACCCCTCGGCGGCGTTGGACGCGAACTCCGTCACCATGCCGAGCGGCCACGCCTCATCGGCCGTTCCGTCGGGGGCGGCCATCTCGTAGGTGCCGAGCAGCCGTGCCACGTGCGGATTACCCGCACGTGCCAGCACCCGGTTCAGTTCGATGTCCGGGTTGATGCCGCTGCTGACGCGGCGGAACGCCTTGAAGATCGCGTCCCGATCGAAGATCACGCTGGTATTGCTCTGTTCGGCGTCCGAGACGTGCGGCATCGCCTCCAGCGGCAGCACCGCGTCGGGTTCCTTGACGAACCTCACCTCGGTGCCCGACGCGGTCCGAACGTCCGACGAATCGATCAGCGACAGCAGGAACTGCGGCGCCTCGGTGTCGTACAGGCCGTCGAAACCGGTGCGGTCACCGGCGGCGCCGATGGTGGCCACGGTGCTGTACTCGGAGACCGGCGCGGCATCCCATCGCACGATCACCTGGTAACGCTCGGACGAGCCGTCGGCGTACTGGGCGTCGACCAGCACCAGGTCGAGGTCCTCCCGCAGCGGGACGACCACGGCGGCCTCGGCGGAGGTCAGTTCTCGATTGCGCCCGGCGTACCACCGCTGCTGCGGGAGCCAGTCCGACCAGGGCAATTTGGCTGGCTCAGTCATGTCGCCGCTCCTCGTCATCCTCACATGCGGTCAGCTGGAACCAGTAGAAGCCGTGCCCAGGCAACGTCAGCAGGTAGGGCAGGTGCCCGATCCGCGGAAATTCGACGTGCCCGGTCAGTTCCACCGGTGTGCAACCGCTCCAGTGCTGCAGGTTCAGTTCGATCGGCTGCGGGAACCGCGACAGGTTGTTGACGCACAACACCGTGTCGCCCCCGTCGGACGCCTGGCGCACGAACGCCAGCACGGACGGGTTGGAGCCCCCTAGCTCCTCGAATGTGCCGATCGCGAAGGCCTCGTGGCGGCGCCGCACCGCCAGCATCACGCGGGTGAAGTTCAGCAGCGACGTGGACGTGTCGCGTTGGGCCTCCACGTTGACGGCCTGATAGCCATAGACCGAGTCCTGGCTGGCCGGCAGGTAGAGCCGGCCCGGGTTGGCCTTGGAGAACCCGGCGTTGCGGTCCGGCGTCCACTGCATCGGGGTGCGCACGCCGTCGCGATCACCCAACCAGATGACGTCGCCCATGCCGATCTCGTCGCCGTAGTACAGCACCGGCGAGCCGGGCAGCGACAGGAGCAGCGCGGTGAACAGCTCGATCTGGTTGCGGTCGTTGTCGAGCAGCGGCGCCAGCCGGCGCCGGATTCCGACGTTCGCCTTCATCCGAGGATCCTTGGCGTACTCGGAGTACATGTAGTCACGTTCCTCGTCCGTGACCATCTCCAGTGTCAACTCGTCGTGGTTGCGCAGGAAGATTCCCCACTGCGCCATGTCGGGGATTTCCGGCGTCTGCGCCAGGATCTCCGAGATCGGAATGCGCGACTCCCGGCGAACCGCCATGAAAATGCGCGGCATCAGCGGGAAGTGGAACGCCATGTGGCATTCGTCGCCGCCGGTGCTGGTGTCGCCGAAGTACTCGACCACGTCGGCCGGCCACTGGTTGGCCTCGGCCAGCAGCACGCGTCCCGGGAATTCGTCGTCGATGACCTTACGGACGCGCTTGAGGAAGGCGTGCGTCTCGGGCAGGTTCTCGCAGTTGGTGCCCTCCCGTTCGAACAGGTAGGGCACCGCGTCCAGGCGGAACCCGTCGATGCCCAGGCCGAGCCAGAAGCGCAGGACATCGATCATGGCTTCCTGCACGGCCGGGTTCTCGTAGTTCAGGTCCGGCTGATGCGAGAAGAACCGGTGCCAGTAGAACTGTTTGCGCACCGGGTCGAAGGTCCAGTTGGACTCCTCGGTGTCGACGAAGATGATCCGGGCATCGGTGTACTTCTCGCTGGTGTCGCTCCACACGTAGAAGTCGCCGTACGGGCCGTCTGGATCGTGCCGCGACTCCTGGAACCAGGGGTGCGAATCCGAGGTGTGGTTCATGACCAGGTCGGTGATGACCCGGATGCCCCGCTCGTGCGCGGCGTTGAGCAGCGCGACGAAATCCTCGACCGTGCCGAACTCGGGCAGCACCTTGTAGAAGTCCCGGATGTCGTAACCACCATCACGCAGCGGCGAGTCATAGAACGGCGGCAGCCAGATGCAGTCGATGCCCAGCCACTGCAGGTAGTCCAGGCGGCCCAGGAGTCCGCGCAGGTCGCCCGACCCGTCCGCGTTGGCGTCGAAGAACGCCCGTACCAGCACCTCGTAGAAAACGGCGTGTTTGAACCAGGTCGGGTCGGTGGGCAGCGCGGCGGCATTGTCGAAGTCATCGGACTCGGGGTGCTCGACGACACCGTCCTGGACGTGACTGCCCTCTCCGGGATGGTGCTCGACAGCTTCTCTTGCGTCGTTCATCAAATCCACGATGCCACGGGTACCCGAGGCGCGACATTCGGAATCACGCCCACTGACATGTGACGAAAAACGCCCGGCGCCAACAGAATTGGCCGCCCGCCGGGCATCATCGAGAGGGGGATCAGGCCGGAGGTCCGTCCGCCAGCGTCACGTTCGTCGTGCGATCGCCGCCCCCGGCGGAGCGGTAGCGCACCGTGATGTTGTCGCCGGGGTGGTGCGGGACGAGCACCTCGGTCATCGACGTGGCCCCGGTGATCGCGACGTTGTCCACCCCGGTGATGACGTCGCCCGGGGAGATCCCGGCCGCCGCCGCGGGGCCGCCGGTGACCACGCGCTCGACGCGCGCGCCGTTGCCGCTGCTGTCGGTCACACCCAGCCCGAGGAACGCGGTCGGGCCGATGTGCACGGTGTTCGAGCCGGCGCCCGACCTGATCTGACCCGCCACGCCCATCGCCCTGCCGATCGGGATGGCGAAGCCCTGCCCGCCGCCCGACATCTTGTAGTTGTCGGTGGCGGCGGTGTTCACACCGACGACCTGCCCGGCGTTGTTGACCAGCGGACCGCCGGAGTCGCCGGGGCGGATCGGTGTGTCGGCCTGGATCAGCCCGCCCAGCGACTCGTTGGCGCCGGTCAGCGTGTCGGTAGCCGAGACGGACTGGTTCAGCGCGATGACCTTGCCGGAGACCGCGCTGGGCGTTCCGCCCTGGCCGCCGGCGTTGCCCATCGCGACGACCGGCTCGCCCACCGTCACACCGCCGCCGATCGCGGCGGTCGGAAGGCCGGCCCCGCCGCGGAGTTGCAGCACCGCGATGTCCTGGGTGCGGTCATAACCGACCACGTCGACGGCGTATGTCTGCCCATCGCCGACGTCGAACGCGCTGATATCGGTCGCGCCGGAGATCACGTGATTGTTGGTCAGCACGACACCGTTGGGGTCGATGACGATGCCGGTTCCGGCGCCCACCGCGTTGTTGTAGCCGAACTTGGTGCTGATGTTGACCACCTGCGGTCCCACCTGGCCGACCAATGCCGCCGGGTCGAGGGGAGCCTGAGGCTGGGTGAATGGCGCTGCGGTCGCCGGCACGGTGCCCAGGCCGAGGCCCAATCCGACCACAGCCAGCACGCTCACCAACCACGACCACGAGACCGAGCGGTGGTGCGATTTGCTCATCCGTCACCCTTCCTGCTTTGCGGTAACACCAAACTGTCCCGGCCTTGCGGTTCTGGGCGGCACAATGGTGTGTATATAACCGTAATGCAGGTAGCTATTCATGGCAGTGGCAAGGTTCGGATCCGCCTAGGCTGACACGGTGGGCGAATTCGACCCCAAGGCCAGCTTCACCCGATCCCCGGTGGCCCGGCTGGCCACCATCGCGCCCGACGGCTTCCCCCACCTGGTGCCGGTGGTATTCGCGGTCGCTGACGGCGCTCCCGACGTGGTGTACACCGCCGTCGACGCGAAGCCCAAGACGACGCGGCGGCTGCGGCGACTGGCCAACATCGAAGAGAACCCCCACGTGAGCCTGCTCGTCGACCATTACGCCGACGATTGGACGCGGCTGTGGTGGGTGCGGGTCGACGGTGCGGCCAGCATCCATGCCGACGGGCCGGCGATGGAGTCCGCATACCGGCTGCTGCGCGCCAAATACCCTCAGTATCAATCCGTTCCGTTGGACGGGCCGGTGATCGCGATCGCGGTGCGCCGCTGGTCGAGCTGGCACGCCTGACGGACGACACTCCCTTCCCCGCCGGGCCGGCGCAAATGTGGCCCGCCCGTGGCCTTGTGTTGGGCCGCGGTTGGGGGAAAAGTTGCCTCTAGACCCTGTGAGCTAGGACACACCACGCTGGGCGCACCCACCGGGGAGAACTGGAGGAAGGACATGGCGGACAAGGGGAATGCCTCCCAGGGCGCGGCGGCCGCCCCCACCGCGAACGGTCCCGGCGATGTGCGCAACATCGTCCTCGTCGGGCCCTCGGGTGGCGGCAAGACCACCCTGGTCGAGGCGCTGTTGGTCGCCGGCGGGGTGCTGAACAGAGCGGGTTCCGTCACCGACGGCAGCACGGTATGCGACTACGACGACGCCGAGATCCGCCAGCAGCGGTCCGTCGGCGTCGCCGTCGCCTCCCTGGCGCACGACGGCATCAAGATCAATCTGGTCGACACCCCGGGATACGCCGATTTCGTCGGCGAGTTGCGGGCCGGCTTGCGCGCCGCGGACTGCGCGCTGTTCGTGATCGCGGCCAACGAGGGCGTCGACGAACCGACCAAATCGCTGTGGCAGGAATGCGATCAGGTCGGCATGCCCCGCGCCGTGGTGATCACCAAGCTCGACCACGCCCGGGCGAACTACTCCGAGGCGTTGGCCGCCGCGCAGAACGCGTTCGGCGACAAGGTGTTACCGCTGTACCTGCCGACCGGCCTACCGTCTTGCGAAGGTTTGATCGGGTTGCTGTCGCAGACCCGCTACCAATACGCCGACGGCAAGCGGACCATGCAATCGCCCGATCCATCCGACGCGGAGATGATCGAGGAGGCGCGTGGGACCCTCATCGAAGGCATCATCGAGGAATCCGAGGACGAATCGCTGATGGATCGCTACCTCGGCGGTGAGGCCATCGACGAGGCGGTGCTCATCGAGGACCTGGAGCGGGCCGTCGCGCGCGGTTCGTTCTTCCCGGTGATCCCGGTATGCAGCAGCACCGGCGTCGGCACGCTGGAACTGCTGGAGGTCGCCACGCGCGGATTCCCGTCCCCGATGGAACACCCACTCCCGGAGGTGTTTACGCCGCAGGGCGCCCCGCACGCGACGCTGACCTGCGACGCGGACGCACCCCTGCTCGCGGAGGTGGTGAAGACGACGTCGGACCCCTACGTCGGAAGGGTCAGCCTGGTCCGAGTGTTCTCCGGGACCATCAGGCCCGACACGACGGTTCATGTGTCGGGCCATTTTGCGTCGTTCTTCGGGGCGGTCAACGGGAACGGCAGCACGCACCCCGACCACGACGAAGACGAGCGCGTCGGAGTCCTGTCCTTCCCGCTCGGCAAGCAGCAGCGGCCGGCGCCGGCCGTGGTGGCGGGTGACATCTGCGCCATCGGCAAGCTGAGCCGGGCCGAAACCGGCGACACGCTCTCGGACAAGGCGGAGCCGCTCGTGCTGAAACCGTGGACGATGCCCGAACCCCTGCTGCCGGTGGCGATCCAGGCGCACGCCAAGACCGACGAGGACAAGCTGTCGGTCGGGCTGGGACGGCTGGCCGCCGAGGACCCGACGCTGCGGATCGAGCAGAACCAGGAGACCCACCAGATCGTGTTGTGGTGCATGGGCGAAGCCCACGCCGGTGTGGTCCTCGACGCGCTGGCCAACCGGTACGGCGTCACGGTCGACACCGTCGAGCTCCGGGTGCCGCTGCGAGAAACGTTCGGCGGCAAGGCAAAAGGCCACGGCCGCCACGTCAAGCAGTCGGGTGGGCACGGTCAATACGCGGTGTGCGACATCGAAGTGGAGCCGCTGCCCGAGGGCTCCGGATTCGAATTCCTGGACAGGGTGGTCGGCGGGGCGGTGCCTCGGCAATTCATCCCGAGCGTGGAGAAGGGCGTTCGCGCGCAGATGGAGAAGGGCGTGCACGCCGGCTACCCGGTGGTCGACATCAGGGTCACGCTGCTCGACGGCAAGGCGCACAGCGTCGACTCCTCGGATTTCGCGTTCCAGATGGCGGGCTCCCTGGCGCTGCGCGAGGCGGCCGCGGCGACCAAGGTGAGCCTGCTCGAGCCCATCGACGAGATCTCCGTGCTGGTGCCCGACGATTTCGTGGGCGCGGTGATGGGCGACCTGTCGGGCCGTCGCGGTCGCGTGCTCGGTACCGAGACGGCCGGTCACGAACGCACCTTGGTCAAAGCCGAGGTGCCGCAGGTGGAGTTGACGCGTTACGCGATCGACTTGCGCTCACTGGCCCACGGGGCGGCGTCGTTCACCCGGACCTTCGCCCGCTACGAACCGATGCCGGAAACCGCGGCGACTCGGGTGAAGGCCACCGTCTGAGCGGATGAGTCGCTACGCCCCGAATCGCAGGGCGACGGCGCGGCGATCCAGTGATCCTTTGGCGGTGTGCGGCAGCTCCGCAGCCTGCCGGATGCTGCCCGGCACCTCGAAGGGGGCCAGCCGGTCGCGGGCGAAGGCGGCGAGTTCGTCCGCGGTCGGTGCGGCCGGTCCGCGGGGAACGATCACCGCCGCCACCGTCTCGCCGTACAGCTTGTCGGGCATCCCGAAGACCGCCACCTCCAGCACGCCGGGGTGGCTGCCCAGCACGCCCTCGACGCGTTCCGGGGAGATCTTCTCTCCACCCCGGTTGATGAGCTCCTTGATCCGCCCACGAATGATCAGTTCACCCCCCGCCGACAGCGTTCCCAGGTCACCGGTGCGCAACCACCCGTCGGTGAAATTGGCTACGGTGATGGCCGGGTCGCCGAGGTAGCCCCGGACCACGGTGGGCCCGTGCAGCCACACCTCACCGACCTGCCCCGCGGGCACGGGCCGGCCGTGGGGCCCGACGATCCTGATCTCCGGCCCGGTCGAGCGTCCGACGAGACCCGGTGTGGCAGCCGGATTTTCGGTGTTGCCGATTTCGGTCGTGGCGACCTGGTGGGTGGCTTCGGTCATGCCGAAGGCGCACACCACGGGGGCCGAGAACGTGTCCTGCAGCGCCCGCGCCGTCTCGGCGGTGAGGGGGGCGCTGCAGCTGCGGATGAACCGCAATCCGGCGTCACCCGGTCGGTCGGTTTCGGCCCGCTCCAACAGGATCTGGTGGATCGTCGGGACGGCCGTGTACCAGGTGGCGCGAACGGCGTCGATGTCGTCCCAGAACGTGTGGGCCGAGAACCGTCCCCGCGCGGGCAGCAACACCGCTCCCCCGGACACCAGGGTCCCCAGCAGCGCGGCGAGTAGCCCGTGACCATGGTAGAGCGGCATCACCGCCACCGTGGCGTCCCCGGGGCCGAGCGCGTAACCGGCGATGATGGCCCGCACCGAGGCGGCGATGTTGCCGCGTGTCCAGGGCACCATCTTCGGCACCCCGGTCGTGCCGCCGGTGAACATGATCATGGCGTCGTCGTCGCGTAGCCCCTCCGGTGTCGAAAAGTGTTGTGCGGGAGCGCCGGTCACGTCCAAGCGGACCGTTGGGGCGCCGACCGTCACCGCGAGTGGCCACCACGGCAGGCCCGGTTCCCCTTGATCGACGGGCGCGTCGCCGTCGGTGAGCACCGCCCGGGCGCCCACCGCCTCGCTGCGGGCGCGCTGTTCGCCGACGGGCAGCGCCGGGTCCAGCGGGACCGCGACCAGGTCGGCCCGCGAGGCCGCCAACAGTCCGACGACGAATTCCGCGTTGCTCCCGGAGCGCAGCGCGACGCGATCGCCGGGCCGCAGCCCGGCCCGCTTCAGCTGCGCGGCCAGGTCGTCCACCAGCCGGAGCAGATCGTGGTAGCTGACCGGTACCCGGTCGGGGGTGGCGACCAGCGCGGGCACCCCCGGTGAGCGGCGTGCAGCCTCCTCGACCAGATCGGCGATGCGTGGGCCCGGCATCCCCGCCGTGGCATGGCTGCCGATGATCGCCTCAGATTTCATCGCCGCGCTCCTTCTGTCTTCGGTCCACCTGCTCGAACCATGCCGGGTGGCCGTCCCGCGCGTCCAATACCGATTCACTCACGACCGATAACCGTTGGCTATCGACGCCGCGGAACCGGGCTGGCCAGCGCCGATAGACGGCGTGAATCGTGGCATAGCGGCTCGGTCTTGGACACCCGCGGGGCGGCCGCGCCAGAGTATGGGCTGAGGCTTACTTCACCTGAAGACCACACACGAGGAGTCGGCACCATGACCGCAGTTTCGGCGTCTCCCGGCCAGGAGCACGAGTCCACGCGCTTGATCGACGGCTTCCACCTGGTGGTGGAAGCGCTCAAGGCCAACGATGTGGACACCATCTACGGGATCGTCGGCATCCCGATCACCGACCTCGCCCGCGTCGCGCAGGCGTCCGGAATCCGCTACATCGGCTTCCGGCAGGAGACGTCGGCCGGCAACGCCGCCGCCGCCGCCGGATTCCTGACCCGCCGACCCGGCGTGTGCCTTACGACGTCGGGGCCCGGTTTCCTCAACGGGTTGCCGGCGCTCGCCAACGCCACAGCGAACTGCTTCCCGATGATCCAGATCTCGGGCTCCAGCAACCGGGCGCTGGTCGATTTGCAACGCGGTGACTACCAGGACGTCGACCAGCTCAACGCCGCACGGCCGTTCGCGAAGGCGGCCTATCGGATCAGCCGGGTCGAGGACATCGGGCGCGGCGTCGCGCGTGCCATCCGCACCGCGATCTCCGGCCGTCCCGGTGGCGTTTACCTCGACATCCCCGGCGACGTGTTGGGGCAAGCCATGGACGCCGCGGCCGGTGCGGAGACGGTCTGGCGGATCGTCGACCCCGCGCCCCGGCAGCTGCCGGCGCCCGACGCGGTCGAGCGCGCGCTGCGGGTGCTGGCGCAGGCGCGGCGACCCTTGATCGTACTCGGCAAGGGTGCAGCATATGCCCAGGCCGACAACGTGATTCGCGAATTTGTCGAGGCCAGCGGCATTCCCTTCCTGCCCATGTCGATGGCCAAGGGTCTGCTCCCGGACTCCCACCCGCAGTCCGCCGCGGCCGCACGCTCGCTCGCGATCGCGCGCGCGGACGTCGTGTTGCTGGTCGGCGTCCGGCTGAACTGGCTACTCGGCCACGGGGACTCGCCGCAATGGTGCGCCGACGTCAAGTTCGTCCAGGTCGATATCGCCCCGTCGGAGTTCGACAGCAACCAGCCGATCGCCGCGCCACTGGTCGGCGACATCGGCTCGGTGATGTCGGCGCTTCGTGACGGCCTGACCGCCCACCCCCTCACGGTGCCCGCCGAATGGACCAATGAGCTGGCCGAGCGCACCGCCCGCAACGACGCGAAGATGCGCGACCGCCTGACCGAAAACCCCCATCCCATGCGCTTTTACAACGCGCTGGGCGCGATCCGCGCTGTGCTGCAGGAAAACCCGGACGCTTACGTGGTCAACGAGGGAGCCAACGCGCTGGACTTGGCCCGCAACGTCATCGGCATGGAGGCGCCGCGGCACCGGCTCGACACGGGAACCTGGGGCGTCATGGGCATCGGCATGGGCTACGCCATCGCGGCCGCCGTCGAGACCGGCGACCCCGTGGTCGCGATCGAGGGTGATAGCGCTTTCGGCTTCAGCGGCATGGAGATCGAGACCATTTGCCGCTACCGGCTTCCGGTGACCGTCGTCATTCTCAACAACGGCGGCGTCTACCGCGGCGACGAAGCAGCGCAGGGATCTGATCCGGCGCCCACCGTCCTTAACGCGCGGGCCCATCACGAGCTGCTCGCGGAAGCCTTCGGCGGCAAGGGATATCACGTCAGGACCCCGGCGGAGCTGCAGTCGGCACTGTCCGAGTCGATCGGCTCCCGGACGCCGTCGATCATCGACTGCGAGCTCGACCCGGCGGCCGGCGTGGAGAGCGGGCATCTGGCGAGCCTGAACCCGACCAGCGCGGTGGCGGTCAGCGCCCGTGCGTGATTCGCGATAACTGCGCGTCGAAAAACTCGTTCAGCGACAGCTGCGCCGCGGAGGTGGCGAGCGCGCGGGCGATGGGCGACCCCGGGCCGGCGGAATTGGTGGCCAGCGCGACGTCGGCCTTGAGCACCGGGTCGACCATCTCCACCGCACGGACTTCCCGCCCCAGCGGCGAGGTCCACAACCAGGTGTGCGGCACGATGCATGCCCAGTTCCCCGCGGCGACCTGAGCGAACAGCGAAGCGACGGAGTCGGTTTCGACCTGCGGGGCCACTTCGATGGCGTGGTCGGCGAAGGCCTTATCGATGATCTGGCGGTCCCGCATCTCGGGCGTGAGCAACGCCAGCGGCAACTGCGCGGCCTCCGACCAGGTCATCGTCGAGGTGGCGGACCCCAGCATGTCCGCGGGCGACAACAACACATAGTGCTCCTCATAGAGCGGCACCAGGTTCACGTCGTGGGCCTCGTCGGGCGCCGCGTGCACGATCGCGGCGTCCAGTTCGAATTCGCGTAGCCGCCGGTACAGTTCGGTGCCGGACAGCCGGGAAAGGATGTGTACCTTCGCCAACGGGTGCGCCGAACAGAACGCCGAGAGCACCAGGGAGGCGGTCGTCGAGGCGGTGGGGACCGTGCCCAGCCGCAGCATGCCGGTGATGCCCGACCGCACGGCATGCACCTCGGACTTGAAGGCGTCGTGCTCGGCCAGAATCCGCTTGGCCCACACCACCAACCGCTCACCCTCGGGCGTGAGGCCTTCGAAGCTGTGCCCGCGGTTGATCAGCGTGACGTTCAGTTCCCGTTCCAGCTTGGCGATCGCGGCGGACAGCGCGGGTTGGGAGACGAAGCACTTCTCGGCCGCACGAGCGAAGTGACGCTCCTGCGCGACCGCGACGAAGTACTCCAGCTGACGGAAGAGCACCCGCACCTCCTCTGCCCCCGGATTGTTGCTGAGGCTAACGCGTCGCCTGCGCGCCGGCCAATCCGGAGCCTCGATGCGCCACCGACATGCCATCGCGGATCGACCGCGCCGGCCAATGCGCCTGTGCGGGCGCCGAATCGCCGCAAGAGGCTGGTGATCGCGCCCGTTCGGCACCATTGGGCGCCGGCTTCGCGACACCGTCGAACCGGAACGGCGGCCGGATCGTTATCGTGGCGACCGGCGCACCCGCAAAAGTTTGCTGAAAGCGGCAGTGCGGGAGCAGCCGGTAGAATACAGTCGTGTTAATCGCACCATCTCGAAGGGCGGGCGCTATGCGTCGAGGTGTTCGTTATCCATTTGTTATGGTCACGATCACGGCGTTGGGTTTGGTCGGACCGATCGGCCGCAGCCACGCGTCGGTCCCGGTACCGCCGCCCGCCCCGGCGGTTGCCTCGGTTTTGCCGGCTGACGCCGCGGTCGTGGGCGTGGCGCACCCGGTCGTGGTGACGTTCACCGCACCGATCAGGGATCGAGGCGCCGTCGAGCGCTCCATCCACGTCACGTCGCCGAGCAACACGCCCGGCCACTTCGAGTGGGTAGAGAACAACGTCGTGCAGTGGGTGCCGAACCAATACTGGCCCGCCCACACCCACGTCTCGGTGGGCATTCAGGCCCTGACCACCGGATTCGACACCGGTGACGCATTACTCGGTGTCGCCAGCATCTCCGCGCACACCTTTACCGTCAGCCGGAACGGGGAAGTGCTGCGCACCATGCCGGCGTCGATGGGCAAGCCCAGCCGGCCCACACCCATCGGCAACTTCACCGCCCTGGAAAAGCAGCGCACCGTGGTCATGGACTCACGGACCATCGGCATCCCGCTCAGCTCGCCCGAGGGATACAAGATCACCGCCTCATATGCGGTTCGCGTCACCTGGAGCGGCGTATACGTGCACTCGGCCCCCTGGTCGGTCGACTCGCAGGGTTACGCCAACGTGAGCCATGGCTGCATCAACCTCAGCCCCGATAACGCCGCCTGGTATTTCAACCAGGTGAACGTGGGCGACCCCATCCAGGTTGTGGCATAAAGCTGCCCGCACCCCTCCGCGCGCCGGCGTGTGACAACCGTCACAACCATTGAACGGAAGACTGGCCCGTGACGGTGGGTTCCCGGTAGACGAGGATCCGAATGGGAGGCTGGCCATGACCGGTGATGCGGAACAACAAGAATCCACCGTCGCGGGTTCGATCGGTCCGGCGCGAAAGCGGGTTGCCGAACGCATTTACCGACTGGACGCGACGGACGAACAGTTCCGCAGCACCAAACCGAATGCCGCACTCCAACGAGCGGCGCGCGAACCGGAGCTTCGCCTGACACAGATCCTGCAGACCTTCGTCGAGGGCTACGCCGATCGCCCGGCGCTGGGTTGGCGGGCGCGGTCGCTGGTCACCGATCCCGCGACCGGTCGCACCACCGCGCAGCTGCTCCCCCGGTTCGACACCATCAGCTACCGCGACCTGTGGTCGAACGTGGGCGCGATCGCCAGCGCCTGGCGGCACGACGCGGCCGATCCGGTGACGCCTGGAGACTTCGTCGCCACACTGGGTTTCGCCAGCGCGGAGTACCTGACGCTCGATCTGGTGTGCGCCTACCTCGGCCTGGTGGCGGTGCCGCTGCAGCACAACGCGGCGGCCTCACGGTTGCAGCCGATCGTCGCCGAGGTGGAGCCGCGGGTGCTCGCGGCTGGCGCCGGCTACCTGGACCTGGCCGTCGAGGCAGCGCTGGGCAGCACGTCGTTGCGGCGCTTGGTGGTTTTCGACTACTCCCCCCAAATCGACGATCAGCGTGAGGCTTTGGAGCGCGCTCGCGCGAAACTGTTGGCGTCCGGGATGGCGGTGACGATCGAGACGTTCGACGAGTTGATCGAGCGGGGTCGCACCCTGCCGCCCGAGCCGGGGTACACCGGCGACACCGACCAGCGTCTGGCCATGATCATGTACACATCCGGTAGCACCGGACTGCCCAAGGGCGCCATGTACACCGAGCGCATGCTGTGCAAGCTGTGGACCAACGAGCTGATGCCCGACTTTGCGGATGCGCCCGTGCTCAACGTCAACTTCATGCCGCTCAATCACCTCGGTGGCCGGATACCGTTGTCGACCGCGTTCCAAGCGGGCGGCACCAGTTACTTCGTCCCCGAAAGTGACCTGTCCACACTGTTCGAAGACTGGAACCTGGTGCGCCCCACCGAAATGGGGCTGGTGCCGCGGGTGGCGGAGATGCTGTATCAGCGCTACCAAAGCGCCGTCGACCGGCGGGTCTTCCAGGGAACCGACCCGGCATCCGCCGAGGCCGAGGCGCGGGCTGAGTTGCGCGAGCAGGTTTTGGGTGGACGCATCATCACCGCGTTCTGTGGCACCGCGCCGCTTGCGGCGGAGATGCGCAGCTTTGTGGAGACCTGCCTGGACGTGCACGTCCTCGACGGCTACGGGCTGACCGAGGTCGGGATGGTGACCAAGGACGGCCGAATCGCCGCACCGCCGGTTCTGGGATACCAGCTCATCGACGTTCCCGAACTGGGTTATTTCCTTACCGACAAACCGTTCCCGCGCGGCGAGCTGCTGGTCAAATCGCTGACGGCGACGCCCGGATACTTCAAGCGCCCGGATGTCACCGCCAATGCCTTCGACGAACAGGGCTATTACCGGACCGGGGACGTGATGGCCGAGCTGGAGCCGGGTCGGCTCGCCTACGTCGATCGGCGCAACAACGTATTGAAGCTCGCCCAAGGCGAATTCGTCGCCGTCGCGCGCCTGGAGGCCGTGTTCAGCAGCGCGTCACTGGTCCGCCAGATCTTCGTCTACGGCAACAGCGAACGCCCGTACCTGTTGGCCGTCGTGGTGCCGACCGCCGACGCACTGGGCAGGTTCGCCGGCGACGCCGACGGGCTCAAGGCCGCCCTGCGCGAATCACTGCGCCAGTCAGGCAAACTCGCCGAGCTCCAGTCCTACGAGGTGCCCGTCGACCTTCTCGTCGAGGCCGAGCCGTTCAGCGAGGACAACGGGCTGCTGTCCGGTGTGGGCAAGTTGCTCCGGCCGAAGCTCAAGGAGCACTACAGCGGCCGGCTCGAGCAGCTGTATGCGGAGCTGGCCGCCAACCGGGTGACCGAGCTCCGCGCGCTGCGCGAGGGGGCGGCCGACCGCCCGGTCATCGACACGCTGGCCCGCGCCGCCGAAGCCCTGCTCGGCCTGGCCGGCGGCCCGCCCGAACCCGATGCCCTGTTCATCGAGCTCGGCGGAGATTCCCTGTCGGCCTTGACCTTCTCCAACCTGTTGCAGGACATCTTCGACGTCGAGGTGCCGGTGGGCCTGATCATCGGCCCGGCCACCGATTTGGGTCAGCTTGCGGAATACGTTGAGGCCGAACGCCGAACGGGATCTAAGCGAACGACATTCGGGTCGGTGCACGGGCGGGACGCCACCGAGGTCCGCGCCGCCGACCTCAGCCTTGACAAGTTCATCGACGCGAAAACGTTGGCCGGCGCCCCTGCGCTGCCGCGAGCCACCGGCACGCCGCATACGGTCCTGTTGACCGGCGCCAACGGCTACCTTGGCCGCTTCCTGTGCCTGGAATGGCTGGAGCGGCTCGCCGAGACGGGCGGAAAACTGGTCTGCATCGTGCGTGGCACCGACGCCGCGGCCGCCGCCAAGCGGCTCGAGTCTGTCTACCGCACCGGCGATGCGCACCTGGTCGAGCGGTTCCGCGAGCTCGCTGCCGATCATCTCGAGGTCATCGCCGGCGACATCGGTGAGCCGAATCTTGGGCTGGACCAGGCGACGTGGGACGGGTTGGCCCGCACCGTGGACTTGATCGTCCACCCGGCGGCGCTGGTCAACCACGTCCTGCCCTACGACCAGCTGTTCGGGCCCAATGTCGTTGGCACCGCTGAGATTATCCGCCTGGCGATCACCACCCGCATCAAACCGGTGACCTACCTGTCGACGGTCGCGGTGGCCATGTCCGTCGACCCGGCCGACTTCGAGGAGGACGGCGACATCCGCACGATCAGCCCGGTGCGGCCGGTCGAGGACAGCTACGCCAACGGGTACGCCAACAGCAAGTGGGCCGGCGAGGTGCTGCTGCGCGAGGCACACGACCTGTGCGGGCTGCCCGTCGCCGTCTTCCGGTCCGACATGATCCTCGCCCACAGCCGCTACGCCGGACAGCTCAACGTGCCGGATGCCTTCACGCGGCTGATCTTCAGCTTGCTCGTCACCGGCATCGCGCCGTCGTCGTTCTACGAAACCACCGACACGGGTGGCCGGGCCGTCGCACATTACGACGGGCTGCCCGCCGACTTCGTGGCCGAAGCGGTAACCGCGCTCGGCGAGCAGATCGCGACCGCCGCCGACGATGCGGGATCCGCCGGGGTGTTTCGCTCCTATGACGTGATGAACCCGCACGATGACGGGATCTCCCTGGACGTGTTCGTGGACTGGCTGATCGCCGACCGCCACGACATCCGGCGCATCGACGACTACGACGAGTGGCTCGGTCGCTTCGGCACCGCGCTTCGCGCCCTCCCGGACAAGCAGCGCCAACAGTCCGTGCTGCCGTTGCTGGACGCGTACCGGAAGCCGGAGAGGCCACTGCGTGGCGCGCCGGCCCCGACAAAAGTCTTCCGCGAAGCGGTCCAGGCCGCCAAACTCGGTGCGGACAAAGACATTCCGCATCTGTCGGCGGACTTGATCGCCAAGTATGTTTTCGATCTGCGGTTGCTGGGCCTGCTCTAGACGCGGCGGGCCTAGCCGGGCAGAGCCTTCTTGATGGCGGCGTCCTGCTTGCGCCCGATATCGGCGGCCATGGCCGGATCGATCGGATCGCCGGTGGCGCTGTGGAATTCGAGATTGACCAGCGCTCTGCCCTCGCTGAACAGCAACACCGTCACCGCTTGCGCGGTGTCGGGCGACGTACCGGAGATCATGGTCCCGTTGGAGCCGACGTCGATCGGCCGCCACGTGCCGTTGACCTTGCCGCCGTAATTGGCCTTGGTCGTGTCGATTCCGGCCGCCGCCGTCGCGGGATCGGCGACGATCAGGATGCTGTCGCCGATTCGCCGGCTGTTGTCGGCGCTCGCGAACAGCTGAGCCACCCCGGGCGCATTGTTCGGGTTCAGCACCGGCGGCTGCGGGGCGGTGAGATCGCCGCCGATGTCAGCCGGTTTGATCAGTAGCGCGCCGTAATCCGCGGGTTGTCCCGGCGACGGGCTGGCGACGCTGGAACTGCCAGAGGGCGCAGCGGAACTCGAGTCAGTCGGGGACGCGCTGTTGCTGCCCCCGCAGCCGGCAAGCGCTACGCCCGCCACGACAGTGGCGATCGCCCATCCGGCGATACCGATGCGAGCACTCTCCATGGCCGGTTCCTTCCAGGTCCTAGCCGGCGGCGCACTCGGACATACGCCCGCGCGGACCGCTACTGGGTACCCGTTTTCCAGTGCCTATGCTGGCCTGGGAGGCCATCAGCGCGGCGGGGAGGAGATCGAGATGACGGCTGCGACTGCGCGCGCCGTTCGGTTCGACCGGTACGGGGGCCGCGAGGTGTTGTACGTGGCGGACATCGACATGCCCGCCCCCGCGCCCGGTGAGGTGGTCGTCGAGGTCCGCGCCGCCGGGATCAACCCCGGCGAGGCCGCCATCCGAACCGGGGCGATACATGAGATGTTTCCCGCGACGTTTCCGTCCGGCGAGGGCAGCGACCTCGCCGGCGTGGTGACCGCGCTAGGCCCCGGGGTTACCGAATTCTCCGTCGGCGACGAGGTTTTGGGGTTCAGCCTCCGCCGCTCCAGCCACGCGACCCATGCAGCGGTGCCGGCCGGCCAGCTGGTTCGCAAACCGGCCCACCTCAGTTGGGAAATAGCGGGTTCGCTCTATGTCGTCGGCGTGACCGCGTACGCGGCCGTCCGCGCGGTAGCGCCGCAGCCGGGTGAGACCGTGGCCGTCTCGGCGGCTGCGGGCGGGGTGGGCAGCCTCGTCGTGCAACTTCTGGCGCTGCGGAAGGCGCGGGTGCTGGGCATCGCCGGGCCGGGCAACGCCGACTGGCTGCGGGCTCATGGCGTCAGCCCGATCCCTTATGGCGACGGCCTGGCCGATCGGCTGCGTGAGGCGGCACCCACCGGCATCGACGTATTCATCGATCTGTTCGGCCCCGAATACGTGCAGCTCGCCGTCGACCTCGGCGTTGCACCCGACCGAATCGACACCATCATCTCGTTTCAGAAGGCCGGCGAAGTCGGCGCCAAGACCGAAGGCAGCGCCGAGGCGTCCACTCCGGAGGTGCTGGCCGAGATGGCCGACCTCGTCGTCAGCGGCACCATCGATTTCGAGGTCGCCGCCACCTACCCGCTGGATCGGGTCGCCGACGCCTACGAACAATTGGAGAAGCGGCATACCCACGGCAAAATCGTTCTGCTGCCGAATGATTCACAATGAGACGGCCGGGCCCACCACGCCGGCATGCGTTCCCGCGGAATCCGTTACCGCCGGTTGCCGGTCGAGGCGTGCCCGCCGAGCGAGGCGGTGACGACCGCGATCGGCATCCGTGACACGTACATGTTGGCCCGCTCCTGGGGAGTCAGGGTGGTGCGCGCGTGCACCTTGCCGGCCAGCAGCCGCGCCGAGCGCAGCAGCGCCCGTCCGCGTCCACCGGTTCGACCGTGAAAGCGTTGTGTGACAACAAAAGCCATGATCTTCTCCTTTGGGGAGGTCCGATCGGCTCAGCTCATGGCGGGGGTCAGGGGCGGCAGATCGCGGGCAGGCTTTGCGCGCGAATCACCGGAACGCCCGTGAGAGCCCAGGCGGCAGAAGGAGTGCCGGAACCGGATCGGGACAAGACGGAATTGGGATACGGACTATCGCCTGGACTGATCGCGCTCATCTCGCCCTCACCTCCTCACGGCCACGACACACGCGGGTGTCACATTTCACCTGAAACGGGAGAGGAACGAATGCCGGCGACGTGCCGGCCGGCGCACCCCTCTCGTCGGAGCTTCGGCACTGCACGGCGTATCCGAAACTAATCGACGGTCGCGACCCGCTTCGCCCGGCTTCGCCGCGCTTGCGATCGCTCCTCGTTCCGGAAGCCACTTGGGCTCAACCCTTGGGTCCGGGAAGAGCTGTCCTGACCCGGGGCGTCTCTCGACGTTCGGGGTCAGTGGCCTGTGTCCATGCAGACGCCTCACCTACCGAGGTGCTTGCGAAACCCTTTCTACACCGCGGTCCAGGGCCCGTCAAACTGATTGACATATCCCTTACGCCAGCTCACCGCCGCTCCGGCCTGCGCGCGGCCGGTTGCCCGCCGCCGGCGCCTACCCTCGACAGCATGGCCAACACTCTGCAAGATCCGAAGGTCGCAAGCGTGCTCGACCGCATGTATACCGAAGCGAAGAACCAGATGTCGCTGTTACGCCAGCGGCACGGCGACTTCGACCGGCCGATGACCGCGCAGGAGCGCGCCGACGCGATGAGCGAGTTCTACATCCCGGTCACACCCGAAGCGGGCCGGCTGCTCTACGCCCTGGTGCGCGCGACCCGCCCGGCGACGGTCGTCGAATTCGGGATGTCGTTCGGCATCTCGGCGCTCCACCTGGCGTCGGCGGTGCGGGACAACGGCGCTGGGCAGGTGGTGACGACCGAGCTCAACGACACCAAGATCGCCGCCGCACGACGGACGTTCGCCGAAACCGGCCTGGACGACGCGATCACCATCCTCGAAGGAGACGCGCTGGCCACGCTGGCCGGTCTGGACGGTTCGATTGACTTCGTCTTGCTGGACGGTTGGAAGGACCTTTATCTGCCGGTGATCGAGTTGCTCGAACCGCGGCTGTCGACGGGGGCGTTGGTGGTCGCCGACAACACCAGCGCCGCAGACACCCAGCCGTATCTGGACCGGGTGCGCAACCCCGCGAACGGCTACGTCAGCTTCAACTTCGCGGTGCGGGACAGCGACAGTATGGAAATCAGCTGCCGCACCGGTGATTAGGGCCTATCGCAGCGATTCCTCGAGCCACGGCGTCAACCACTTCACCCCTTCGGGGGTGAGGTGCACGCCGTCGCTGCGCACCTTGATGCCGTCGACCTTGGCGGTGTAAACGCCGTCCGGACAAAGCTTTTTGTTCAGGTCCAGGATTTGCACGTTCGGATGGTGGCTGACGGCCTTGCGCAGCATGGTGTTCCACAGGTTAACCCGGTCGGGCTGGTCCTCCGGATACAGCCGGCCGTCCGGCTTTTCGCCGCCCCTGCTGTATGGCACGGTGGCAACCACCACTCGAACGCCGGTGGAGCTCACGATGTTAAGCGCGCGCTCCAGCTCGCCGTTGAGGTACGCGTCGAAGGTGGGGTCACCGATGTGCGTCCATTGCCCCTCGTTGACGCGGTCGACGGTTTCCCAGCGGCCGATGATCAGCAGCGCGACGTCCGGCTGGTCCTGGCCGACCTGGTTCGACCATCGGATCGGCCAGCCGTCGCATTCGGCCCTCTGCTCCAGGGTTTGGCCGATATACCGATACGGCGTGCCGCGCACCAGGCTGCAGCCGATGACGGTGTGGTCGAGGAATGCGAATCCCGGCGTGGGTGGCAGGTAGTGCATCCACGTCCACCCGATCGAATCGCCGAACACTGAAACGGTGAAGGGCCGGTTAGGGTCCCGGGGACCGGGAGGGCGGCTGCCACCCGGCGGGGAGGGAGACACCGCGGCGACCGCCGAGACTCCCGGCGGCAGCCCGGCCTCACGCAGGCCGGGCCCGGTCCCCACCGGAACGACCAGCAGGGTCACCGCGGCGGCGCTGGCCACCGTCGCCGCCGCTAGCGGCAGCAGCGGCACTCGCGCAGGCCGCCAGCGCCGGATGGGTTGCTCGATCAGCCACCACGACGCCGCGGCCAGCACCACCGTTGCGCCGCACCGGGCGGCGAAGAGCGGCAGCCCGCTCCAGCCGGTGCGTTCGCCGTTGAGCGCCAAGAAGATCGGCCAGTGCCACAGATAGACGCCGTAGGAAATGGTGCCCAGCCACACCATGGGTGGCGCGGCCAGGACGCGGGCGAGGACTCCCCGCTGCTCCAGGGCCACCGGCGCCACCACGAGGACGGCGGCGATCGCGACCCCGATGAGCAGACCGTGGCGGAATTCACCGCTACTTCCGGTGGCGTAGTGAGCCGCCGCCGCGAGGCCCGCCAGGCCGACGAGCGGCAGAACGCGGGCGACCCGCCGGGCCCACTGGGTCCGGATCAGGCACCAGCCCCGGTTCAGTGACGGCCAGTCGCGGACCAGCAGGGCCGCCGCCGCGGCGCCGGTCAGCAGCGCCTGCGCGCGGGTGTCGGTGCCGAAATAGACGCGGTCGCGCGTGCCGTCGGACACCATCACCATGGCGACCGCGGCCGAAGCCAGCGCCCCCACGGTGGCGATGACGAACGTGGCGAAACGGACCCCGCCCACGGTGGCCCGGGTGGAGCGGCGCCGGGCCCGCGCGGCCAGCAGCAGCGTGACCGCGATCAGCAGCACCGGCCACATGAAGTAGTACTGCTCCTCGACCCCGAGTGACCAGGTGTGCTGCAGCGGCGAGGGTGGGGCGCCCTGCGTGAAGTAGTCGGTCTTCTGAGCAACAAACCGCCAGTTCGCCATCCACACGAACGCCGCGATCGCGTCGTCGCGCAGGCCGGTCAAGGACCGATCGGGAAGCAGTTGCCGGGCCGCCGCCACCGTGAGCACCATCAACATCAGGGCCGGCAGCAACCGGCGCGCACGCCGAATCCAGAAGCCGGTCAGCTCAATACGGCCGGTGCGTCCCAGCTCGTCCAAAAGCAGCGAGGTGATCAGGAACCCGCTGAGCACGAAGAAGACGTCGACGCCGATGAATCCGCCGCTCACGCCGGGGATACCGCCATGGCCGACCAGCACGAGCGCGACCGCTATCGCGCGCAACCCGTCGAGTGCGGGAATGCCGCTGCGCCGCTCCGGCTTGTCCCAGATCGCCAGCCGACCGGCCCTGCGGACGGGAGCGACCCAGCGGGGCTGCCGAGCACGACGGGCCGGCGCGGGATCGGTCCCGCCCGGCTCAGCGCTCGCGGTTAGCGCGCCCTGACCACCATGTCGCCCGGCGCCATAGTTGATGCCGATACGTCGCTGCCCCTCCTCTTGATCGGAGCCAGCTTAAAGGCGATGTGGCCGGATCGACCGGAGACACGCGAAGACCCGCTTCGCTTTTGGCCGGTGCCGCGCGTGCTATACGGGTCCGGCCGGTTTCACGTCGGCGTTCACGTCGACGAGGGCCAGCCCGAGCTCTTCGAGCACCTCTTCGGTATCCGCGCCGAGCTCCGGGGCCGGCCCGGCGACACGGCCCGGCGTGCGGGAAAACCAGGTCGGCACACCGGGGAACCGCACCGGGCCGTGCCGCGTGTGCAGAGTCTCGAAAAAACCGACGGCGTTGAGATGCTCGTCGTCGAACAGGTTCGCCGGGCTGGACAGCGACGCGGCCGGTATCTCGAGTTCGCGGAACAGATCCAGCCACTCCTGCGTCGTCCGCTGCGCCATCGTCTCGGCCAGCAGCGCGTATACGGCGTCGATCTGGCGCGCGCGCCGCTCGAGTGTGGCGTACAGATCGCTCTGCCACGGGGGCCGCACCGCGTCCATGAAGGCGGCCCAATGCTTGTCGTTGTAGATCAGCGCGGCGATGTAGCCGTCACTGGTGCGGTACGGCCGCCGGTTCGGCGCCACCGTCCGCGGATACACCGCCGGGCCCAGCGGCGGATCGAACATGGCGCCGTTGGCGTGTTCGACGAGCATGAACGACGCCATCGTCTCGAACATGCCGACTTCGACCTCTTGTCCCTCGCCGGTGCGCTCGCGATGGAACAACGCCATCATGGTGGCGTAGAGCGCGGTGAGGCCGGCGACCTTGTCGGCCATGATCGTTCCGACGTAATTGGGTTCACCCGTCAACTGCTCTTGGACGAACGGCAACCCGCACGCGGCCTGGATGGTGTCGTCGTAGGCGGGCAGGTCCCGGTTGGGGCCGCGCCGGCTGTAGCCGTAGCAGTTGGTGTAGACGATGCCCGGATTGATCGCCGCCACCTCGTCGTAGCTGAACCCCAGCCGGGCAACCGCTTTGGAACGCATCGAGTGGATGAAAACGTCGGACCGTTCGATGAGCGCGCGCAGGACGGCCTTGCCCGAGTCCGACTGCAGGTCGACGGTGATCCCCCGCTTGCCGCGGTTGACGTTGACGAAGACGCCACCCATGCCCCTGGCCGGCCCGACCGACACGTAACGCGTGTCGTCGCCTTGCGGGGGTTCGACCTTGATGACGTCGGCGCCCATGTCGGCCATGATCTGCGTGCAGTAGGGACCCATCACCATCGCGGTGAGGTCGACGACCCGCACACCCGCGAGGGGGCCGCCGCGGTGGCCGGGGCCGGCCCCGCGGCTAGACATTGCGCGCGCCTTCCTTGCGGGCCGCCGTTCCGAAGCTGTAGCGGATGTGGTCGCCGTGCCCGTCGGGCACGACCGGAAACACCAGTGGCGCGGCCAGATAGCGGACGGCATCGATCTGCTCGGCCACGTCCTCGATCGACCACGACGACCGATGCACGCCGGGGGCCTCGGCGATCACCGCGCGGGCCACGCGACCGGCGATGGCAACCAGGATTTCACCGGTGACCGGGCAGCTTTCGTGCGCCAGCAAGCCCACCACGGGCGCAACCAGCTCGGTGCCCATCGGCGGATAGGCCGAGATGTCCAGTCCCTCGGCCATTCTCGTCACCGCCGACGGCACGATGACATTGCAGAGCACCCCGTCGGGGGCGCCTTCCAGCGCGACGACGTTGGACAGGCCGAGCAGGCCCGCCTTGGCGGCGGCGTAGTTCGCGACGCCGTGGTTGCCGTACAGTCCGCCGATCGACGAGGTCAACACGATGCGGCCGTAGTGGGCGTCGGACATGAGCGGGAACGCCGGCCGCACGACGTGGAAGGCGCCCCGCAGGTGAACGTCGATGACGGCGTCGAAGTCCGCGTAGCTCATCTCCTTCAATGACCCGCGCCGGACGTTGCCGGCGTTGTGGATCAAAACGTCGATGCGTCCGTAGTTGTCCAGCGCGGCTTGGATGATCGCCTGGCCGCCCTGCGGCGTGGTGACCGATTCGGTGCACGCGACCGCGTGGCCACCCGCGGCCCTGATCTCGCTCGCCACGTCGTGCGCGGGACCGGCGTCGGCGCCTGCGCCGGTCAGTGCGCCCCCCGTGTCGTTGACCACGACCTTGGCGCCGCGGGCCGCCAACAGCAGCGCGTACTGGCGGCCCAGCCCCCTGCCGGCACCGGTCACCACCGCCACCCGATCGTCGAATCTCAGTTGCGCCATCACGATCCCAGCACTAGGCCGTCCAGGTCACCCTTGGCGCGCCATTCGGCCAGCAGGTCGCTGAATGCGTAGAACCCCGGCCCGTACGGTTCGCCGAGGTGGGAGCGGATGCCCTCGCCCTCCTTGACGCCGGCGCCGCCGCCTTCGTTGTTGTAATAGCCCGGCGTGCACTCCATGTCGAATTGGCTGTTGTCGATCGCCGTGTCCTTGACCGTCCGGCACCACTGGTCTTGGGCGGCCTCGCCGGGTTCGACGGTGGTCGCGCCGCGGGCCAGGGCCTCGGAAATGATGTAGGCGATGTGCTCGCCCTGCAGTTCATAGTTGGCAGCGATGTTCGCGGAGATTCCCACCTGGGTGAACCCGGTGAAGAACTGGTTGGGAAAGCCGCGGCTCGTCATCCCGTGCAGCGTCTTGTACCCGTCGTGCCAGTAGTCGAAGAGCGACACCCTGTCGCGGCCTTCGATCGCGTCGATGGAATACCGGCGGCTGATCTCGGTCGTGATCTCGAAGCCGCTGGCGTAGATGATGCAATCGACCTCGTACTCAATCCCGTTGGCAACCAGTCCCTTTGCGGTGGCCCGCTCGACGCCCTTGCTGTCCGACACGTCGACCAGGGTCACGTTGGGACGGTTGAAGGTCTGCAGGTATTCGTCGTTGGTGGTCGGCCTCTTGCACAGGAACCGGTAGTAGGGCTTGAGCGCCTCGGCGGTCTCGGGATCCTCGACCAGGCTCTCGACCCTGCGCCGCAGCCGCTCCATCACTTTGAAGTCTTCCTCGTCACGGATGGCCATGAACTGCTCCGGCGTCATGGCGGCGGGATCGGCCAGCGCGAGGACGCGCGCCGCGGTGTTGCGGCCCAGCTCGGTCCAGAAGTCGCAGACCAGATCCGGCTGACCCAGCGCCATCCCCTCGAATGTCCAGGCGTGGAAGTTGCGTTGCCGCTCCTTCTGCCAGCCCGGCTTGAGCGTCTTCACCCACTCCGGATCGGTCGGTGCGTTGTTGCGCGCACCGACCGAAGAGGGCGTGCGCTGAAAGACGTAGAGGTGCTTGGCATGCCGACCCAGGAACGGCACGATCTGGATGGCCGTCGCCCCGGTGCCCACCACCGCGACGCGCTTGTCGGCGAGCTTGTCCAGCCCACCGGACGTGTCCCCGCCGGTGTACCCGTAGTCCCAGCGCGAGGAGTGAAAGCTGTGGCCCGCGAAGTCGTTGATCCCCGGTATGCCGGGCAGTTTGGGCCGGTGGAACGGTCCCGAGGCCATCACCACGAAGCGGGCCCGGATGTCGTCGCCGCGGTCCGTGCTGATCCGCCAGCGCTTGCCGGGCTCGTCCCAGTGCAGCTCGCGGACCTGGGTGGAGAAGATGGCCGAGTCGTAGAGCCCGTAGTGCTTCCCAATGCGCCGGCAGTGATCGTAGATCTCGGCGCCGTCGGCGAACTTTTTCGACGGGATGAAGTTGAGCTCCTCGAGAAGCGGCACGTAACAATAGGACTCGTTGTCGCACTGGATGCCCGGGTACCGATTCCAATACCAGACCCCGCCGAAGTCACCGCCCAGCTCGATGATGCGGACGTCGTCGACGCCCGCCTTCTTCAGGTAGGCGCCACACAGCAGACCACCGAAGCCGCCGCCGATCACGGCGACGTCGATATCCGCCGAGATCGGGTCCCGCACCAACGGCGGTGAATGCGGATCGGTTTCGTAATATCCGGCGAAGTCGTCGACCAGTTCGACGTACTGTTTGGATCCCTCCGGGCGCAGCCGCTTCTCGCGCTCCCGGCGGTACTTCTTGCGCAACGCCTCGAAGTCGACGTCGTCCGGCGTCTGCGATGGCGGGCAATCCGGGTTCGTCATGCCAGGGCATTCTCCGGCAGCGCCGCGGGGTGCAGGGGCGCGTCCATCTTCTGCACGGCGGGAAGCACCTCCTTGGCGAACAGTTCGGTGCTGGCCATCGCTTCGGCGTAGGGCATGGTGCCGAACTGCGGGACGATCGTCAGCTCCGCGAACGAGCACGCCTCCTGGGCGGCCTTGATCCGGTTGAAGATCTCCTCCGGCGTGCCGATCAGCAGGTTCGACGCGTGGTAGCCGGGCGTCTTGGACGGGCCGGCCTTGGCATCACCGGTGACGGACGACGCGAGGACGGCCGTCGCGGTCGCCTCCCGCGCGGCATAGGCCTCGTAGCCCTTGACGCCCTTGAAGTTCGACGCGTCGGCGAACCCGTAGTGCACGGTGACGTCGCGGTTGGCCGTCCAGATCCACTCCTCGGATGCGGCGGGGTCACCGGTGGTGCAGTACATGAACATCACGTTTTTCGGCTGGCAGGGCGGCAGGCCCTCCTCCTTGCGGAACGTGTTGACCTTCTGCACTTCCCGTCCGGCGTCCTCGATCGGCTTGTTGCCGACGAAGAGCGGCACCATGCCGCGGCGGGCCAGGATCTCCAGCGACTCGGCGGTCGAGGACGAGCTGTAGATGCGTGAAAAGAGGTCGCTGCTGAGCGGTTCGGGGCGCAGCGACATTTCGGGGACATTGAATATCTCCCCCTCGTAGGAGAACCGCTCGCCGGAGAACGCCAGTTGCAGGATGTCGAGGGTTTCGTTGAACCGCTGCCTGCTCTCCTCCCGCGGCACGCCGACGGCGTCGAACTCTCCCTTCGAGACCCCGCGGCCGATCCCGATCGTGGTGTAGCGGCCGTTGGAGAGGATGTCGAGGTAGGCGATCTGGTGCGCTAGCCGGACGGGATGCCACCACGGCGCGACGACCACGAAGGTGCCCAGGGCGACGCGCTCGGTGCGGCCGGCGAAATAGCTCAGCGCCTGAATGGGGTTGGGCGTCATGCCATATGGCGTCCCGCAGTGCTCGGGCATCCAGATGCCGTCGAACCCGAGCGGCTCGGCCAGGTCGGCGATCGCCAGCGTCGCCTGGACGCACTCCCAGTCCGGGGTGGCCGGCGGCCGGCTGAAGTCTTCGGCGAGCACACGCTCCCAGTCGTGGGAGTTGTGCGCGCCGAAACCAAGATTGACCTTCATCGTTTTATCTCCGTTGCTAGTTCCTTCGGGGCACCGGTGCCCAGGTAGCGGGCGAGGTTGCGGTGCAGATTGGCGGTGCTGCGTTCCATGTACGGGTTGGGCTTGGGGCCGCGGAAGCCGTACGACTTCATGCCTTTCTGGACGGCGGCCATGTTGGAGAAGTCCTGCGGCAGCACGCTGCGCCAGTTCGGGTCGTCCGGCGGTGCGTACACCCATTCAGTCTGCGGCTCTTCGCCTTTGGGGTAGAGCTCGTAACACGAGGCTTCGAAGATGCACTTGTCGGGGTCGTAGCCGAAGGGGCGGGCGCTGTAGCACAGCGCAGTGGTCAGGCCCTGGCCGATCTGGAAGTTCGGGAAGATCTGCCACGCGGTGCCGCTCTTGGCCAGGTGTTCGGGGTCGATGGTCGGCCACTCGACGCCGCGTGCGGCGTCGAGGCGCCGCGCCGAGGACAGCCAGTGCTCGAGCACCCGGCCGGCGGGGGTGTCCGCGGGCAGCTCGTCGACCAGCCGGCGGGCCGCCTCCACCAGGGTCCTGGTGGTGGTGGCGTTGGTCTCCTCCAGCGTGTAGATCTGCATCTCGGCCGTCGAGATCCGCGGATCCGCACCGGTGCCCAGGCGGATCTTCGATTTGGTCTCTTCCAGCCCCTTGGGCGCGTCGTAGCCGATGTTGCTGTGCTTGCCCTGCGCCATCGCCCAGCCGCGGAAGTTGCCGAATTTGTTGAACTGCGGATGGGTGGTGGCGACGTGGTACGTCTCGTTGAAGGCCTCCATCGCGACCTTCCAATTGCATTCGAAATGCAGCCATTTCCGCCATTTGCAGCGCATGTCCTGCAGGCGGAACGGGTCGAGCATGGTCGCGGCGGGCTCGAGGTAGTCCCGCAACGGCTCGCACGCCGGATCCATGTTGATCCAGACCCAGCCGCCCCAGGTGTCGACGTTGACCGGCGCCAGGTGGGTGTTCTCCGGCGTCAGGGCGCCCTGCCAGTCCTGCCGCTCGGGCACGTGGGTGCAGGCGCCGTCCTGGTCGTAGGTCCAGCCGTGAAACCCGCACACGAACGACTTCTTGTGGCCGCAAGCGTTTCTCGCGCCGTCCGGGGTGTCGACCAGCCTGCGGCCGCGATGCATGCACACATTGTGGTGAGCCTTGAGCGTGTCGGGTCCGGTGCGGATCACGACGACGGAGTCGTCCAGGATGTCGTAGGTGAGGTAGCTGCCGACCTTGGGCAGGTCTTCCACGCGCCCGACTTGCTGCCAGACCTTGCGCCAGAGCTTGTCGCGCTCGGCGCGCAGGTATTCCTCGGAGAGGTACGCCTCCACCGGGATCGTGACCGGCTCGGTCAGCTCCTCGGGCGCGGCCGCGCCGTTCTGTGTCATCGGGGCCCTCGCTTTCTACCCGTCCCAGCGCGTGATCGCCGCGCGGAATGTTTCGTCCTTGAGGAACACCGAGGTGTTGTCGGCGCCCAGGTGTCCCCACTTGAGGTTCAATCCGCCGTCCACCAGCAGTGTTTGTCCGGTGATGTAGCTGGACAGGTCCGACAGCAGGAAGAGGATCGCACCGGCCACCTCCGCGGGCCGCCCGCGGCGACCCATCGCGATGGCGCGGCGGTCGCGTTCGGGATCGGAGTCGACATACGTGCCCGACGCCGGTGTCTCGGTCACGCCCGGCGCGACCGCGTTCACCCGGATCGGGGCCGCGCTGTCGGCCAGTTCGAGAGCCATGGTGCGGGTTGCCGCCACGATCGCGGCTTTGGCTGTGCCGTAGGCGATGTGGAATGGCGCCGTGTTCATCCCGCTGATCGACGAGATCGACACGATGGAGCCCGGACGGTCGTGGCGCTTAAGTTCCGCGGCCACCGCCTGACTCATGAAGAACATCGTTTCGAGGTTGCGGGTGAACAGGTCGCGCCAGTCAGCGCGCGTCACCCGGGTCGACGGCATCCACGTCGACGGGTCCGCGCCGCCGGCGACGTTGACCAGCCCGTGCAGTTCACCATCGGCCCGCCGCACAGCATCGATCGTGGCCCGCACCCCGTCTTCGGTGGAGGCGTCGGCCGCGACGGGCACGACAGCCAGGCCCTCGGCCCGGAGCGGCCCGAGGTGCCGGTCGAGATTGTCCTGCCCCCGGCTCACCGCGACCACGGTCGCACCGGCCTCGGCGACCATGCGGGTGACGGCGGTCCCGATGCCGCCCCCCGCCGCGCCGGAGACCACGACAATGCGCCCGTCCAGGCTCAGCAGGCCGCTTATCATCTGGTTAGCCAATTGTCCGGACAAGATAATGATGTGCACTCATCAGAGAGCATGATTCTCTCGGGGATGGCGGCCCGTCAAGTGCCGGATCGAATCGGGTTGTGGCTATTGTCTGGACTATTGGTCGATTGCTAACGTGCGAGCGGTGATGGCCGGATTGTCACAGTCGCAGGGTCGCTTCTCCGCCGAGCGGGCGCCGAGCGTCGCCGACGGCTGGAGTCTCGCCCGCGTGACGCCCCCGAGCCGGCTCTTCGGCGCGAACGGCCTGCGGACAGGACCGGACGGCCGCATCTACATCGCCCAGGTGACCGGCAGCCAGATCAGCGCCCTCGACCCGGCGACCGGTCGGCTGGACGTCGTCAGCGCCAAGGGCGGCGACATCATCGCGCCCGACGACGTGGCCTTCGACCCGGACGGCAACCTGTTCGCGACCGAGGTCATGGATGGCCGGGTGAGCGTGCGCGATGCGACGGGCCGCACCCGGGTGCTGCGCGACGACGTGCCGTCGGCCAACGGCATCACGTTCTACCGGGACCGGTTGTTCATCGGCGAATGCCGCGACGGCGGCCGCCTGCTGGAGCTCGACCCGGCGGGCGGCGCGGCGCGGGTGCTGCTGGAGAGCGCGCCGTCGCCCAACGCGATGGAGGTCGGGCCCGACGGCATGCTGTATTTCCCGCTGATGGGCGCCAACGAGATCTGGCGCATCGACCCCGGCGGCGGCGCGCCCGAGCGGGTGGCCGGTGACCTGGGCGTCCCCGACGCGGTGAAGTTCGATCCCCGCGGGCGCATCGTGTCGACGCAGGTGCACAGCGGCCAGGTGCTGCGCATCGACCCCCGCAACGGCGACCGGACCGTGCTGGCCACGCTGAACCCCGGCCTGGACAACCTCACGTTCGTCGGTGAGCGGTTGTTCGTCTCGAACTTCACCGGCGAGATCACCGAGATCCTCGGCGACGGCCGTACCCAGACCGTGCTGCCGGGCGGGCTGAACTGGCCGCTGGACCTCGCCGTCGGCGCCGACGGCAATCTCTACATCGCCGACGGGACGTACTTCTATGTGCTCCTCGGCGACTCTCTCCAGACCGCCGGAATGCTGTTCAGCCCGGGCTATCCGGGCTTCCTGCGCGGGCTTGCCGCCGTGGCCGACGGCGAGTTCGTCGTCACCACATCCAACGGGCAGGTGGCGCGCTATCGGCCGGCCAGCAGCGAAAGCGAGGTGTTGGCAGAGGGTTTCGATCAGCTGTACGGGGTTGCGGTCACCCCGGGTGGCGCCGTGGTGGCGGCGGAACTGGGCGCGGGACGGGTGCTGTCCATCCGGTCGGGCGCGGTCGAGGTGGTCGCGACCGGGCTAAGCGAACCGGTCGGGGTGGCCATCACCCACGATGGGGGATGCCTGGTTTCAGAGGCGGGTGCCGGGCGAGTGGTCCGGCCGGGCGGCGGCGGCACGGTATGCGACAACCTGCAGCGGCCCCAGGGCATCGTGGTGCGCGACGGGCAGCTGTACGTGGTGGACGCGGGCGCCAAGGAGTTGGTCGCCGTCGACCTGGGCACCGGCGCGCGCCACACCATCGCGTCGGGCCTGCCGGTGGGTGCGCCGCCCGGCGTGACGCCGAAGCCGCTACGCGGGATGCCGCCCTTCTCCGGGCCGCAGGGCCCGTTCGCCGGTATCACCGCCGGGCCGGACGGCACGCTGTACATCTCGGCGGATGCCGACGGCAGCGTGTTGGCATTGCGGCGGGATCCCGAAGGGAAGCGATGACCGAAGCCAGAGTCGTCGACCACCGGTACCTGCAGGTCGCCCGCACGTTGCGGAAAGAGATCGTGGAGGGCGTCTATCCGGTGGGCTCGCAATTGCCGACCGAACACGAACTGTGTGAGCGATTTGCGGTGAGCCGCTACACCATTCGGGAGGCGCTGCGCCGCCTGCGCGAGGACAACCTGGTGTCGTCGCGCCCACGAACCGGAACCCTCGTGGTGCCGCGGCCCTCGGCCGACTCCTACGTCCAGCACGTCATGTCGATCAACGACCTGCTGGCGTTCGCGACGGACACCCGATTCGCCATCGAATCGGTCGCCATGGTCACCATCGACGACGAACTGTCCGCCCGGACCGGGCTGACGACCGGCGAAGAATGGCTGACCGTGCGCGGCTTCCGGCGGGCCGTCGCCACCGAGTCACCCGGGTACGCGCTTTGCCGCACCGAGTACTACATCAACCGCGCGTTCGCCGGCGTCGGCCGGTTGCTGCAGCGCCACGAAGGCCCCATCTTCCCGCTCATCGAGGACCTGTTCGGCCTCAGCGTCGTCGAGGTCCAGCAGGAGATCGCCGCGGTGGTCATCTCCCCGGACCTGGCGGCCGGCCTCGAGATCGATTCGGGGACACCGGCATTGCAGGTACAACGGACTTACACGACCTCCGACGGGCAGGTCGCGCAGGTCACCATCAACACCCATCCCGCGTCGCGCTTCCGGCACTCGATGACGATGCGGCGGGTTCGTGGCTAAGCTGCCGCAATGGCATCCACCCGGAAGCTGATCGGCGGGCGGTGGGTTCGGTGGGACGACGAACGCGCCGCCGATGCCTACGCGCGCGGTTGGTGGGTCCCCGGCACGCTGGCCGACACGCTGCGCGAGGCCGCCGAGCGCACACCGCGACGGGTGGCGCTGGTCGACGGGGACCGGCGGCTGGACTGTGTGGGCCTGTACCGACAGGCAACGGCGCTGGCGCAAGCGCTGCTTGCGCGGATCCCACCGGGCAGCGTGGTCTCCTTCATGCTGCCCAACTGGCACGAGGCCGCGGTGATCTACTTGGGCAGTACGTTGGCGGGGATGGTGGCGAACCCCATCCTGCCGTCCATGCGCGACCGCGAACTCCGGTTCGTCCTGGAAGACGCCGACAGCCGAATGATCTTTGCCCCAGCGCGGTTCGCTCATCACGACTATGCCGCGATGCTGGGCCGGGTGACCGCGCAGCTGGAGTCGCCGCCCGAGGTCGTGCTGGTGCGGGGGGACCCGGATGGGCATAGCGTCCCCTACGAAGCGCTGCTCGAGGAGCGACCCTCGGACGCGGCGCTGCCCACGCTGAATCCCGACGCCGTCCGCATGATCCTCTACACTTCGGGCACCACGGGACGGCCGAAAGGCGTTCTGCACAGCCACAACTCGATCCACGCGCTGATCCGCCAGATCGGCGAGCACTGGCTCGTCGAGCCGGGCGACGCGTTCCTGGTGGCGTCGCCGATCGCGCACATCGGCGGTTCCATCTACGCGTTCGAATGCCCGCTGCTGCTGGGCATGACCGCGGTCTTGATGGACCGGTGGGACGGCGACGACGCCGTCGCTCTGATGCAGGCCGAGCGGTGCACACACATAGCCGGGGCGACACCGTTCCTGGAGCACATGCTGGCCGCGGCGGAGCGCGCCGGCACCCGGCTCCCGGATCTGAAGCTGTTCGTCTGTGGCGGCGCGTCGGTGGCCCCCGCGCTGATCCGCAGGGCCGCGGCCTTTTTCGAGTCGGCGATCGTCACCCGGGTGTACGGATCGACGGAAGTCCCGGTCACCACGGTCGGGTCGGTGCGGGACGTCGATCACGCCGCCGACACCGACGGTCGCGTCGGCCTGGCCGAGGTCAAGCTCGTCGGCGGCGAGATCCACGCGCGGGGGCCGCAGATGCTGGCCGGCTACCACCACCTCGAAGACGAGGTGGAGGCCTTCGACGACGAGGGCTTCTTCCGCACCGGAGATTTGGCGCGATGGCTCGACGACGACTACCTGGTCGTCACGGGACGCGCCAAGGACATCATCATCCGCAACGGTGAGAACATCTCACCGAAGGAAGTCGAGGACATCCTCGCCGGGCACCCCGGCATCGCGGAGATCGCCATCGTCGGGCTGCCCGACGACCGGACCGGGGAACGGGCCTGCGCCGTCGTGGTGCCCGCGGGCGGTCCCGGCCTCGATGTGGCCAGCCTGCGCGGCTTCCTGGAAGAGTCGGGGCTGGCGCGGTTCAAAGCCCCTGAGCAGCTGGTGCTTTGGGACGTGCTGCCCAAGAACGACGCGGGGAAGATATTGAAGCACCAGATCAAGGCGGCGCTCATGAAGGCGGAGCAGTGACATGCAGGTAGCGGTGGTGACGGGGGCGAGCGGCGGGATCGGCTTCGGCTGCGCGGCCAAGCTCGCCGAGGCGGGCATGGCGGTCGTGGCGACCGGGAGAAACACCGAGAAGCTCGCCGGGCTGGCGCGCCACATCGGCGACCCCGACCGGGTGGCGACGGTAGCCGTCGATCTCACCGACGACGATGCGCCCAAGCGGATCACCGACACCGCCCTGGACAGGTGGGGCCACATCGACTTTCTGGTCAACATCGCCGGGATAGGCAGCCCCAAGCCGGTGCACGAGACGGACGACGAATCGCTGGACCATTTCCTCGGTTTGATGCTGCGGGCCCCGTTCCGACTCATCCGGGAGGTGTTGCCGCACATGCCTCCCGGATCCGCGATCGTCAACGTCACGTCGACCTTCGCCGTGGTCGGCGGCCTGCGCGGGGGCGCGTACTCGGCGGCCAAGGGCGGGCTCACGGCGCTGACCACCCACATCGCCTGCCAGTACGGGGCGCAGGGGATACGTTGTAATGCGGTGGCGCCCGGGGTGATTCAGACACCGATGACCGAGCATCGCCTGCACGACGAGCGGTTCCGTCGCATCAACACCGAGATGACACCGCATCAGCGCCTGGGCACGGTCGACGACGTGGCGAGCACGGTGGCGTTCCTGTGCTCGCCCGGTGGGGCCTTCATCAACGGCCAGACGATCGTCGTCGACGGCGGGTGGAGTTCGACGAAGTATCTCTCGGAGGCGGCGCTGACGTCGGAGTGGAAGCCGCGCTGATCATCCCGTCTCGAAGTGCCGACGGATGCCGGCCAGCATCTCGATGTGTGCCTTGACGGCCTCGCGTGTTGTCATCGCGGCGAGCAGCCGGGGCGCCGCTATCCGGATTCGCTCCGTGACACGGGTGCCCGCCGCGATCGGCTCGAAGCTCACCGTCCCGCGCAGGTGAACCCCCGGGGACTGGTCGGCCTCGGTCAGCACGTCGCCCGCCGCCGGCACCAGCAGCCGGGCCCGGTAGGTGATGGTCATTCTGAACGGCCCCAACGGGATCCGGTCCCGAACCCGATAGCTGTGGACGACACCGTCCGCGGTTTCGGTGCGCGACAACGTCTCCACGGACACGATCAGCGGGTGGACGATCTTGATGTTGTCCAGGTCCACATAGAAGTCACGGACTTCGCCCGGCGGCGCGGGCACGTCCTCGGTCAGCGTGTGCTCGGCGTGGGCGACGCAGGAGCTCATGCGGAGAACTCCGCGAGCAATTCCGCCGTGCGCCACCAGATCAGCACGGCGAACGCGGCCAGCACGACGATCGTCACCGCGGCCTGAACCGCGTTCCGCCGCTGCGGTGGCGGGTAGACGTAGGCCGCGGCGACCAGCCCACCCGTGACCAGCCCGCCCACGTGTGCCTGCCAGCTGATGCGTTGCGAACTGATCAGCGGGACAACGAAAGTGAAGACCAGGTTGATCGCGATGACCGCGACCACCCAGCGGACGTCGACGGCCAGCCGCTTGCCCACCACGAAGGTGGCACCGAAGAGACCGAAGATCGCCCCGGAGGCGCCCGCCGTGGCCGTGTCGAGCGGCGACACCAGGTAGACGAGCACCGAACCGCCCAACCCGCCGAGCGCGTAGAGCGCGCCGAAACGCAATCGGCCCAGCCACATTTCAAGCGGCGGCCCCACTATGTAGAGCGCCCACATGTTGAACAGCAGGTGCGTCGCCCCGTAGTGCAAGAACGCCGACGTCACCAGGCGGTAGAACTCGCCGTCGGCGACCGCCGGCGGCCAGAGCGCGAGCTGCCTTTCCAGCCGCCCCGACGCCATCTGCAGCACGAACGCCGCCACGTTGACCGCGATCAGCGCGTACGTGAGCACGGGCGCCGCCGACCGCTGCCGCCCACCGAAGCGGGTCCGGGGCTGCCGGATGGTCCGGGCGCCCGCCCGGACGCACTCCACACACTGCTGACCGACGGCGGCGCTGCGCATGCAGTCCCCACAGATGTAGCGCTCACATCGGTTGCAGCGCACATACGTCGGACGGCCCGGGTGCCGATAGCAACTCGGGGCCGTGGGCGGCGAATCGGGTGCGCTGGGTGCGCTCATCGCCCTATTCTGGCCCGCTTCGCGGCGTCCGGCGCAGCGCTTGGGCAAACCTGTTTCCGACCCTCCTCTCCTCGCCTACTGTGTTGTACGTGGAGTCGACATGACCACCGGAGTCATCGAGCGCTACCTGGACTGCCTGGCCGCACACGACTGGGACGGCCTCGCCACGACGATCGCCGACGAAGGCCTGACCCGCGAGGGCCCGTTCTGCGACGTCGTCGAGGGCAAGCAGCACTACGTCGCCTACCTGCGTAAGGTCCTCACCAACCTGGCCGGTCATCGGCTGGACGTGCAACGGGTTTCGCACGTGAACCCCCGCCTGTCCTACGTGGAACTGACCGAGGCGTTCGAGATCGACGGCGTCACCAAGCGGTGGCCGGAATGCATCCTGTTCGAGCGGGGCGACGACGGGCTCATCTCGCGCGTCAGTGTGTTCTTCAAGCAGCCCGAAGCGCAGTGAATCCTGAGGGTGGCGGGGAAACTATTCCCTCGGTCGCGGAATTGACCTAGCGTGTGATGGGTGGAATCAAACGGAAGCCCGGAATTGGTGCCCGTCGAAACATTGCACTCAGGTGATCCCATCATGGATTGCGGTCAGCGGTACATAGTCCTCGAATCGAAGGCCGTCGGCGACAGCTGCGTCGTCCTCGAGCTCGAGTCCAGGGTGGACCACCAGCTGCAGGTCATCGAGAAGTCGTTCCCGGCCGGGTACCACGTCAACAGGGCGAACCACCGAATTTTATAGCGAATTCACTCAGCCGAATATTGCGCGAGTAGCCGGTGGACGGCTACCGCGCATTCGTGTTATTCGGGCTTGAAACGCGAATTGCGGTCTGCCGGATTTAGCCGCCGCGTGCCGGCCGCGGGTCGTTGGGATTGTCCGGATCGGGATCCCCGAACCACCGCGACGGCGCGCGCTCCCCGTATGCGTCGTGCCATTCCCACCACTCGTACGGCGCGGTTTGCGGGTAGCCGTCGGGCGAGTCCTCCCAGGTCTCCTGGCGCCCGAGCGCGGTCATGTCGAGGTAACTCCAGGTGTTGCCCATCACCTCGTCGCCGCGGTTGTTGATGAAATAGGTCCGGAACACGCGGTCACCGTCATGGATGAACGCGTTGGTGCCGTGCCATTCGTCCACGCCGAAGTCGGCGTCGAAATCGTCGGTGAGCGTGTACCACGGCATATGCCAACCCATCCGCGCCTTCAGCCGCGCGATGTCGGCCTGCGGTGCCCGCGACGCGAACACCAGGGTGGTGTCACGAGCGTGCAGATGGGCGAGGTGACCCACGTGGTCGGCCATCATCGAGCAGCCGCGGCAGGCATGGTCGGGCCAGCCGTCCACGTCCGGCTCGAAGAATGCGCGGTACACGATCAGCTGACGCCGGCCCCCGAAGAGGCCCAGCAGGCCGACCCGGCCCTCGGGCCCCTCGAACGCGTAGTCCTTGTCGACGGCCAGCCAGGGCATCCGGCGGCGCGCCGCCGCCAAGGCGTCGTGGGCCCGCAGCACTTCCTTCTCCTGCACCAGCAATTGTTCGCGTGCGGCCGCCCAGTCCCGTGCCGGCACGATGGGGGGTGTGTTCATGACGTTGTCCTCCTTGGGGTTTCGAGGGTCTCAGGCCACAGCCGACAGGCCGGTCGACGTGAGCAGATACGCGTCCCCGCCGCCCCGGCCATCGGTGGCGATCGAAAGGACGGATTCGCCCACCTGTTCCGCGCTGAGCGCGGGTCCGCCCGCCCGCACGAACGACTCGACGTCGACCCCTTGCCGTTCGGCGTACGCCGCGACGGCTTTGGCGCCGAGGCCAGTGGCCGGGGTCAACCGCGGCAGGACGGACACGAACCGGATCCCCAGGCCGGACCGCTCCGATTCGATCGCGGCGTAGCCGGCGATGAACCTGACCGTGGCCTTCGCGCCCGCATAGCCCCCGCTCAGCGGTGACCCGGCCACGGCGGCGCCGCTGGACACGGCGATCACCGAACTGCCCGGCGCGAGCGGCCGTCGCACCGCGTAGCGGATCCAGTGAAACGCTTGCGCGACATCCACATTCCAGTTCTCGCTGAAGCTGTGCCAGCTCTGGTCCTGCAGTGGGCTCATCTGCGGCGTCGCCCCGGCGCACAGGACCAGTGTGCGCGGCCGGTATTCGTCGATGAGCCGCTGCGCCGTCGCCGGGTCGGCGGCGTCGGCGACCACCGGGAGGAAGCCACCGCCCAGCTCGTCGCGCACCTCGTCGAGGCCGGATCCGTTGCGCGCGACGCCGACCACCTCGGCGCCCGCCGAGGCCAGGGCGCCGGCGATGGCGCGGCCGAATCCGCGGCTCGCCCCGGTCACGATCGCCGTGGTGCCGACCAGCCCATCGGTTGTCAGTGGCTCGTTCATGTTCTTCCTCGCTCTCATGGAATGTGCGTCCACTAGTTGAGAGACGTCGCCACACCGAAATTCATCGCGCGCGGACCGATGAATTTCCCCGGTCCGCCGTCTCTGTACTGGAGTAGCGTTCGGTCGCAGCCGAGACAGGAGAAGCCATGCCGGCGAAAGAGGACTTCATCGCGCAGGCGGCGCCGTTTCGGGCCGAGCTGATCGCGCACTGCTACCGGATGCTCGGGTCGGTGCACGACGCCGAGGACCTCGTGCAGGAGACCTATCTCAACGGCTGGCGCGGCTACCAGGCGTTCGAGGAACGCGCTGCGCTGCGAACGTGGCTCTATCGGATCGCGACGACCGCCTGCCTGCGGGCGCTGCAGAACCGCGCCCGCCGCGTGCTGCCGGCCGGGCTGGGTGACGGATCGACCGACCCGAACGCCAGCCTCGACGCGGCCGGCGGCGCGCACGAGTGGCTGGAACCCATTCCCGACTCGCTGATGTTCACGCCGGAGGACAACGTCACCGCGCGGGAAAGCCTGCGGCTGGCCGTGATGACGGCGCTGCAGGAGCTCCCGGCCCGCCAGCGAGCGGTGCTCATCCTGCGCGACGTCGTGCAGTTCAGCGCCGCCGAGGTTGCCGAACTGCTCGAGACGACACCGGCCGCCGTCAACAGCTCGCTGCAGCGGGCGCGGGCCCGGCTCGCCGAGCTCTCCCCCACCGAGGAAAGCCTGTCCGAACCCGACGATGCCGAGCGCCGTGAACTCCTCGACCGCTATTGCGCGGCATTCGAAAACGCGGACATGGCCGCCCTCACCGCATTGCTGCAGGCGGATGTGAAGCTCGAAATGCCGCCTCTGGATGTGTGGTTCGCCGGGCGCGATGCGGTGCTGCGGTTCCTGGCCGCGCGCGCTTTCGCCAAGGCCGGTGATATCGCGATGATCCCGACGGCCGCGAATGCGCAACCCGCGGTCGCCGAGTACCGCCGCGATCGCGACGGGACGATGCGGGCCCATTCCATTCACGTCCTCGCCGCGGACGCCGCCGGCATCGCCGCCATCACCGTCTTCCTGGACCCCGGCCTGTTCAGCAGGTTTGGTTTTCCGGCGAGCCGGTAACCTGTCCGCAGGGGAAGCGACTGCACCACCGGTCAGCGGAGGAAGGCACGACTTACCGGCGTCACCGCTGTCGTCGCAAGTCCACCGTTGCAAATGTGGACAGGCCCCCAACCCCCCAGGATCATTAGGCGCGGTAGAGGTAATCGAAGGGTGACCGAGTGAGGATTCCGGGCGTTGCCAGCGTCGTCGCCGGCATGACCGACGGGGCCGCCCAGGTGGTGCGCGCCGGCGTATCCACCGCGGCCGGGGCCGCGGGCGCTCTGCAGGCGTTGACCAACCCGGTCGCCGAACTCGCGGTCCCGATTGTGCAGTCGATGGCCCAGACGACGGGCCGGGCCGTCGGATTGACCGGTTCCACCAACGGTTCCGGGCCCAGCGTCACCCCGCCGGTCCGGTGGCAGAGCGGGCGGCGCGTGCATCTGGACCTGGACCCGTTGCTGCCGTTCCCGGGCTGGCACGAACACGCGCCGGCGGTCGAGGAGCCGGTCCGCCGGATTCCGGGCGTGGCCTCGGCCCACGTCGAGGGCGCCCTAGGCCGGCTGGTGGTCGAATTCGACCACGAACCCGATGGCGATGCAGTGCTGGACCGGGTGCGCGAAACGATCTGCCGCGTCGCGGCGGACCTGACCCTCGTCGCCCCCAAAGAGGCACCCCGGACCGCGCCGTTCGCCGACCCCGGAAATCCGTTGGCGATCCTGGTACCGTTCAGCGCCGCGGCCATGGACGTGGCGGCCATCGGAGCCGCGGTGACCGGCTGGCTGGGCCGTCTGCCCGTCGCACCGCGAAGCGCACGCGCCGCCGCCGCGCTGCTGAATCATCAGCCTCGGGTGGTTGCCGTGCTGGAGTCGCGGCTGGGTCGCGTCGGCACCGACATCGCCCTCAGCGCGTCGACCGCACTGGCCAACGGGCTGACGCAGGCGGTCGGCACACCGCTGCTGGACCTGGCACAACGAAGCTTGCAGGTCTCCGAGGCCGCGGCGCACCGTCAGCGCTGGCGGGACCGCGAACCGGAGCTGGCCTCACCCAACCGGCCGCAGGCCCCGGTCGTTCCGATCATCTCCTCGGCCGGACCCAAATCGCAAGCGCCCCGGCACAATTGGGCCGCCGCCGCGGCGGGAGAGGCTTCCCACGTGGTAGTGGGCGGGGCAATCGATGCCGCCATCGACACCGCGAAGGGCTCGATGGCCGGGCCGGTGGAGGAGTACGCCGACCAGGCCGCCAACGCCTCGCTGGTGGCCGCGGCGGGTGCGCTGCTGGCCGGCGGCGGCACGGAGGACGCGGCCGGCGCGCTGCTGGCCGGCGTGCCGCGGGCCGCACACACGGGCCGGCAGTCGTTCGCCGCCGTTCTGGGCCGCGGACTGGCCAACGCCGGGCAGCTGTTTCTTGACCCGGGGGCGTTGCGGCGGCTGGACCGGGTGAAGGTGGTCGTGATCGACGGCGCCGCACTGCGTGGGGACAACCGCGCCGTGCTGCAGGCGCGCGGCGACGTACCCGGGTGGGACGAGGACCGCGTCTACGAGGTCGCCGACGCGCTGCTGCACGGTGAGGAAGCCCCCGAACCGGACCCGGACGAGTTGCCCGCCACCGGCGCCCGGCTGCGGTGGGCCCGGGCGCAGGGGTCGTCGGCGACACCGGCGCAGGGCCTCGAACATGCCGATCTCGTGGTCGACGGCGAGCGCGTCGGCAGCGTCGACGTCGGCTGGGAGGTCGACCCGTTCGCCATCCCGCTGCTGCAGATCGCACACCGGACGGGCGCCCGGGTGGTGTTACGCCACGTCGCCGGCACCGAGGACCTCACCGCCAGCGTCGCCGTGAGTCACCCGCCGGGCACGCCGCTGCTGCAGTTGGTACGCGACCTGCGCACCGATCGCGGGCCCGTGCTGCTCATCACCGCGCTGCACCGCGACTTCGCCTCCACCGACACGTTGGCCGCGCTGGCCATCGCCGACGTCGGGGTGGCGCTGGACGACCCACAGGCGGCGACGCCGTGGACGGCGGACATCATCACGGGCACGGACCTCGCCGCGGCGGTGCGCATCTTGTCGGCGCTGCCGGTGGCCCGGGAAGCAACCGAGTCCGCGGTGCGCCTCGCGAAGGGCGGCAGCACGCTGGCGGGGCTGCTGCTGGTCACCGGCGACCCGCGCACGCTGAGCCCCTTCGCCGTGCAGCGCTGGCTCAACCCGGTCAACGCCGCAGCGGCCGCCGCGCTGCTGCAGGGCACCTTCGCGGCCTCCCGGGTGCTTCGGCTCCCCGACCCGACACCGCAGCCGCTGACCGCCTGGCACGCCCTCGATCCGGAGATCGTCTATTCCCGGCTGGCCAGCCGCACACGTCCCCTGGCCGTCGAACCCGGCGCCGCGCCCTGGCGGCAACTCCTCGACGACCTGTCCTACAACCCGCTGGTCGCGCCGCTGCGCGGGCCGGCCAGTCGGGTGGGGCGGCTGCTGACCGCGACGCGGGCCGAGCTGTCCGATCCGCTGACGCCCATCCTGGCCGTGGGGGCGGCGGCCTCGGCGATCGTCGGCAGCAGCGTCGACGCACTTTTGGTGGCGGGCGTGATGACCGCCAACGCCGTCGCCGGCGGGGCGCAACGGTTGCGGGCCGAGGCCGCCGTCGCCGAGCTGTTCGCCGAGCAGGATCAATACGCGCGGCGCGTGGTGCTGCCCGCGGTGGCCACGGCGCACCGCCGGCTGGAGGCGGCCCGCACCGTCGAACGCACGGTCTCGGTGAACGCGAAGTCGCTGCGCCCCGGCGACATCATCGACCTGGCCGCCCCAGAGGTGGTCCCGGCGGACGCCCGCCTGCTGGTCGCCGAGGACCTCGAAGTCGACGAGTCCTTCCTCACCGGCGAGTCGCTGCCGGTGGACAAGCAGGTCGAGCCCGTGGCCGTCGCCGACTCCGACCGCGCCAGCATGCTGTTCGAGGGCAGCACCATCGTCGCCGGGCACGCGCGCGCGATCGTCGTGGCGACGGGTGCGGGCACCGCCGCCCAGCGCGCGATTTCGGCGATAGCCGACGTCGAGTCCGCGGCCGGGGTGCAGGCCCGACTGCGCGAGTTGACCAGCAAGGTCCTGCCGCTGACCCTGGCCGGCGGCGCGACGGTGACGGCGTTGGCGCTGCTGCATCAAGGAACGTTGCGTCAGGCGGTCGCCGACGGCGTGGCCATCGCCGTGGCCGCCGTTCCCGAGGGCCTGCCGTTGGTGGCCACCCTGGCCCAGCTGGCCGCCGCCCAGCGATTGTCGCGGCGCGGGGTCCTGGTCCGCACGCCGCGGGCGGTCGAGGCGCTGGGCCGGGTCGAGACGGTGTGTTTCGACAAGACCGGCACGCTCACCGAGAACCGCCTGCGCGTCGTCCGCGGCGTCCCGCACGGCGCCGGCGCGGACGCTCCTTTCCCCGACGTGACCGACCCGGCGTCCGCCGCGGTGGTGCGGGCGGCCGCGCGCAGCAGCACGCAGCCCCACAATGGGGGCGGCCACGCGCACGCGACCGACGAGGCGATCCTCACGGCAGCGAATTCCATTGACCGCCAGTGGGACTCGGATTGGAACGTGCTCGCGGACGTACCGTTCGAATCCAGCCGCGGTTACTCCGCCGCGATCGGCACGGCGGGCGGGAACGGCGGGCCGATGCTCATGGTCAAGGGCGCGCCGGAAGAAGTGCTTCCGCGCTGCCGCTTCGCCGATGCGGACGCCGACCTCGACCGCGCCGAGTCGTTGGTGTTGCGCCTTGCCGAGCAGGGCCTGCGGGTGCTGGCGGTGGCTGAGCGCCCGTGGGAGCACGGCACCGGCGAGGAGGACACCGACGCCGACGCCGTGGACGCCGCCGCGCACGACCTCGAGTTGATCGGTTACGTCGGTTTGGCGGACACCGCGCGGGCGTCGGCGCGGCCACTGATCGAGGCGCTGGTGGAAGCCGGCCGGCGGGTGGTGCTGATCACCGGCGACCACCCGGTGACCGCGCGGGCGATCGCCCGGCAACTGGGCCTGCCCGCGGACGCGCGCGAGATGACGGGCGCCGAACTCGTCGCGTTCGGCGAGGAGGATCGCGCCAAGGTCGCCGCCGACGTCCAAGTCTTCGCCCGCGTCAGCCCCGAGCAGAAGGTGCAGATCGTCGCGGCGCTGCAGGACAGCGGCCAGGCGGTCGCGATGGTCGGCGACGGGGCCAACGACGCGGCCGCGATCCGGATGGCCGATGTGGGCATCGGCGTGAGCGGTCGCGGCTCGTCCGCCGCGCGCGGGGCCGCCGACATCGTGCTGACCGACAACGATCTCGGCGTGCTGCTCGACGCGCTGGTCGAGGGGCGCGGGATGTGGGGCGGCGTGCGGGACGCGGTGGGCATCCTGGTCGGCGGCAACGTTGGGGAGGTGCTGTTCACCCTCATCGGCACGGCCCTGGGCACCGGCCGGGCGCCGGTGGGCACCCGCCAGCTGCTGCTGGTGAACCTGCTCACCGACATGTTCCCCGCGCTTGCTGTCGCCGTCACCCCACAGTTCTCCGAGCCGGAGGAGGCCGAGGAAGGGGTCGACCGCGACGCAGACGAATTGCACCGCGCCTTCCAGTTGGCCACGCTGTCCGGGCCCCCGCCCTCCCTCGACGCGCCGCTGATGCGGCAGATCGTCACCCGGGGCGCCATCACGGCCGCGGGTGCGACGGCGGCCTGGGCCATCGGGCGCTGGACACCGGGCACCGAACGCCGCACGTCGACAATGGGGCTGACCGCGCTGGTGACCACGCAGCTCGCGCAGACCCTGCTGACGCGCCGCCACAGCCCGCTGGTGCTGGGCACGGCGCTGGGGAGCGCGGGTGTGCTGGTCGCGATCGTCCAAACCCCCGGCGTCAGCCACTTTTTCGGTTGCACACCGCTGGGCCCGGTCGCCTGGACCGGCGTCATCAGCGCCACCGCGGGCACCACCGTCGTCTCGGTGCTGGCACCCAACTGGCTGGCCAAGCAGGTCGCCGCCCTGGAACCCAAGCAGCAGTGAGGCTTTCGCCGCGCGCCTAGCCGGACAGCTCCCTGCGCACGACCTTGCCCGCCGGATTGCGCGGGATGCTGGTGACCACGTTGATGTCTCGTGGCTGCTCGAATCGCGAGACTTTGCCCTTGAGGTACTCCCGCAACGCCGCCTCATCGGTGTCACTGTCCGGGTGCAGGACCACGAACGCGGCCAGTCGATGGCCGAACTTCTCGTCGGGAACCCCGATGACCGCGTTGTCGGCGACCGCCGGATGCTGGGCGAGGGCGTTTTCGACCGCGCGCGGGTAGACGTTCTCCCCGCCGGAGATGATCATGTCGTCTTCGCGGCCGACGATGTACAGGCGGCCCGCGTTGTCGAGGTAGCCCATGTCGCCGGTGCTGGTCATGCCGTCGACGACGGCCTTGGCGCCGGGCTTGTCGCCGCCACCGGTATACCCCTCGCTGGCCAGCTCGCCGCCCACGAAGATGCGGCCGGTGACGCGCGCACCGACCGGCTTGCCGTTCTTGTCGAGGATGCGCACCGGGCAGCCGGCGACCGGTTTCCCGACGGTCTCGGGCGCTTCGCGCAGCTCCGCGGGGGTAGCCAGCGCGCCGATGCCGACCTCGGTGGAGCCGTAGCCGTTGTAGAGGATGTCGCCGTAGGCGTCCATGAACCGCTGCCCCAGGGTGGGGTCGAGCCGGTCCCCACTCGACATCACGACCCGCAGGTAGGGCACGGGGTTGCGGGCGCGCACCCGCTCGGGCAGCGCGAGGATGCGCGCGAGCACCACCGGCACCGCCGTGAACGCGTCGGCGCGATGCAGCGACGCCTGCGCGAGCGCGGCTTCGGCGTCGAATTGGCGGTGGGTGAGCACCGTGCCGCCCAGGGCCACGGTGAGCATCAGCATGCCCAGCCCCAGCCCGTGAAACATGGGCATCGCCACCGAGATTCGCGACCCGGTGCGCAGGCCGGTGCGATCGAGGATCGTCACCCACACGCCCACCGCGGAACGCAGCTGCGGTGAGCGCGGCACCCCTTTGGGCGTGCCGGTGGTGCCCGACGTCAGCAGAATGATCCGGCCGGGCGTGGCCACGTTGGGCCGCGGCTCACCCTCCTGGGCGGTGATCGTCGCCGGGTCGATCACGACGACCGATCCGTCGGCGGCCTGGGCGCGCTCGCCGAATTCGGCGTCGGCGACCATCGTGGTGATCCGGTGACCGCTCATCGCGGAGGCCAGGGCGTCGCTGCGAAAGTCCGTATTGACGATTACCACGTCAGCTCCCACCAGCGCGGCGCCGAAGACGCCGGCGATGAATCCGCGGCCGTTGCGGCACATGATGCCGACCGCGTCGCCGGGTCCGACGCCTTCTCGCGTCAACCTGCCTGCCAGCGATTCGGTCGCCGACTGCAGCTGCCGGTAATCCCAGACGCCGTCGTCGTCGACGATCGCGGCCCGGTTGGGCCATCGAATCGCGGTCACCGCCAGCAGGGTGTAGGGGTTGGTGCCGCCCCGGCGCGCCTCCCGGATCAGCCGCAGGGCTGCCAGCGGCGACGGCGGAGCGAGCAGTCGCGACCGCAGCAGCGCCCGGGCCGCGGTGCCGACCACGCCCTCCTGGCTCATCGCCGACCCTCGCCGCCGCTGGAATCCGAGAAGAACCGCCGGTACCACAGCCGGGCCGCGCGTTCGGCGGGCCCGGCCAACAACACCGAGGCCAACTCGGCCGGCAGCACCCACGGCGGCTCGTTGCTGCGGGGCCGCTCGATGATCGCTTTGGCGATCGCGTCGGCGGCCTCGTCGGCCGACAACCCCGGGAGCCGGCCCAGGATTGGCGTGGGTTCGATCATCCGGGTCCGGACCAGGGCGAAGTAGACGGTGGTGACCTCCACGCCGTCGGCGTGCAGTTCCGGGGCCACGCTGCGCAGCCACCGGTCGAAAGCCCCCTTCGACGCCTGGTAGGCGCCCCACTGCGGCCCCGGCACGACGCGCACGCCGACGCTGGAGACGTTCACGATGTGCCCGCGTCCGCTTTCGCGCATGGCCGGCAGGAGTCCCAGCAGCAGCCGGATGGGCCCGAGATAGTTGATGTCGATGGTGCGCTGAAAGTCGTGCGGCCGGTCGTATTGGTGATGCAGCGAGCGGCGCAGCGACTTGCCGGCGTTGCTCACCAGGATGTCGATCGCGCCGTGCTGCTCGGTGATCTCCTTGGTCAGCGCGCTGACGGCGGCCTCGTCGGTGAGGTCGGTCGGGTATGCGATCGCGCGGCCGCCGGCGGCGTTGATCGACGCCGCCAGGTCGTCGAGCCGTTCCTCGGACCGGGCGACCACCAGCGCCGTGGCCCCGGCGGCGGCCAGCCTGCGGGCGGTCGCCTCGCCGATGCCGTATGAGGCGCCGGTGACGAGCGCGGTCTTGCCGGCGACCGCGCGGCGCAGCTTGTCGGCATCCGACACCCGGGCCGGATTGGCCATGTGGTCCGTGACCTTATTGAGGGCCTGCACTATCACGTTCAACTTTGCCGCCACATTCACTCCGCGTGTCGAGCGTCGGCGGATGGCTTCACCGTGCGCCCGACTCGTCACAGTTAGCAGACCACATCGCGATCCGGGCCGGCGGCCCGCCCCGGCGTTGCCGCTCCGGTCGGGACCGGCGCCGGCTCACCGGCCGCCGCGGCGCCGGATGGGGCGCCCGCGCAAGCGATCTCAGCCCGCAAACCGGGTGGAAACCGGGGTTGTGTGAATTCGCAGTAATTTCCATGCTTTCACCTGTTTAGGCAGGGGGTCGACTGGGCACAATTGCGGCATGATCGCACGTCAAATAGCCCGTTTCGTTATTCCAGCAGTCGCCGCGGCGTCCGGCCTCGGTGCCTCGGCCCTGGCCGGTTCCGTCCTGCCCACCGCCGCCGCCCAATGTCCGGACGTCCAAGTGGTGTTCGCCCGCGGCACCGGTGAAGCCCCCGGCGTCGGACCCA
>NZ_JACKUR010000022.1:0-655 GCF_025822865.1 Mycobacterium paraffinicum | reverse complement strand
GCCGGCCGAGTACGCTGCGTCATGCAGGTGTACCCACATCCCAGTCGCCTGTGGCATCAACTGAATTCGAAACAACAAACCCGACTCTGGATCGGGGTGGACTCAGTAACGGGGACTCGCCAGTCCGGCATCAAAGTGACATGTCAAGCCTTCCAACAGGTTCCGCGTGACCATCGGGCCATCTCCAACGCGTCGAGCACCATCGTGGTGCGCATATGAGAGGCCACCCGCCAGCCCACGATCATCCGCGAGTAGACATCGGCGATGAAGCAGACATAGGCGACCCCGGACCAGGTCGGCCCGAACGTCAGATCGGTGACCCACAATTGGTTGGGCGCGGTCGCGCTGAACTTTCGCTGGACCAGATCTGGGTGGCGCGCCGCAGCCGGGTCCGGTGTGGTGGTGCGCACCCGCTTGCCGCGGCGCACCCCGTGGATGCCGGCGGCACGCATCAGCCGGGCCACCTGGTCGCGGCCGACGTCGCGCCAGCCCGATGTGCCGTTTTCCACAGCTTGCGAGCACCATAGACGGACGGGCCTTGACCCCGGATGGTGGACACGGGATTTGGATTAAGCAGCTTCTGGCAGCGTAGCGAATGTGTGGGTGTTTTCGTAGCTGGCCGGGCTGGAATAGCGGCAGCGGGAGTGCCTCCGTT